>CAYGRF010000058.1:0-16283 GCA_964352275.1 uncultured Caulobacterales bacterium
CTAAGACTTGCAAATTCCGCTTGGGCCTTTATGAGGCGCGGTCATATAAAGCCTTTTGCCGCGACCCGCATTCGGAGCCTGCCATGGACATGTCTAAAATTCCCGCCGGAGAAAACCCGCCTTTTGATATTAATGTGATTATCGAGGTGCCTCTGGGCGGTGAGCCGATCAAATATGAACTGGATAAAGCCAGCGGCGCAATGTTTGTCGACCGCTTTCTCTACACCTCGATGCGCTATCCCTGTAATTACGGTTTTATTCCGCACACGCTCTCGGATGACGGCGACCCCACGGATGTGTTGGTTGTCGGGCAGCGCGCCCTCGTGCCCGGCGCCGTTGTCCGCGCGAGACCTGTGGGCGTTCTCATGATGGAAGACGAGGCGGGTATTGATGAAAAAATCGTCGCGGTTCCGCACCAAAAACTCACCCCCTATTATGATCAGGTTCAGACATACCAAGACCTTCCGCAGGTCATGCAAGACCGGATCCCGCATTTTTTCGCCCATTACAAAGACTTGGAGCCCGATAAATGGGTCAAGGTTTTAGGCTGGGAGAGCCGGGAAAAAGCTGCTGAGCTAATCACGCAGGGTTTAAAAGCCGCGCAGAGATAAATTACGGCGCCGCCGCTGCCTCCTCGATATTTTTAAACCCGTCCGCGATCAGGCGCGCTTTGAGGTCGTTGCGAATATCCATCACAAGGCCCGGCCCGGCATAAACCAGAGCAGAATAAAGCTGCACAGCTTTGGCGCCAGCGCGGATTTTCGCATAAGCATCCGCGCCGCTGCTAATGCCGCCAACACCGATGAGGTCGATCCTGCCGTTAGCCGCAGCGGCAAACTCCCTTAAAATATGCGTCGAGCGCTGCATCAGCGGCGCACCCGACAGGCCCCCCGCCTCGTTTTTATGCGCGCTTTTGAGGCTTTCAGGGCGGTCTACTGTGGTGTTGGACACAATAATCGCGTTCATCCCGTATAGCCGGGCCTGTTCGGTCACGCGTTCTATTTCGCCTAAGGCCAAATCCGGCGCAACTTTCAAGAATATAGGCGCTGAAGGCTTATCACCGCTCAGTCCGGCGCGGGCCTCTTGGATCCGCCCTAAAAGTTCGTCCATCGCGGTTTCATTTTGCAAGTCCCGCAAACCGGGCGTGTTGGGACTGGAAATATTGATCGTGAAATAATCCGCGAGCCCCCAGAGGGTTGACAGGCCCGTTACATAATCACCGACCCGGTCTGTGCTGTCTTTATTCGCGCCCAAATTAGCGCCAAGCAGGCCCAAATGCGCCGCCGCATGTTGCTCCCTGAACCGCTCAAGCCGCTCTCGAAACACAGCCAATCCGCCATTATTAAATCCCATACGGTTAATGACGGCTTTGTCTTCTGTCAGGCGGAACAATCGCGGCTTAGGGTTGCCGGCTTGCGGGCGCGGCGTGACGCTGCCGCACTCAACAAAGCCGAACCCGGCCGCGAGCATGGCTCTGGGCACTTCGGCGTCTTTGTCAAACCCGGCGGCCAAACCAACGGGACTGGGCAATCGAAGCCCGCCAATATGGGTTACCAGCGCAGGATCGTCATGTTTGGGCGCAATCGGGCCCAGCCCGGTTTTCAGGCCAGCAATCGTCGCGCGGTGCGCCGCTTCGGCGGGCAGGCAGCGCATCGCCGCCGTGGCCACTTTATAAATCCCGCTCATGATAAGCTACCTAGGATCATATCCGCGCCGTAACGCCCCTTATCATCAGCCATCAATGTCCAATGGCGCGTTACAGCGCTGAGCGGCAAGGGCGCGTAGAGGTGCGGAAATTCTGCACCGCCGCGCGAGACTTCATATATCAAAGCCTGACCAAAAGACGCCGTATCGATTTGCGCCATGATAACATCCGCCCCAGAGGTATAATGTTTATCCAGAGTGCCCTGAACATGAGCGCTGTCCGACATATGGATAAAGCCGTCCGCAATATCGACGGCGCTACCGGTAAATTCTCCGGTAGTATTTAAAACCTCCCACTCGGGCAGTTGCAGGATTTTATAGATATATCGTGGCCGCATAATGGGTCTCCTTATCTCTGTTGCACAGCTTTCAAGCAAATTTTGCATATCACGCACTAAAAATGGACGCGCGGCTCTTAGGGTCGTCTCGAGCTGGATTTCGACTCGCGATACCGCATTCGCGCAGCATAGTCCAAGTGGGAAAATGATAATTTGGAGACAATCCTATGAAAAAACTTATGACAATCGGCGGAGCGTTTGCCCTCACGGCGGCGCTGCCCAGTATGGCCGGGGCGCAGGAGGCTGACCTTGCGCAAATTGTTGCGGATAATGCAGCAACCACGAGCTTTGTTTTTAACACGCTCTTATTTCTGATTGGCGGCTTTTTGGTGATGTGGATGGCGGCAGGTTTTGCCATGCTCGAAGCTGGTTTGGTCCGCACGAAGAATGTCTCCATGCAGTGCCTCAAAAACATTATGCTCTATTCCGTTGCCGGGATCATGTTCTGGGTCGTCGGGTATAACCTGATGTATACGGGCGTTGACGGCGGGTTTATGGGCAGCTTCGGCGCTTATAGCTGGCCTGAAGCCGGGGCTTCTGAGGGCGGCGATTACTCCGTGGCTTCTGATTGGTTCTTCCAAATGGTGTTCTGCGCAACAACCGCCTCTATTGTATCGGGTACAGTCGCCGAACGGGTTAAGTTTTGGCCGTTTATTCTCTTTGTCGCCATCCTGACCGCTATTCTCTACCCAATCACCGGGTCTTGGGAATGGGGCGCTGGCTGGCTTGACGCGCGCGGTTTCTCTGACTTTGCCGGTTCTACACTGGTTCACTCTGTAGGCGGCTGGGCCGCTCTTGCGGGCGCGATCGTTATCGGAGCCCGCAAAGGCAAATATGGTAAAGACGGCAAAGTCACACCGTTCCTCGGCTCATCTATTCCGCTGGCCACATTGGGTACATTTATTCTGTGGCTTGGTTGGTTTGGCTTTAATGGCGCGTCACAGCTTGCCATGGGCACAATTTCGGATGCGGCGGATATTTCTAAAATCTTTGCCAACACCAATTTGGCCGCAGCAGGCGGCGTCGTTACAGCCGTGATTTTGATGCAGCTTCTTTACAAAAAGATCGACGTCACCATGGCGCTTAACGGCGCACTGGCGGGTCTTGTCGCCATCACGGCGGAACCGCTCGCCCCTAGCGCGCTTGAGTCCATTCTCATCGGCGGCGTTGGCGGCTTGATTGTGATTATCTTCGTACCGCTTCTCGACAAGCTTAAAATCGATGATGTTGTCGGCGCAATTCCGGTTCACTTAATCGCCGGTATCTTTGGTACGCTGATTGTCGCCATCAACACACAAAGTGAAGTCGACGGCGTGCAGTTGACTGTCATCCAGCAGCTCGGCGTTCAAGCCCTCGGCGTTGTCGCCATCGGTGCCTTTATCTTCGTCGCGAGCTTTGCTCTCTGGACAATCATGAAAATGACCATCGGCGTTCGGGTCTCCGAAGAGGCTGAATATTCCGGTCTGGACATTGCCGAGATAGGCGTGCCGTCCTATCCAGAATTTGTTCAAAGCTAAACGAGCTTTCCCCGCGCACGCCCAGATATTGGGCGAGTGCATCCTTAAGCCCGGCCCGCAGAGATGCGTCGCCGGGTTTTTTGCGGATTAGCGTCCTTGCATATGCCAACAAGAGACCTCGCAGATTGCGGGGTCTTTATGCTTTTGGGCGCAGTTTTTTGATGGTTCCTGAGAAGTTCAGGCAGGGCCGTCCTTCTGCTGTTATAATTCCGCGTACAAATATGAGCGAGCCGCCTGCGCGTATAACCTCGCCCCGCGCCTCAACGCGCTCACCCAGTTTGGGTCCGTCAATAAACTCACAATTAAACGCTACAGTGACGCCGTAATAATCAATATGGTCAGCGGCAATGGCAAACAAAGAAAAATCTCCAAATGCCATCAAGCACCCGCCATGCATCACCCCGCCCGCATTCATATGTTTGCGCGCGGCGCGAAAAGCAGAGACTTGGCTATCCCCGTCTTTGCGGTAGTAAAACGGCCCGGCGGTTTCATATTCAAAAACCTCTTCAAGCCAGCATGTCCAACCTTTAAACTCACCGTCTGTTTCAATAAAAGGCGTCATGATCATTTCTCACTTTTATGCGCGCGGGTGCGTGCCCGCATGAATACGGCGAAGCGCCGCCGTATCCACATCCGTATAGCGCTGGGTTGTTGAGAGGCTTTCATGGCCCAAGAGCTGCTGGATCGTCCGTAGATCCCCGCCGCCCGCTAAAAGATGGGTGGCAAAGCTGTGACGCAGCGCATGCGGGGTTGCCGTATCGGGCAGGCCCAACGCGCCGCGCAGAAATTGCATATCCATCTGCACTTGCCGCGCGGATAAAGCCCCGCCGCGCACTCCGCGAAAGAGCGCTTTGCCGGGAGGAAGGGGCCGCGCATAAAGGCGCACATAATCCGCCACCGCGCGGCGAACAATGGGCAGTATCGGTACAAGGCGCATTTTTCCGCCCTTCCCGGTAATTTGCAAAACATCGTCTAAACGCGCCTGCGCTCCGGTTAAAGACAGAACTTCGGAAATCCGAAGGCCCGCCCCGTATAGCAGCAGCATAATCGCAACATTGCGCGCATTCACCCACGGGCGCTCATCCATGCTCGAAACGGCGGCAATAAGCTCTTGCGCTCCGGTTTTGCTAATGGGTTTAGGCAAGGGCTGTTTCGCGCGCGGCCCCTTAATCAGTGCCAAAGCCGGGCAATCCACGTCCGATCGGCGCTTCATATAACGGTAAAATGTCCGCAAAGCCGACAGATGCCGCGCAAGCGAAGCGGCTGATAAGGGCGCATCTCCCCGGCGGCGATGCGCCAGATAAGCCCGAAAATCAGCGGGCGTTAATCCCCCCAAATCCGCGGCGCAAAGATCGCGCCCTATATGCCCGGTTTGAAATACTAAAAACGCGCGGATGTCCCGCTCATAGGCCTCAACCGTTTTAGCGGCCAAACGGCGTTCACCTGAGAGATGCGCCAGAAAAAACGCTAGGCTGTCTTGGGCGGATATGTGCGCGGCGTGGGTCATAAAGCAAATGTGACAGGGGGACGTTAATGAAACTTTGCGGAGCCCAAAATTATCCGTTCGCTCGTATCATCATATGGCTGCACGGTGTCCAGACGCAAGAACCGCTCTTGACAGGGGCCGCCGCCATGCCAACATCAAACCTATGCCTGACTTACCCGCTATTGTCCCCTCCCTTGCCCGCGCCTTTGAGCCGGAGCGCGCCGCCTTGCAAAAGGGGCTTGCGGAAACAGACCTAACGGCGGCGCAAATTGTTTCCGAAGCCCGCTGCGCGCTAGACCGAACCGGCGCGGCCTTTACCCATCAAACCCAAGCCCCGCACATCCATAAAGCCGGGTTATGGCTGGTTGAAATGGTCAAAGCCGGAGCCGGGGTTTTGGATCAAGGCACCGGCGCGGATATTATCTGGCACGAGGTTCCGCGCCCGAAAAAAAACGGGCTTACCGGGCAGCCTTTGTTTTATTCAGCAGCCGCCGCACTTGGCGTTCTGGCCTTTGTCCAGCAAGCCAGCACAGCGTTGTTCGCCATTAGCGTTCTCGCCGGGCTGAGAGCCCTGGATCCCTCGAACTGGGCCGCGCTGCGCGCCCGGCTTCCCTTTAAGCGCAGACCGGCCGCCATTGAAGACGCGTCCGGACGTCATATCCGCGCCGAAGCCCGCATTCGCGCGGATGCCGCCGGGTTTGTCAACAGTCTGGTTGATGCGCTGCGCACGGCGGATCATATTTTACTGCGCCTTGCCGAGCCTGAAACCGAAACCCATTGGCGGCAAGACCCGCGCTTGATGGGGTTAGTGCAGGGTCTCTTGGAGGCCAAAGCGGCCAATGACGGCGATTTTGCGCTTAAACTCATTGGCCAGGAACTGGAGTCAATTTTGGCGGCAGAGGGCGTACGGCAGGTCGAATATTCCCGCAAAACCGCAGAGCTTTTTGATGTCTTGCCGGGGATCGGGCTTGACGCACCGAAGCTGGCAGCCCCCGCCTTGATGGCAGGCGATGACATTATCCGGCGCGGGACGGTGTGGGGCGCTGAAACATGAGCAAGCGCGGCATTGAATTTATCGGCTATGACCTTGGCCACGGGGAAACGGCTCTGGGCCGGGCCTATGCTGGATCCATGCGCGAGCCGGAGATTCTGGAATTTCGCGGGGAAAAGAGCTTCGTCAGCGCCGTTGCCCGCCGGGGCAAAAATGTCACCATTGGGGCCGAAGCTGTCAATATTGCCGCCATGGGAGACGACCCGGATGTTTGGGTAAAGTTTAAAGGCCGGGATGTTGATGAGCCTTCCGTCAAAACGCCGACGCAGCTTTTTACCAAAACGCTCATGAGCGCGCTCACCCGCGATAAAAAAATCTTAGGCCCGCAAAAAAGCCATTTCATTGTCGGGTGCCCGTCGGGGTGGAGCTTGGAGGAGCGCGCGGATTATCAAACCGTGTTTGAAGGCGCAGGCCTTAAATCTGTACGTATTGTCCCTGAAAGCCGCGCGGCCTTGATGACGGCGCTTGAACAGGGCTATCTTTCTCTCGATGCGGCGCGGTCCAGTGTTCTGATTGTCGACATTGGTTCATCCACAACGGATTTTACCTATTGCTATGATTTGGAAGCTGAAGATGTTGGGCACAATGTTTTAGGCTCGGGGTTGCTGGACACAGAGATATTTGATCTCAACCTCGCGCGGCAAAGCGCCAAAGACCAAATCGAAATGCTGATTGCTAAATATCCCCACTACCAACCCATTATGGAATATTGGTGCCGCCAAGCCAAAGAACAGTTTTTTAATGGAGACGGCGCGGCCGTAGAAATGATTAAACGTCTGCCCATTGGCGGCGGTGTCTATTTTGAAATCCGCATGGACGAAGCCGATGCAAAAAAGGTTTTAGGCCAGCCTCTGGACGCGCTGAACGGATTTTCTTGGCCGGATGCGTTTGGCTATGCCTTGCGCGAAACCATTGACCGGCTCGGCGGACGCGATCCGGAGACCGTGCTTTTAACCGGCGGGGCGTCCCGGCTGCCGCTTGTCGGCCCGGCGTGTGAAAAGACGTTTCCCAAAGCGCAGATTGTGCGCGGGGCCGAGCCGGAATTTGCCATAGCGCGCGGGCTGGCATGGCTGGGCCGGTTCGAATATTTACATGCCGGGTTCAAACACGCGGTCGAAGACCTCATGGCGGAAAACGGCGCTATTTTCACCAAAGCGCAAACCGCCAGTCAGGATCTGGGGGGACGGCTGGCTCCGGTCTTAGTCGACGCTCTTGCGGATGCTTGCATCATGCCCGCCTTTCGGGATTGGCGGAGCGGAAAAGTGAAAAGCCTAGATGATATTGAGACGGCTCTTGAGGCCCGCGTGAAAGCCTGGCTATCCGGTGAAGAGGCTCAAGAAGTGCTCCGCCCTGTGATTGATGACTGGTTTGCAGCTTTGCAGCGCAATATTGAAAAAGACACCGACCCGCTCTGCCGTGAGCACGGATTACCGGCCATGGTGCTCTCGCTAGATGATAGCCAACATATTAGCCAATATTTGGACGAGATGAGCGTGGCGGCCCCCCAAGTCGCGAGCCTTGAGAGCGACACGGCTCTGGCGGGAACCACAATCTCAGCCGTGATTATCGGCGTGCTTTTGGCGAAAGCCAATCTTTTAGCGCCGCTTCTGGCCAATCCGATCGGTCTCGTGCTGGGCGGCGTCTTGGCGGGCGGCGGGTTTTTATTTGGACGGAAGGCTTTGGAAGGGAAATTTCGCGGTGCCAATGTACCGGTTGCCGCGCGGCAGGTCATGACTGACGGGCGGATAAAACGCGCGGTTGCCAAACAGCGGCCGGATATGATCGACGCCGTGAAAACCGCTTGGGATACGGCGGCCGCCGATCGGTTTACGCGGGAGCTTATCGACACGCTGGAGACGGCTCTGTCGCAGCGCGCCAATGACCGGGCTGTTTTATTTTTGATTTAAATTTTCCATCTGGCCTATGCCTAGGGTCTGCCGTACAGAGCGCCCGTGAAAGAGAGACAATGAAAGACTGGCAATTTTATCCGCTTATTATCGCCTTTGTGGTAGCTATGGTGGCCTATGCCCTATCCTTGGCGGATTATGATAATGCGGCGCGCGCCTCAGGGCTAACGCTCGAAGGCGAATCTTTATCCGGTCTCTATGCGGCGGAAGGCCTATCTTATTCCATCGCGTCCGAGATCAATAACCCTGCGGCTTATGCCGTTCTATCCGCACATGTCTCGCGCGAAAAAGCGCCTAAGTCTGCCGGCATATTCGTCACGCTTGGTCCTAAGGATGAAAAAGCCTTTGCCGGTCAATTGCTGCGCATCACAGTAACAGCCCGAAAGGGACGCACGGCGCCGCTGGAGCGCTTTGATGCCGCTTATTTTACGGCTGGCGCGGGCGACAGTGCGTGGCAGACATTTGAACTATCGAATGAATTTTCCGATTATGCGTTTGAATTTACGCCGAATTTTCCAACCGGCGACCCGGGCAATGATTTTGTCGGTATATGGCCGGATGTTGACGGCGAAGAACGCACAATGGACGTTAAGGCCATATCGATCGAGATTTTACCCAGCCCTGAGACCAATTGAAATATTACAATCTCGTAAGGTGACACTATAACATTATCCAATTACAAGGCGCTCATGTCGTTACCGCGTTTACATCGCGCCGCCCTTGTCATGCTGGCCAGCCTGTTCTTTGCTCTGCAAAGCACAGCCATTGCCCATGCCGCCCAATATGGCACCGACCCGCATGATCATAACGGCATTGTCTGCACGGTCGACGCGGTTGCGGCGGATACTGATATTATCGTGCCGAGCGCGGCCGTTTTTGAAACGCCGCATGTCACCATCACCCCGCACTATTTTAGTCCCTTTATCAGCGCCGCTATTGCTGCCCCTCCGGGCCGCGCCCCGCCGCCTCGAAGTCCCCCGACTCTCTCTTTTTAAGCCTTTCCGTCCGCCTTCGCGCGGATAAACCTGTTTAATTATGAGACCCAATCATGACTGTATTACTTACTGGCCGCAGCCTTGCGGCAACCCTTCTTTTGTCTGCCATGCCGTTTGCCATGGCATCCCAAACCGCCTTTGCTGATAATGCCCCTCAGGATGATCCTTTAAACGACGAGATTATTGTCACGGGATCCCCATTTATCCGCTCAATTGACGAGGCCATTACAGGCGTGTCCGTTCTAACCGGAGACGAACTCGCTGACCGCTTGGCGGGAACCATCGGCGAAACCCTGAAGTCCGAACCCGGTGTGTCGTCAACATTCTTTGGCGCCGGTGCGTCGCGGCCTATCATTCGCGGACAAGGCGGTGACCGCGTTCGCGTTTTAACCAACGGCGTTGGCTCTATTGATGCCTCATCCGCATCACCCGATCACGCGGTTGCGGCAGAACCCGCCCAAGCCGAACGTATCGAAGTGCTACGCGGCGCGTCTTTGCTGCGGTACGGCTCTTCCGGCTCCGGCGGTATTGTCAATGTTATTGACGGACGCATCCCGGATGAAGTGCCTGAAAAACTCACCGGCGCTGTTCGCATTGGCGCGTCATCGGTTGATCAGGGCCGCGAAGTTGCCGCCTCCATTGACCAAGCGCTCGGGTCCAATTTTGTGATCCATCTTGACGGGACTTGGCGCGAAGCCGGGGATTATGCATTCCCCGGAACGGCTGAGAGCGCGCGGTATATGGCGGCAGAAGAAGCCGAAGAGCATGATGATCACGACGATGATCATGACGACGACCACCATGATGATGACCACGACGACGAGCACGATCACGAGGATGAAGAACCCGTAACAGGCACCCTCCCCAATAGTTACGCCAACAGCCAATCCTTTACAGGCGGGCTGTCTTATGTCGGCGACAATGGGTTTTTCGGCGTAGCCGTTCACAGGTTCGAATCAGAATATGGTATACCCGGCGGGCATAGCCACGCGCACGGTGAAGACGAGCATGACGATGATGATGATCATGACCATGATCATGAAGAGGGTGAGGAAGAAGAAAACGTCTTCATCGGTTTGGAGCAGACCCGGGTTGATGTAAACGGCGCGGTCACCATGGACGGCGTTTTTGAGCGCCTCCAGTTCTTTGGTGGTTACGCGGATTACACCCACACAGAGTTTGAAGGGCCCGGAGAAATTGGGACTGTCTTTGCTAATGAAGGTTTTGAAGCCCGGCTCGAAGCCATTCAGGCCAAGCGCGGGGAATGGTCAGCCGCTTACGGCGTTCAGCTCCGCAGCCGCGACTTTTCCGCTATCGGAGCCGAAGCATTTGTGCCGCCGACAAAGACACGTCAGTTGGGCATCTATACATTCCATGAAACCGAAATCGGTGACGTCCATTTGGAAGGCGCAGTACGGTACGAAAATACCCGCCAAGACAATAGCCTAAACAATGACCGGAACACATTTAATCTCTTTAGCGCATCAGCCGGCGGGGATTATCATGTGAGTGACAGCGTCCGTGTCGGCGGAACCGTGTTTAGGACGGAGCGCGCGCCAACCACAGAGGAGCTATATTCTGACGGCCCGCATCTGGCGACCGATCAGTTTGAGCGCGGCGATCCGACTTTGGGTAAAGAAACAGCCACAGGCATAGAGGCGGCCTTCCGTCACAAAGAGGGCGGGCATTTTGTTACCGTCAACGCGTTTTATACGGACTATGACAACTATATCTTTGAGCTGGAAACCGGCGAAGAGGAAGACGGACTCCCCGTGTTTGCCTTTACCGGGCAAGACACAAAGTTTCGCGGTTTTGAGGTTCAAGGGGGCCTTGATTTAGGCGCGTTCCAAGGCGCAAACCTAAGAGTTGACGGCCTGGCCGAATATGTCCGGGTAACCGCAGACGGAGATAATCTTCCGCGCATCCCGCCTCTCTCCATACTCACAGGGATCGAGGCTGAAACAGACCGCATAAAATTGCGGGCTGAACTGGATTATGCCGCGAAGCAATCCAAAGTCGCAGCAGAAGAGCTCCCGACAGATGATTACGGATTGGTGAATCTTTTCGCTACTTGGAAAGCCCCTGTCGGCGCGGATAATGTTCGGCTGAAGCTCTCTGTTTTAAACCTGCTTGACACCGAGGCCCGTCAACACACCTCGTTCCTCAAAGACCAAGTGCCGTTGCCCGGGCGAAATATTCGTTTTTCCATCGCAGCGCAGTTTTAATATATGCAGGTTGGCCTATAAGGGATTATGGGCCAACCTAATTCGACTCGACGTTTAAGTTCCGGCGATATTGCCGCGATGATAAACCTTCACGCCGCCGGATTTGACCATGGCTGGCCCGCCGAAGATATGACGGGTCATATCGCGGGTGATATATGTATCGGTATCGGCGAACCTCTGGCCGGGTTCATCATCATGCGCGCTGCCGATGACCAAGCAGAAATTTTGACCCTCACCATAGACCCCGCGCGCCGGGGGCAAGGGCTTGGCGGCAAGCTCTTGACAGCCGCTCACGAAGGCGCAGCTAGTGCCGGCGTGGATGTTATATTCTTGGAGGTTGCCGAAGATAACGCCCCCGCACTCGCGCTTTACCGCAAGGCAGGTTACGCACCTATCGGGCGGCGTCCCGCCTATTATAAACGCGCCAACGGCCGGGTCGCGGCGTTGACGTTTCGCAAATCACTGGACGGGTTGGAGCCGAGCGGCTAGATAGGGCTTAAGCCTGTCACAGGCCAAGAGATGAGGATATTATGGGTAGCTGGATTGCACGAAAATGCGCGGAACGCGGGCTTCGGATGACAGAGCAGCGGCGCGTTATCGCCAAAGTTCTATCCGAATCCGACGATCATCCGGACGCAGAGGAGCTGTATCGCCGCGCGGCGGATTTGGATCCGAAAATTTCTCTGGCGACCGTCTATAGAACCGTACGCTTATTCGCCGAAGCGGGCATTATTGAGACCCATGATTTTCGCGACGGCCGCGCCCGTTACGAAACCGCTGATGATGAGCATCATGACCACCTGATTGATGTGGTCACAGGTGATGTGATTGAATTTGTCGATGACGAGATCGAAGCCTTGCAGGAAAAAATCGCAAAAAAACTCGGCTATGAACTCGTCGACCACCGCCTTGAGCTTTACGGTAAAAAACTACCCTAATCATTTTTAGCGTAATTACCTAACCCGCCATATTCGCGATAATCGCCTCTGCGGCAGCGCGCGGGTCTGGCGCAGCGGTGATCGGGCGGCCAACAACAATATGAGACGCGCCGGAGCGGATTGCGTCTCGGGGTGTTGCAATGCGTTTTTGATCCCCTTTGTCGCCACCCGGCATACGCACGCCCGGCGTCACAATCAGGAAACCTTTAGGCACTAATGTTCGAATTTTGGCCGCCTCCAGCGGGCTAGAGACAACCCCGTCTATACCGGCGTCCACAGCTTGCCCGGCGCGGCGCATCACAAGCGCCTCCGGGGTTTGCGAATATCCAATGTCCAACAGCGCCTTTTGATCGAGCGATGTTAGTACCGTCACGCCAAGAATTTTCAGATCGCTGCCCGCGCGCCCGCGCGCAGCGGCGGCCATAACTTCAGGGCGGGCATGAACGGTCAGTAAATTCGCACCAAGACCGGCAACCGAGCGCGTAGCTTTCTCAACCGTGATCCCAATATCGTGCAGTTTGAAATCAAAAAATACGTTCTTCCCCGCCGCAATGAGCCGCTGCCCAAATTCTGCGCCGCCAATGGGCAGAAGTTGTAGTCCGATTTTATAAGAGACAATACTATCGCCAAGCTGGTCAACCAGCGCCTGTGCTTTATCGACGCTGTCAAGGTCCAACGCCACATAGAGGCGCGGGTCGGCAGTCTTGGGTCCGGGCATGATTATCCTTTGCGTATCTTTTCCGAATTTTTGGCCATCAGTTTTAACGCCATAGAGTCGGGAAGGAGCTTAGCGGTTACAGCAATGGATTTGTTGACCCGGCCCGGAATAAAGACGGCGCGGTTCATCTCGCAGGCCTCAACCCCTTGCTCGGCGCAATCCTCGGCGCTCATCCACATAAAGTCCGGCATTTTCGACACGCTTTCGCGCGTGCCATTTACATCATGAAATTCGCTATAGGTAAAACCGGGACACAAAGCGCTCACATGAACGCCGCAGGGCTGCATCTCCAAGTTCAGGCTTTGGGAGAACTTAATCAGGAAGCTTTTGACCGCCCCGTATAGAGTATGGCCTTTGGAGCCGGGAATGTGCCCGGCCAGGCTCGCCACATTGATAATCCGGCCAAAGCCGCGCGCCTCCATACCGCCCAATACGGCGTGGGCTAATGCACACGGCACGGTCAGCATCAATTGCAGAAACTTCGCATGATCCTCCCACGCGCTGTCCATATAGGATCCGGGATGGCCATATCCGGCATTGTTAACGAGGCCGTCAATGGTGATTGATTTTTTCGCGATCCTCGCCATCAAATCATCCACCGCGCCTGTTTCAAACAGATCGACCGCAAAAATATGGCTCTGAGTCCCAAACTCTTTTTTAAGCGCGCGCGCAAGACCGAGCATCGGCTCTTCCCGGCGGGCAACCAGCGCGAGGTCCCAGCCCCGGGCTGCATATTCATGGGCGATGGCCGCGCCTATCCCGGCGGATGCGCCCGTGATCAGACATGTGCGTTTTGTCTTCAAAGCCATAAAACCCTCACTGTTCGCTATGGGACTTAGCCTAAGACCTTCGTCATTTCAAACACCTGTCTTGATAATTTATGCTTTTACCTACACGCCCAGCGCTGTAAGCGCACCCCATGGCATTTTCAACGTCTCCAGAAATAGTGCGCTTATCCGTTTTTATCGGGCTGCTTATTCTGTTTGCAGTTTTAGAAGCCGCTTTCCCTCGGCGGGTGCGCGTGCAGCCCCGGCGGCGGCGCTGGCTCACCCATGCCGGGATTACAATTATCGACACCGTCGCCGCGCGCCTCATGGGGCCATTTATAACGCTGAGCGTCGCGGCTTTTGCCGCCAGCAAGGGCTGGGGGCTTTTTAATATAACCGATTGGCCGCTATGGCTTGAGATCATTGCCACCTTGATTGTTCTGGACGGCTTGATTTATGTCCAGCATGTTATCTTTCACCATGTGCCGCTATTTTGGCGCTTTCATAAAGTCCACCATACCGACCGGGATCTGGATGTCACCTCGGCTTTGCGGTTTCACCCGCTCGAAATTATTGTCTCATTGCTTTATAAGGCGGGGATTGTCGCGCTGCTTGGCCCGTCAATTTTCGCGGTGTTTTTATTCGAAATTATCTTAAACGGTATGGCCATGTTTAATCATGCGAACCTACGACTTCCGGCTCCGCTTGACCGCGCCTTGCGTGCCGTGTTTGTGACGCCGGATATGCACCGCATTCACCACTCGGTCATTGTAAGCGAGACCAACAGTAATTACGGCTTTAATCTCGCGGTTTGGGACCGCGTGTTTCGCACATACAGATCTGAACCCAAAGCCGGTCAAACCGGCATAACGGTTGGGCTGTCCGAATATCAAACCGATAAACCATCGGGTTTACTCTGGAGTTTATGGCTGCCGTTCCGCCGGTAAGAGGATTGCCTAAATCAGGGCTCATTCACTCCCGGGGTTTAGGTCGATATTGGTAATGATATTGCGGCTCCTCATTTCATAATACACAATCACATCCCGCCCAAGGCCGGCCATCATGTCTTCTGTGATATATTCTTCAAAATAACTCCGGCGGCCTTCGGCGTCTTCAAGAAAGAAGGTCCCTGGCAGATCCCCCATGGTAAGGACTGCGCCTCCCATAAGGCCTCTGGCGGTTTTATATGCCCGTAGGTCATGCCGGTTTTCCGTATCCATGACGAAGCCCGACTCGAGCTCTAACTCCATAACCATAGGTTCAAGGTCGCTTGTATAATCGAAAGATATATATTCGCCGGTAGAATCTGTGAGCGCAGCAATATCAACCTGAACCTCTTCAGCATTCAGGGTAAAACTTAACCGCGCTTGGTTTTTTGGAAATTCGATTGTTAATGCATAAAACGGATACGCGCCGTCCTCGACCGATACCAATATTCCGGATTCGTTTAAAGCCTCATCATTATTGTCACGGTCCGGCGCACTCTCATACTGTGCCGCATTCAGCGGATTCGGCGTGAACTGATTTTCAAAATAAATCCGTTCACTGTCTTTATAGACCGTATATTGCGCCGGCCGCTCCAGTTTAATTATATGGTTTTGGGCCGTATCTTCCCATTGATCCTTTTGTGTCTTGAAGAGCTGTACCGCTGCCGCGCTTTTATGATCAAATAATTCAAGTCTTTGGCCCTCAGGGTCTTCTATGAGATAAGCGTTTGACGTGGATTCGGAGTATTCCGCGCTCTCCAAAAGCACTCCGGCCTCAAACAGACGCACGCACGCCCCGCTCAGCTCTGACCAGACATACCCGGCTGAAGCGATACAATTGTGCTCGTCCCGGTCAGCTCCGACGAGAATGTTTTCCGGAGTCTCGGATCCTCGATCTGGGCCATTTGCAGGGCTGCAAGCCGCAAATACAATAAGCAAACCGCCGGATATACTTGCCCCTATATATTTCATGATATATTTCATGACATATTCCTATCTTTGACGACGGTTTTGAACATCAAAACCAGATTGAGCGTTATTAGCAGTGAAAAATACACCATCCCCATTATAAGCGGTAAGTGCGGCTGCTCTGTGAAAATTCCAAATACCTCTAAAGTATCAAAATAACCTTCGCGGGTTAAAAAGCTTTCGGTTAGGCCCTTGCTTGGCAAACTCTGCTCGCCTATCGCAATCACGGCAATCGAAAAGACATAAATGAAGCCCGCAATGATCGATATTTTAAGGTGATGTGCCCGCTGTTCTACAGTGCTTTGGGTGAACATAAACCGCAGCCGCGTAAACATAACGCCCAAGTATAAGTACAAAATGATGTTATTTTCTGCGCCCGTATTGAGCATGAGCGCCATGATGCCGTAAACCAACAATAAAAAGACGATAGCCAAATTTCGGGGCGCAACCGCCATAAACAAAGCCGAGTGGACGAGAATAAACTCAAACCCCATCAGAAGAGCCAGTGTTTGCAGCCTTGGGAAGTCTTCTATGGTAGGCACATTCCATATGCGCCACATTTCCCATACCAACGCAGCATATATAAGAATGGTAATCCCGTCGAATATTCGCCCGTACCTGACAGCGCCGCTATGGGCGTGATCTGTATTGAGCGGCTTTGGTTTCATATTATATCTCTAGG
>CAYGRF010000059.1:0-15949 GCA_964352275.1 uncultured Caulobacterales bacterium
TTCTCAAAACGCCGCTGGAACGGGCGAAAGTGCAGATATAATCGAGGAATATAGCGCAATGCCGAGGCCGCCCTATATCCGCGTCCCTGAACGCGGTTCACGGTCTCGTTCAATGCCTGCCAAACCAAATTCCGGCATTACACCTTAATTTTCAAACAGACACAATTACGTCTCTATGATATAAGGCTTTATGAGCACATACCCTCAGACCGTATCCTGTGAGTGCGGCTTAGTCACATTCAAAGCGGCAGCGCCGCCTATTGTGACCGCTGTATGCTACTGCGGTGATTGTCAGGATGCGGGCGATGTCATGGACGGTTTTAACGGCATAAAACCGTTTCGGGAAACCGATGGCGGCACACCCTACGTCACGCTCCGTGACAAAGACTGGATCGCTCTCGGCGGTCAAGACAGGCTGGAGCCCGTCATACTCAAACCCAATTCACCCACGACGCGGTATGTAACGACCTGCTGCCGCTCGCCTCTGTTTATTAAATTTAAGACTGGGTTTTGGACGTCCACATATCGCGAGCGATATGATAACCCGCCACCGCTGGAATGGCGCAATAAAACCTCAAAGCGGCGATCCGGCCTGCCTTACCCGGATAATATTCCGCGTTTTAAAAACTTTCCACTTCGGCTGTTTGGACGGTTATTAAGAGCGCGGTTTTTATGAGAATTTGCAATGCCTGATTGTGTCTCCAATTACACACGAGCGAAAGTAGACCAAGAACCGTTTTTTGGGCCTCGTCAGCATCTGAATTTATGCAGGCTTATGCCGTCCAATAAACATGAAACACAGACACCCCTTTAGCAAGACGGATGACTGAATATATATGAAAACAGGGGCATTTAACGGGCTTGAGTCAGCGCCTAACCCTCGTTGTAAATCTCTTCGCGGGTCTCGGCCATGAGCGCGTCCATTTTTTCGCGCAAGGCAACATCGCTGAGCTCAACGCCAGACGCATCAAAGTCTTTTCTCACTTTGCGAAAGACATCATCGTCGCCGGCTTCTTCCATATCGGACAGGATCACTTCCGTGACATATTTTGTGGCGTCTTCATCGGATTTACCCAAGAGCTCCGCCGCCCACAGGGCTAGCTTTTTATTGCGGCGCGCTTCAGCTTTAAATTCCTGCTGGGCTTCCAGAACAAATTTCTTTTCAGAGGCATTCTTACGTTCGTCAAAACTCGTCATTATTCTCTCCTTTTGGGCCTATGGCCGTCCTATGTTTCAATTTAGGCATTAGCCTGATGATTCACAATGACAAAACCAGAAATATCCTCACCATATCGCGGCGATTGCAATTGCCGCAAGACTGCGCTTAGGCTATGAGGCCACTTTAGAGATTCCCATAGGAGAGATTTCATATGGGTCTCGCCGCGATAAGAGGGCCATTATGAGCCGGCGCAAGCAAATCTACGAAGGTAAAGCGAAAATACTGTATGAAGGGCCCGAACCCGGAACGCTGATTCAGTATTTCAAAGACGATGCTACGGCGTTTAACGCTCAAAAAAAGGCGACCCTTGACGGTAAAGGCGTCCTTAATAACCGGATTTCCGAATATGTGATGATTCGCCTCGGCGAAATCGGTATTCCCACACACTTTATCAAGCGCCTGAACATGCGCGAGCAGCTCATCAAGAAGGTTGAGATTATACCGCTGGAAGTCATCTGCCGCAATGTGGCGGCTGGCACCATGTCTAAACGGCTGGGTATTGAAGAAGGCGAAGCTCTGCCCCGATCGATCATCGAATTTTGCCTCAAGCGTGACGATTTGGGTGATCCCTTGGTGGCCGAAGAACATATTCATGCTTTTGGCTGGGCCTCGCAGCATGAGGTTGACGAAATGCTCGGCATGACCCTGCGGATCAATGATTATTTACAGGGAATGTTCGCTGGGATTGGTATTCGCCTGATTGATTTTAAGATCGAGTTTGGCCGGTACGAAACGGATGGGGGCCACCAAATTTTACTCGCCGATGAGATCAGCCCGGATTCGTGCCGCCTATGGGATCGCGAAACCAGCAAGAAACTCGATAAAGATCGGTTCCGCCGCGATCTGGGCGATGTCACCGAGGCCTATAATGAGGTCGCTACACGTCTCGGTATTATCAAAAATAATCCGGTCGCAAGGCCGAACCTCTCGATCGTCAGTAATGACGCGCCTGAAGACTAAAGGAAAAAGCAATGAAAGCGATTATTCATGTCGGCCTGAAACCCGGCGTTCTTGACCCGCAAGGCCGCGCGATTGCGCGCTCACTCATCGACCTCGGCTTTGATGAGGTCAAAGGCGCGCGCCAAGGCAAAGTCATTGAAATCGACCTCAAGGAAAAAGACGCAGACAAAGCTCAAGCGCGCGTGACCGAGATGTGCGAAAAGCTCCTCGCCAATACGGTGATCGAGAGCTACCGGGTCGAGATTGAGGCCTAAGCCGTTATGAAAACCGCCGTTATTGTTTTCCCTGCCTCGAACTGTGACCGCGATGCCAGCGTTGCCCTTGAGAAAGTCACGGGCCGCAAACCCGTCATGGTATGGCACCGAGAGACATCCCTGCCCCAAAATGTCGACTTTGTTGTCATTCCCGGCGGCTTTTCCTATGGGGATTATCTGCGCTCCGGCGCTATGGCCGCCCGCTCACCGATTGTTAAAGACATTGTTGCCCGCGCCGGAAAAGGCTTGCCGGTTGCCGGGTTTTGTAACGGATTTCAAATCCTAACGGAAACCGGACTGCTCCCCGGCGCGCTCATGCGCAATAAGGGCCTTAAATTTGTTTGCCGCCCGGAATCCTTGAGCATCGTTAACGGCAATAGCCGATTTACGGCGGCCTATAACGGCGCGGCTGAGGTTGTCTTTCCTGTGGCTCACCATGACGGAAATTATTACGCCGATGACAAGACCTTAAACCGCCTTGAGAAAGACGGCCGCGTGATCTTTAAATATCAAGATAACCCCAACGGCTCCGCCCGCGATATTGCTGGTATTTGCAATGCCGAAGGGAATGTTTTCGGGATGATGCCGCACCCCGAGCGGGCGGTCGATCCGCTGCACGGCGGCACGGACGGTATCAATCTCTTTAAATCTATCATCGAGTCGATCTAATGGCCAAAAGTAAAATTACGCCCGAGATTGTGGCCGAACATGGTCTCTCAAAAGATGAATATGCCATCATCCTTGACCGGTTGGGCCGAGAGCCGAATATCAATGAGCTTGGTATTTTCTCGGTCATGTGGTCAGAGCACTGCTCCTATAAATCCTCACGGCGACACCTCGCGAAATTCCTCACCACTGGCGAGCGGGTCATTCAGGGCCCCGGCGAGAACGCTGGCGTCATTGATATTGGCGATGGCGACGCGATTATTTTCAAAATGGAATCCCATAACCACCCTTCTTATATTGAGCCTTACCAAGGCGCAGCGACAGGCGTGGGCGGGATTATGCGTGACGTGTTCACCATGGGCGCGCGACCGATTGCGCTGATGAACGCATTGCGGTTCGGCGATCCGGATCACCCGAAAACGCGCTCCCTTGTGGACGGCGTTGTCGCCGGCATTGGCGGATACGGTAATTGCGTGGGCGTGCCAACCGTTGGCGGCGAGACCAATTTTCATTCCGGCTATAACGGGAATATCCTTGTCAACGCGATGTGCGTAGGGCTGGCCCGCGCGGACAATGTATTTTATTCGGCCGCGAAGGGCGTGGGCAATCCGATATTTTATGTCGGCTCGAAAACCGGGCGTGACGGCATTCACGGCGCGACCATGGCGTCGGCTGAATTTGACGATGATAGTGAGGAAAAACGCCCTACAGTCCAAGTCGGCGACCCGTTTACGGAAAAGCTGCTCATTGAGGCCTGCCTTGAGCTTATGGCCACGGACGCCATCATCGCGATCCAGGACATGGGCGCGGCGGGCCTAACCTCCTCATCCATCGAAATGGCGGATAAAGGCGGCGTCGGTATTGCGCTCAACCTTGACCATGTCCCGCAACGCGAAGAGAATATGACAGCCTATGAAATGATGCTGTCCGAGAGCCAAGAGCGCATGCTGATGGTGATACAGCCCGGCAAAGAACAGCTTGCTTTTGATGTGTTCGAGAAATGGGAACTGGACGTTGCGCAAATTGGCGTGACTACGGATACAGGCAACCTTGTCCTGAAACACAAGAAGAAGGTCGTCTGCGATATTCCGATAGCGCCTTTGGCGGATGATGCCCCGAATTATGACCGCCCGCATGTGCCTACGCCCAAGCGCGATATTATAAAAACCGAAGATATTGCCGAGCCTAAACATTACGGCGAGACATTGCTGACGATAATGGGTTCGCCCGATATAGCCTCCCGCCGCTGGATTTGGGAACAATATGACCGCCACGTTATGGCCGATACCGTTGATAGCAGCCAAAGCGGCGGCGACGCAGCGATTGTGCGCATTCACGGTAGTAACAAAGCAGTAGCCATTACAACAGATGTCACGCCGCGTTATTGCTTCGCTGACCCCTATGAGGGCGGAAAACAATGTGTCGCGGAAACATGGCGCAACCTAACATGCGTCGGCGCGGATCCCATTGCGATCACAGATTGCCTGAACTTTGGCAATCCCGAACGCCCAGAAATCATGGGGCAATTTGTCGGCTGCATTGACGGTATGAATGCGGCCTGCCGCGCCTTTGACTACCCTGTCGTCTCCGGCAATGTATCGCTTTATAATGAAACTAACGGCGCCGCTATTCCGCCCACACCCGCCGTTGGCGGCGTTGGGCTGATACCGGATTTGACCTATTTCACAACCATTTCCGGCGCGCGCGAAGGCGATGCCCTGATTATGATTGGTGATATGGTAGGCTGGCTCGGCTCGTCCATTTACCTGCGCGATATTGAAAACCGCGAAGAGGGCGCGCCCCCGCCCTGTGACCTCGGCATAGAAAAACGCAATGGTGATTTTGTCCGCCGCCTCATTCGTGACCGCCGCGTCAAAGCCGCACATGATTGCTCTGACGGCGGGCTTGCTGTTGCATCCACAGAAATAGCGCTGTCTGCTGATATTGGCCTGACGCTGGAGCGTCCGGCTGGTGTGCCCGCCCATGGCTGGCTCTACGGCGAAGATCAGGCACGTTATCTTTTGGCTGTTGATCCCAACAGTGTGAACCCGATACTGACGACCGCAGCGAGCAAGGGTATAGAGGCTAGAATCATCGGCACATTTGGCGGAGACGTAATCGCAGCAACCGATCTATATTCGGTGCCACTTAGCGAAATTAAAGCCCGGTATGAAGGCTTTTTACCGAGCCTGATGGAGAGCTGAAATGGCAATGGACGCCAAAGACATAATTGACATGATCAAAGCAGCTATACCGGGCGCCGAAGTGGAGCTTATAGATTTGGCCGGGGACGGTGACCATTATAAAGCCATTGTTACAAGCGCGGCATTTACCGGGAAGTCCCGGATTGCCCAGCACCAAATGGTCTACGCCGCGCTTAGAGGCAATATGGGCGGCGTTTTGCATGCATTAGCGCTTGAAACCAAAGCGCCTGCCTCTTGAAATTACACGCAACCGCGCTTATTTGCGGGATGTCACAACAGATAGGTTCACCATGAGCACTCCAGCACACGACATTATCAAAAAAACTGTCACTGAGAATGATATTGTTCTTTATATGAAGGGCAATCCGACATTTCCGCAATGCGGGTTTTCGTCAACCGTGGTTCAAATCCTCGATTTTATCGGCGCAGATTACGAATCCGTGAATGTGCTGGACGATCCTGAAATTCGCCAAGGCATTAAAGAATATAATAGCTGGCCGACAATCCCGCAGGTTTTCGTCAAAGGTGAATTTATCGGCGGATGCGATATTGTCCGTGAAATGTTCGAGACAGGCGAGCTACGCGAGATGATTGCCTCAAAAGGGATTGCCCTCGCGGGATAACCCGTATTAACCAACTTTCAAACAAGTTGCGCTATAAAGCCCTCAATAATGGGGTGTGCAATGGCGTTTCAACGCGTAGGATTATCAAAAGCGACTGATTTCCGTTTACGGGAACAGCTTGCCAATGCTGCAATGCATGAGCCTGAACGCTCTATGTCGAACCGGCGTCTCGCTGGATCTTTTCTATCACTCTGTTTGGGAATCGGCGTTTTATATGCCAGCATTTTCTACGCCCCGGCATTTTTTGACGTCAACCGGGCCTTAGGATATTCTACAGAAAACTTAAAACTTCCGGCCTACAATCCCGACGAGAAAAAAAGCCGCCTAGCGTCCTACACAAATGCTTTCAAAATCCGCCGCGGTTTCATTCGGCAAGGCCAAGCTTTAAAGATCGACTATAAATTGACGCCCGGAACGTCCATGACGCTGCACATCAAACGCTGCAATGCACCCGTCTTCGTCGAAGTCTTTACATGTATGGATGTTGAAGGTCAGCAGGTTCAGATCAAAAATAGTACTAGCGGCGCTCGGAGCTTTATCATGAGGCAACCAGGCTTTTACTATTTCGATGAAGTTGTTACGAATGCTGACGGTAGCCCCACTGACAAACCTTACAGCGTTCTATGGAGCCGTAAAAAAATAAGCCCCGCCAAAACGGCGAGGCTCACACAATAAAACATAGCCCCATGAATTTGGGCTAAGGGAACGGCAAAATTACCGCGAATAGAATTCGACGACGAGGTTGGGTTCCATCATCACCGGATACGGGATTTCGTCAAAACTTGGTATGCGCACGAATGTTGATTTCATACCTTTAGGGTCCAAATCGATATATTCGGGCATATCGCGCTCTGCGCTCTCAAGGGCTTCAAGAACCAAGGCCATTGTCCGTGACTTTTCACGCACCTCAATCACATCACCGGGATTACAGCGGTATGACGGAATATTGACTTTCTTGCCATTAACCAGAACGTGGCCGTGATTGACAAATTGACGTGCAGAAAAAACTGTCGGTACAAATTTCGAACGGTAAACAACAGCGTCCAAACGGCGCTCAAGCAGGCCAACGAGGTTTTCTGATGTATCACCGCGCTGACGAACGGCTTCATCATAGGTACGGCGGAATTGTTTTTCGGTAATGTTGCCGTAATAGCCTTTGAGCTTTTGCTTAGCACGAAGCTGCGTACCAAAATCAGAGAGCTTGCTGCGGCGGGCTTGGCCGTGCTGCCCCGGAGGGAATGGGCGTTTATTGACAGGTGATTTGGGACGGCCCCAAATGTTCTCGCCCATGCGGCGATCAATTTTATATTTTGCGGAATGACGCTTAGACATGCGTATAGACTTTCTTGCGACGTGGTCCGGCTCGCCGGGCCTATCCCGGCAGCGATCTCAACGGCGGTACCACACCAACCCGTAATACCCTTCTTCAAGGATGGGCGTCTTTTATGCATCACAAGGGTAATGTCAAGGCGTCAAGCAGCTAGAAGTGCTCGAATATGGCCGTAAATGTTAGCCCGACATCCTTTTTATTAGCGCCGATTAAAAAACTATGACAAGGCGTCATAATGAGGGAACCACAATCACATGAGGACATGGCGAAGGCCGGATTTTACGCTGGACTTATCGCCTATACACTATGGGGCCTCTTCCCGATCTATTTTGTCGCCACCGGAAGTGTCAGCGCGTTAGAAATCCTCGCCCACAGAGTTGTCTGGTCTGTCCCCTTCGGCGGCATGATCATACTGGCGCGGAATCAAATTGCCGATGTGGTTCGGGCTCTCAAAAATTATAAAACTGTGCTTCTGCTCGCGCTCGCAGCCTTTGCTTTGGCCATGAATTGGGGCGTCTATATTTGGGCGATCCAGCAAGACCAGATATTCCAAGGCAGCCTCGGCTATTACATCAACCCGCTCATCTATGTGCTGGTGGCTGTCATATTTTTTGGCGAGCGTTTGGGCCGTTTGCAGGCACTCGCCGTTCTTCTGGCCGCCTTGGGCGTCCTGATTTTGACGGTTTATGGCGGGGTTTTTCCGTGGATTTCTTTATTCCTCGGCATCAGCTTCACCATTTACGGGGTCATACGCAAACAGGTGGATATTGGCGCAATGCCCGGTCTGTTTATTGAAACGCTCATATTATTGCCCATCGGCGCGGCTTACCTGTTGTGGCTCTCGCATACCGGTGATTTGGCTTTTGCTGCGGCGAGGCCGGACTTAAAGGCGCTATTGCTGCTGGCGGGGCCGATAACGGTCTTGCCCCTGCTCGCTTTCGCCTTTGCGGCCCGGCGGCTTAAACTCTCGACACTCGGGTTTTTACAATATATTGGCCCAACCCTACAATTTGCCTGCGGCGTTTATTACGGCGAAACCTTCACGCTGGCTCACGCCATATGCTTTGGCCTCATATGGGGGGCGGTCATATTATTTTCGTGGGATGCGGTGCAGAAACATCGCCTCACGCGCGCTTCCAACCTTCAGTAAATATTAACTATACATGGCGAGTATTTGAAACTTCATACAAAAAGATTGAAGTTTCAATCAGTTTTTTAAGAACCTGGTAAGACTGTTCCCATACAATATAATTGAGAGTTCAATTAACTGAACCGAAAATAACCTTGGTGGGTCATATGTATCAAACATTGAAAATTATCGCTATTTCTGTCGCTTTAACCGGACTGTCGTCCGTAGCGCAGGCATCAAACCAAACCGACCTGCCTGTTTACGCCGCCGCACACAACGTCCAAAATGTGCAGCCTGTCCGTAAGTCAACACGGGTCGTGAAACGCATAGAACATAAATATGTCGCCAGCAAAGCATCACACGCCAAGCACCTCGTCCGCTTAAACAGCACAGCAAAAGGTTACGGCAAAGTTGTTGTGCCAACGCAGCCTACGGCAAAAATGCCAAATCTGTACCGCCCGTAACCCGCGAAATTTTCAGTCAGCCTGCATTCATATCCGGCCATACAATGTTTTTCACAATGCAAAATATACCCAGCAAAAAGCAGAGTGTGAATGTGGCCTACTCTTATCTATTCCAAACCAGCGGATTTCCTCTCATTGATGACATCCGCGCAGAGATCGAAAGCCAGCGCGATTGGGATTATGCGTCTTCATCAGATGACGCCCTTATCCTCCAGCGCCAGGCATCAACAAAATACGGTATTGTGCCGCCTTATACACAAGAGCAGAAGGCTTTGGCCTCGCTTTTGAAGGGCAAGCGCGCGGGCCGCAATATTGCGACCTACGCGTGGGGGTTATATGCGCAGGCCCGTATACCTACGAGGCTTTATGCTTAGGACCATTTACGCCTCTTTTTCTTAGTGTCCTGATTCAGTCATAATCACCATGACTAACTTATGAACTCAGCCGCCTAGACCCAGTGTCTAAGGCGGCTTTTTTATGATGAATACATATCTCTCACATAGGCTGGAACGTCTAACCCCGGCAGATTACGCTCATCCGCAATAGGCGCGCCCAATTCTTGCAAGATCGGAATGGTTCCCGACCAAATCGGAATATCATAATCCTCGTCGTCGTCAATCGGCCCGCCGGTTCTAACTTTTGCGGAGACCTCTTCTATCGGCATGGATAATAGCGTCGTCGCTTTGAGCTCTTGCTGCGTCATCGGACGTAAGTCCTCCCAACGCCCGGGGAAAAGCTGGTCAACAAAGGTTTTCAAATGCCGAGTTTTAGCATCAGGATCGGTCACTTTTACGGCCTTGCCATAAATCATCACAGACCGGTAATTGGCGGAATGGTGAAAACCCGAACGGGCCAAGACAAGCCCGTCCATAAGAGAGACCGTCAAGCACACATCCAAACCCTCGGAGCGCCGCAGCGCGCGGCTCGCGCTGGAACCGTGCCAGTAAACATGATTGCCCTCACGCCAATGCAATGTCGGCGTCACCGCCGGGCGGCCATCCAGTATATAGCCGACATGGCACAAAGACGTCGCGTCTAGAATACTGTAGACCGTTTCTTGATCATAATGGGCACGAGTGTGAACGCGCTTAACCCGGGTCATATCTGTGGGCGCAAAATCTGTCATAAAACCTCCGTTTTCGAGGTTATGATCATAGTGCGAAACGCGGTCTTTGAAGAACCGCTATTTTATCAACTCTGATGTCGAATGATTATCTTGCGGGCAGAATATGCGGCTTCCTTAATATGACCGCAGAGATTAACGACACGATCAAACCAACCGGAAATATTTCTGTAAACGTCATAGGAACGCGGTAAAACGGGTTTGCATAACGCGCTTTCATAACCTCCATATAATCGGTAAATTTGGCGAGCTCCTCTCCGGTCACGCCGGCATCGACTTTCGCCTCAATGAGGCTTTTCGTGTAAACATCAATAAAACTATAGTCGGTGGCCGCAAGGTACATCTCCCATCCCGCAATATAAACAAGCGCCGCTACGCCTGCAATCGCGCACCCCAAACCGAAAGCCGGCCAGAAGCGAATAACCCCGCCAAGGTCGCGGTCACGAAAGCGCTTTATCCCGAAAAAGATAAGCGAAAATGCAATAAACATAATGCCGAAGCCGACAAATTGCGACGCACCAACTTCGCCCGGCTCTGATATGGCGTAGCCGATTGTCATGGTGCCGATGATAATAACGCCCGCAATCGCGCCGTAAATTACAGCTATTTTTTTCATAATACCCTCCTGAAAACTTCCACTACTCTGACAATATCAAAGCCCGTTGCCTATGACCCAAAAGGGTGATTAGGGTATGTTTTAGGGAATTAAATGCAGGTTTCGAGCCTTTTGAACAGCGTGAGTGCGCCTTCTAGCATCCAATTTATCCAAAAGACGCGACACGTGGGTTTTAACGGTATTAGGAGAAATATCCAAATTCCGGGCAATATCTTTATTGGCCTCACCCGCAGCGAGCCGGTGCAAAACCTCATATTCGCGCGTGCTAATGCCCAGCGCTTCTAAAGCTTCAGTGTTGACCTGAAAAGGTTTCGGCTCATGCTTTGACGTGAGATTGCGCCCAGCCCATATGCCGAGCACCGTAAAGCCCAGAGCGATTAAAAACGTGTAAGCTTGAACCGAGAGGCTTCGCGATAAAAATTGATAATCAAGCCACGCCAGTGTCAGTCCGCAAAGCGCCAATAATAACCCGGAGCCAATAGCGACTTTAATCATGCCAAGCGCTCCCCTAAAACCACCATGTTACACAGTACCTCCCTTACCGCATATCATCAAATCTCAATTTCTGCCACTAGCCCTTCAGAAAGCGGTCACGTTTAAGGGCAATTTAGCGATTTTAGTCTAAGCCTTGCCATTATGACAGACCTGACTCTCATGAAAGCCATGCGTGCACCAGACAAAATACGGCGAGAGCTGCTCCGTATTCCCGTCTTCAGGCAGCAGGCTGAAAGGTCATACCTAAACCGACTAAAAAAATATAAACCACTAATCGCGCGTGCGCAATACATGGACGTCCCGCTTGTCGGCGGACTTCAGGAAACTGGAACTGCTATAACGTCTCTTCAATATCTATCACTTGAATCGACAGACCGAATGCTTGGTGAGGCGGCCGAATTAGTCCGCTATCTCAAAAGTTCTTCTATGTCACATCATAGCGTTGTGGCTACGCCGCCAGCAAAATTATTAAACTATCCTGAGGTGTTCTTATGGGGACTAGAAGAACGCCTGCTCGATCTTATTGAAAACTATATTGGCATGCCGGTGATTTATCATGGATTTGCTGCGATTAGAAACCTAGCAAATGGCCAAAGTGACGATGTCAGGCAATGGCATATTGATGCGGAGGATCACAGAATGGTTAAAATCATTCTTTACCTTAATAATGTGAGCGATTGCGGCGGGCCCTATGAATTTATTGATCGCCGCTTCACAGATAAAATCTTAGAAGGCGCCCACTATAAGTCCGGCTTTATGTCCGATGCAGATATTGCAAAAATTGTCCCGCGTTCCGATTGGAACTCATGCACAGGTGATTACGGAACCACTGTACTTTCTGATACATGTAGCGTTTTTCACCGCGCAAAACCGCCTACCGGTTCAGACCGATTTTCACTGACCTTCTATTACGCATCAATAAAACCAAAGACAATCCGCGAAACATGGGCATATCCGCCGGATCACTGGGCGATAATATCCAACCGAATATCGGACCGACAACGCATTTGCCTCACCAAGCAATAACCAGCACATGTTTGAAAAAATACATTCACGTCGATTTTAAAGCACCTCAAAATCACGCACCATGCGCGCGCGCAGGGCTTTGTCCGGCATAGGCCCCGTACCGGCTCTTATATTTTCTTGCATATGATCCGGATTGCGGGTGGCCGGAATAGCGCAGCTTACGGCAGGATGTGATATCAGAAATTTCAAGAAAACTTCGGCCCAGCTTTGGCAATCAATGTCAGCCGCCCAGCCCGGCAGATCGCGGCCTTTGACCCGGTCGAATAAGGCGCCTCCCATAAACGGGCGGTTAACAATGACACTGAGGCCTTTGTCCATGGCGGCGGGTAGCAACCGTTTTTCCGCCTCGCGGTTGAGGATATTATAGGTAAGCTGCACCGCATCCATATCTTCACGGACTATCAATTGCTCGAGTTTTTCATGCCGCCGCCCATGAGATGTGGTCAGGCCGATGTAGCGGACGCGTCCGGCCTCTTTGGCGGCGCGCAGGGTTTTCAGATGGCCTTCCCATTGCAACAGATTATGCACGCAAACGAGGTCGAGAGCCTCTTCTCCCCAGAGATCATGTGAAGCCGAAAGCTGCCTCAGCCCATTCCCCGCAAGCGGCGTCCATATTTTTGTCGCAGAAAACATACCCGGCTGTTGGGCCTCTGTGGTCAGCTTACCAATCACGGCTTCGGAACGGCCATACATGGGCGAGGAGTCGATCATACCGCCGCCTGCGGCAAAGAAGTTTTCGAGGACTTTGGCGCGGCTCACCATCTGCGGCCCTGCCAATGCGACATCAAAAGTAAGCCACGTCCCCATACCGACAGGCGGGAGAGGCTGACCGCTTTTAAGCGTCATCGCCGAATGTGTTTTAGGCCAAGCAAGGCTGGCTGGCACCGAAGCCGATGCGCCGCTCATCATCACTGCTCGCCGGGTCATTGTCATGTCGTGTCAATAACGCAATCTCCGATACCGAGCGAGTCACAATGGTGTCAGCAAGCCCGCTCCAAAGACACTCATTCGTGAATGGGCTGCGCTCATATCTGTAAGTAGCCATGCACGCATGTCTGCGTTATGATTTTCGAAATTAAAGGGGATTCGTATGGCCACGCTCAATATTAACGGAGAGACCCGAACGGTTGATGTCGATCCCGATACACCGCTTTTGTGGGTGGTGCGAGAGCAGCTTGGCCTGACGGGGACAAAATTTGGCTGCGGCGCGTCATTATGCGGGGCTTGCACGGTCACGGTAGACGGGCAAGCAATCCGGTCATGCGTTACGCCTGTGGGCGACATTGAAGGCCTTGCGGTCAAAACCATTGAGGGTGTTGCCAACGCCGACGGCACCCACCACGCCGTACAAGAAGCATGGCTTAAACATCAAGTCCCGCAATGCGGCTATTGCCAATCCGGCCAAATCATGTCGGCGGTGGCTTTACTGGAGGCCAATCCGGCTCCAACAGATGCCGATATTGATGCGGCTATGTCAGGCAATATTTGCCGCTGCGGCATGTATGGCCGCATCAAAGCTGCCATTAAGACGGCCTCCAATATGACGGCACCCGAAGCCGCCAACACGGAGACATCCGATGGGTAAGTGGACACGCCGGGGTTTCATTACAGCCGGATTGGTCGCGGGCGGCGCGCTTGTTGTCGGGGTTGCAATACGCCCCGGCCACAGAGAGCCTAAGCTCGCAAAATATGTGCTCGAAGACGGCGAACAGCTTCTCACCGCATGGGTCAAAATCGCGCCGGATAACACCATCACAGCCATTATCCCACACAGCGAAATGGGCCAAGGCGTGCACACCGCCCTTGGCGCAATGCTGGCCGAAGAAATGGACGCAGATTGGGACTCGATTAAAGTCCTCGAAGCGCCTGCTGAAAAGGATTATGCCAATTTTGTGTTGGCCCGGGAATTTGCCCTCGGCGGGAAACGGCCACCCGGCTGGGTATTTGATACGGTCAACGGGGCCTTTCTCGCCATTACCAAATCGATGGATCTGCAAATCACCGGCGGAAGCTGTTCTGTGCGCTTTACCGGCGCAGGCGCTATGCAAACCGCAGGCGCTGCCGCCAAAGAGCTTTTGCTGACGGCCGCAGCCAAACAATGGGATGTCCCGATAACGTCTTTGCGCCCGGAAAAAAGCATGATTTATGAGACGGGGTCAGACCGCTCCGCGCCCTACGCCGCGTTTGCAGAGGAAGCCGCCAAACATAAGCCGAACCTGTCGCCCAAGCTCAAGGACCGCAAAGACTATACCCTGATGGGCACCAGCTTGTCGCGTATGGATTTACCGCCAAAGGTTGACGGCACCGCCATGTTCGGGATGGATATTACGCTGCCCGGTATGAAATGTGCCGCCGTGAGAGCCGCGCCCGTTATCGGCAACAAGGTTGCGTCGATGGACAGCACAAGCGCAGCGGCGATGCCCGGCGTAAACCGCGTTCTCAATATGGGCGATTTCATCGCTGTGGTTGCCGATGGCTATTGGCAGGCCAAACAGGCTCTGGACGCTGTGGATGTCACCTTTGCTGTCACCGCCTCGAACACGGTCAGCACAGAGTCCATTATTGCCCAATACGCACAAAGCTTGAACACCGGAAAGCGTAAGACACTTCACAAACAAGGTGATCCGGAAGACGCAGCGCAAAGCTCCAACATATTTGAGGCCGAATACCGCGTACCGTTTCTCGCCCACGCCACGATGGAGCCTATGAATGCGGTAGCATGGGTCAGGGACGGTAAATGCGAACTGTGGACCGGTACGCAAAACCCGCTGGGGACGCGCGCCGCGACCGCCAAAACGCTCGGCATGGATTTCGATGATGTCACGGTGCATAATCAATTTCTAGGCGGTGGTTTTGGCCGCCGCGCAACGCCGGATTATACAGATCAAGCTGTGCGCGTCGCCGCCGAAATGGGGGTGCCTGTCAAGCTTATCTGGTCGCGCGAGGAAGACATACAGCAAGACCATTACCGCCCTTCGGTGATGTCGCGGATGAAAGCCGGGCTTGATAGCGAAGGCATGCCGATTTTGTGGGAACATGCCTATATGCACAAACATGACCCAGCGGAAGCCAGCCTGATATTTTATGATATTCCGCATCAAATTATCGAATATACCGAAAGCCCGACCCATATCCGGTTTGGCCCGTGGCGCGCTGTCGATCACACGCAGCACGGATTTTTCACCGAGAGTTTCATTGACGAGCTTGCGGTCAAAGCGGGCGCGGATACATACGAATATCGCCGTAAGCTATTGAAAAACAGGCCAAGGCACCTCGCCGTTTTGGACGCCGCCGCGAAAGCCGCCGGATGGGGGAAAGAGCTTCCGCCTGGTCAGGCGCAAGGCATTGCGATCACGGAAAGCTTTATGACAATCGTCGCCGAAGTCGTCACAGTGGATATGAGTAGCGGACAGCCGCGCGTAACACATGTGACCTGCGCCGCCGATGCGGGCATGGCGGTCAATCCTGACGGGTTTATTGCCCAAATGGAAAGCGGAATAATATACGGGCTGACGGCGGCGCTCTACGGCGACATCACCATTGAGGACGGCGCGGTGCAGCAAAGCAACTTCCATGATTACCCTATGGTCAGAATGGATGACGCGCCGCAAATTGACGTAATTATCCTTAAGAGCGATGCACCGCTCGGCGGCGCAGGAGAACCCGGAACCCCGCCCATAGCGCCCGCTGTCACCAACGCGGTATTTGCGGCCACAGGCAAACGCATTCGCTCACTCCCGGTAGCCAACACGGATTTTGGGGATGCGAGTTAGAAAGTTACAACCTTTTAGAGCATCGTGATTTTATGTAAGAACATATCCTGCGGCTTTGAGGTAGTTC
>CAYGRF010000060.1:0-15901 GCA_964352275.1 uncultured Caulobacterales bacterium
ACTGTGCGATGACATCCCGTCAGGCATAGATATGGCGCAATCATCCATAGACACAAACAATGCAAGACAGGCTCTAGAAACACTAATTACGCTTACAAACGCTTAGCTAGGGCCGATTAAACCACCAACGCTCTCACGCCTTCAACCAATCTGTCGATGTCATTATCGTCGCAATAGAGGTGCGGGGTGACGCGTAGGGCCGGGCCTCGTACGGATACATAAATTTGCCGCGCGGCAAGCGCTGATGAAAGACCACCCGGCACTCCGCCCACCCGCTGAAGGCCCAAATAATGCGGCGCGCGTGTGAGCGGCGCGGCAAACCCTAACGGGGCAAGTTGTTTGGCGATAGCGCCCGTTTTCATAGCCAATGTATCAGCGATATTGCCGACGCCCCAATCCAGAATTTGTGCGAGCGCAGCACTTGCGCCTGCGAGCTGTGACGCGTTGGATTTCTCGCCCATATCAAACCGCCTTGCTCCAACGGCAAACGCGTCTTGGTATTCTGTCAAGCGGGTAAAGTCTTCGCTGCCTTTCCGGTTGATCCAATTATGCTCTAGCGGAGGCGCAGTATGCCACTTTGGATCAACATACAAAAACCCCATGGAATACGGCCCCATCAACCATTTATAGGTCGCGGCCACAGCAAAATCCGGACGAACAGTGCCTGCGTCAAATACTTGCGCGCCGAGAGACTGTGTTAAATCCAGAACAAGAGCTGCGCCGACTGTGTCCAAAGCCTGCCGAACACGGAAAAGATCAAGCGTTGCTCCGCTTGCCCAGTGGGTTTGCGGCACCGCGGCAATCGCTGTGTTTTCGTCAATGGCCGAGAGCACCGCCCCGGTCCAATCCTCATCTATTGGCACTGGCAGTATATTCAGCACAGCGCCGCACTGCGCCGCCTTCTGCTGCCAAGGATAAATGTTGGACGGGAATTGATCGCCCAGCACAATGATATTCTGGCCGGCTTTAATTGGGAGCGCATTAGCCGCAATTTGCAAGCCGTAGCTGACGGACGGGACAATAGCGATATTATCCGCGGGGCCGCCAAAGATCCGTCCGGCTAAGCCGCGCGCCTCTTCGGCATAGGTAAAGAAATCCTCTGGGCTGATTGTCCAAGGCTGCGCCTTTGATGCGATGCCGCTATGCATGGCGGCGGTGACGCTGTGCATAAGCGGCGACATATAGGCATTATTCAAATAAGATACGCCAGGCGGAATATCGAAAAGATGTTTTTGGGAGGGTATGGTCATAATATTTATATGAACCAGCGGCGGAATGTGGGCTAGTAAAATCTACGCCGCCTATAACGACCTGAACACCTCGCGCAATGCCTGCTAAACTGGATATGGAAGAATAGGCCGAACCTCGCACATTACATGAATTTAACATTAGAATTTTGACGGCAGTCAAAATTTTCGTTCATGCCGCAGCGGTTCATTACCGCGCGTCAACCGGTCATATTATAAAGCAAAAACAATGACTTAAATAGGTTTCAGTTCGGAGCTAATTGTGGACTCCGGCTTAATGGAGCAGATCATGACATCCACCTTTAAAAAGCTCGCAGCCCTGACTGTGGGAGCCCTTATGCTAACACCAGCGGCAGCGCTGGCAGGTGAAAGAACTACAAGCGCGGAGGGTCCCTGGCAATTACGCGTTCGCGCGCTGAGCATTATGCCCGATGAAGACGCAACAATTGCGACAATTGGCGGCGAAGCGGATATTTCCAATACGATTGTCCCTGAGCTGGATATTTCATATTTCCTCTCCGACCACTTTGCCGTCGAGCTCATACTCGCCACCACAAAGCATGACGTGGCAGCCAAAGGCACCACGTTAGGCGATGTAGACTTGGGTGATATTTGGCTCTTGCCGCCAACCCTAACAGCGCAATATCACTTCGCGCCTTATAGCAATGTCCGCCCCTATGTCGGAGCCGGTATCAATTATACAATTTTTTACGGCGGCGACTCCGGCGCAGTCGTCGATGTTGATTATGATAATGGCTTTGGCTGGGCTTTGCAGGCCGGGATTGATTTTGACCTCGGCGATACCTATTTCGCCAATATTGACGTCAAAAAAGTCTTTTTGGGGACTGACGTGACTGTCAATGCAGGCGGCGGAACTATTATTCCCGCAGACGTAGACATTGACCCCCTGATCATTGGCGTGGTTGTTGGTCGCCGTTTCTAAAGCGATGTGTGGTGTCAGTGCCGAAAATAGATTTGTGATGATCGTTTGAGGCATTGACCCTTCGAAACCCACAGAGCATTTGAAACGCCAAATAAAAAACCCGCCTCGAAAGGTCGGGTTTAATTTTACTGGAATGACGGTGTCAGTTTATGCCTCTTCGGCTTCCATACGGGCGCGGTCAACAGCGCCTTTGGCTTCTTCGTCGCGGTCAACAAATTCAATGACCGCCATAGGGGCGTTATCGCCGTAACGGAAACCCGCTTTCATAATGCGGATATATCCGCCATCACGGTCTTTGTAACGCGGGCCGAGCACATCAAAGAGTTTCTTGGACATCTCTTTATTACGCGTGCGCGCAATTGATATACGGCGTGAGTTCAAATCGCCTTTTTTGGCGAGGGTCACAAGCTTTTCAACAAATGGGCGCAATTCTTTGGCTTTTGGCAAAGTCGTTACGATTTGCTCGTGCTCAATAAGGCTAGATGACATGTTAGCAAACATGGCTTTACGGTGACTGGCCGTGCGGTTGAGTTTACGATGGGCGATGCGGTGGCGCATAGCATATTCCTTCTAAGTTCTGGACGGGCCTAAATGTGGTCGTCGTATTTTTTTGCAAGCTCTTCAATGTTCTCCGGCGGCCAGTTTGGCGCATCCATACCGAGATGCAGACCCATTGCGGCGAGCACTTCTTTAATCTCATTGAGGGATTTACGGCCAAAGTTTGGTGTGCGCAGCATTTCAGCTTCGGACTTTTGGATCAAATCACCGATATAAACAATATTGTCGTTCTTCAAGCAATTCGCAGAGCGGACAGATAGCTCAAGCTCATCCACTTTGCGCAGAAGCGCCGGGTTAAAGTCAAGCTCTGGCTTCTCATCTTGGCGAAGGCTATCTTCAGGATCGTCGAAGTTCACAAACACTTGGAACTGATCTTGAAGAATACGCGCAGCAACAGCAATCGCGTCCTCTGGCGTTACCGCGCCATTGGTTTCAATTTCGATCAGAAGCTTATCATAATCAAGAACCTGACCTTCGCGTGTATCTTCAACCCGGTAAGCCACCCGCTTAACCGGTGAATAGAGCGCATCAATAGAAATCAGGCCAATCGGCGCGTCTTCGGGCCGCGAGTCAGCGGCAGGGACGTAACCTTTACCGGTTGTGACCGTCAGCTCCATGCGGATCTCAGATCCTTCATCCATAGTGCAAATGACATGGTCAGGGTTAAGAATTTCAACGTCGGCGGTTTGCTCGATATCAGCACCCGTTACAGGGCCGGAACCGGATTTTTTAAGCAGCAAACGCTTAGGGCCTTCTGCATGCATACGCACGTTCAGGTCTTTCAGGTTCAGAACAATGTTAGTCACGTCTTCGAGCACACCCGGAATGGATGTAAACTCATGCACAACCCCGTCAATGTGAACGGCGCTAACCGCTGAGCCTTGAAGCGATGACAGCAACACACGGCGAAGTGCATTACCAAGCGTCATACCAAAACCGCGCTCTAAAGGTTCAGCCGTTACAACGGCGAAACGCTCTGGATCACGTCCCGGCTCAATCTCTGGGTTGATCGGGCGAATAAGTTCTTGCCAATTTTTTTCAATCACAATTTGCCTCTTAAGGTCGAAGGGCGGAAAAAAGTCCGCCGCATTTTAAATCGCAAGGTCTAGCCTTGCAGCAGCCGCATTATACCCGGCGGCGCTTGGGTGGACGGCAGCCATTATGGGGAATGGGCGTAACGTCGCGAATTGTTGTAATGGTAAAGCCAGCAGCTTGAAGCGCGCGAACGGCGCTCTCACGGCCGGATCCAGGGCCATTGACGTTAACTTCCAATGTCGTCATGCCGTGCTCAGCCGCTTTTTTAGCCGCTTCTTCAGCCGCAACCTGCGCCGCGTATGGTGTTGACTTGCGCGAGCCTTTAAAGCCCATACCGCCAGCACTACACCATGCAACCGTATTGCCCTGGGCATCGGTGATCGTGATCATTGTATTGTTAAATGTCGAGTTCACATGCGCAACACCGGAGGTAATATTTTTCCGGTCGGCGCGGCGAATACGTGTGGGTTCTTTTGCCATGGCTTAGATCCTACTTCTTCTTACCGGCGATGGCTTTCGCCGGGCCTTTACGCGTACGCGCATTTGTATGAGTGCGTTGACCGCGAACTGGGAGACCGCGGCGATGACGTAGCCCGCGATAATTACCCATATCCATCAAACGCTTGATGTTTTGCGAGCGTTCGCGACGAAGGTCACCCTCGACCATATGCTCCGCATCAATTGTCTCGCGGATTTGCAGAACCTCTGCATCCGTCAAATCGTGCACCCGGCGATCCAGCGCGATGTTCACGCGTTCGCAAATACTATGGGCTTTGGCTGGGCCAATGCCGTAAATATAAGTCAGGGCTATTACGACCCGCTTATTGGTGGGAATGTTTACACCCGCAATCCGTGCCACACTGGCCTCCTTAAAATTCTATATTCGCCGCTTTATGAATGTGCTTAAACCGTCGCCCCATAGAAAAGAGGCGGACGTTCCAAAGCCACTCCGCGAAAGCGGGTACTTATACTTTCGTTTGGCGCGGCGTCAAGCGCCGTTTACCCTTGGTCACACCTTTTTATGATCGCCCAAACAGGCGAGCAAAGAAAGATGGTGTCTTCATTTTTTGGCCGCTGCCATTAGCATCGAGCACACTGGAAATCGCAGTCGCGACCGTTTCGATGTTTGCCATTCCGTCAACTTCAGTGAGTTTTCCCTGCGCTGAGTAAAACGGTAATAATGGCGCGGTCTGTTCGTTATAGTTTTCAAGCCGAACTTTAAAGGTTGCGGGATTATCATCCTTGCGGCCTTCTTCTTCGAATCGTTTCGTGATGCGGGCCAGCAAAGCCTCATCATCGACACATAGGCGGATGACGCCGTCCACTTGCGTGTTCCGAGCGCTCAAAGTTCTGTCCAAAGCTTCGGCTTGGGCAACGGTGCGCGGGAAACCGTCAAAAATAAATCCCGCAGCTTTTGGATTAACGTCGAGTTGCTCTTCGATCAGAGCAATAACAATGTCGTCGGAGACAAGGTCGCCGCGGTCAATGATAGCTGAGACTTTTTTTCCGAGTTCAGATCCTGACGCCCTTGCGGCCCGGAGCATATCGCCGGTCGACAATTGTATCAGGCCGCGCTCTGCCACGAGGCGCTTTGCCTGTGTGCCTTTACCTGCAGCCGGTGGGCCGAAAACAATTATGTTCATAAAGGCCTCCGGTTACTTCTTCTTACGGCGCATACGGGACTTCTTGATGAGCCCTTCATATTGGTGCGCGATTAAGTGCGATTGAATTTGAGACACTGTATCCAGCGTCACAGATACGATAATCAAGAGTGACATACCGCCAATTAACATCGCCACGGACGGTGGAATTTCCTGATTTTGCGCAATGATATATTCCGGCAAGACACAGACGAAAGCCACGTAAACCGCGCCAATAAAGGTCAGGCGAGATAAGACATAGTTCAGATATTCAGCCGTGCGGTTGCCGGGGCGAATACCGGGCAAAAAGCCGCCATTCTTACGCAGATTATCAGCCACATCATCGGGCTTGAACACATAAGGCACGTAGAAGAAACAGAAGAACATGATCAGCACGCCGTATAGCGTGAGATAGACAGGCGAGCCGTAGCCAATATAGGCGAGCATATCCGTCATCCATCCCGGACCGCCTTGGGCAAAGATTGCCCCCGCCGTGGCCGGAAGTAAAAGCAGGGAGCTGGCAAAAATTGGCGGGATAACACCCGCAGTGTTCAGCTTAAGCGGCATAAATGAGCTTTCACCGCCAAATGATTTACCACCGGCCATTTGCCGCTTGGGATATTGCACCAGCAGCCTTCGCTGTGCCCTCTCCACGAAAACAATCAAAATGGATAGCGCCACAAACAGGACAATAACTCCCATCAAAAGCAGCGCACTGAGTGAGCCTGTACGGTTCAGGTTTAAGACTTGAAAAATCGCGCGGGGTAGCTCCGCAACAATGCCCGCAAAAATGATCAATGAGACCCCGTTACCGACGCCGCGCGCGGTCACTTGCTCGCCGAGCCACATCAGGAACATCGTACCGCCAACCAGAGTGACCACGGTGCTGGCATCAAAAAAGAATCCGGGATTGATCACGGTTCCGGGCGAAGCGCCAAGGGCTCGGGAAATGCCAAAGGCCTGGAAGGCGGCCAAAAACACGGTCAGATAGCGCGTATATTGGTTGATTTGCTTACGGCCCTGCTCTCCGTCTTTATCTAGCTCCTTCAAAGACGGAAGAGAGCCCTTCATTAGGGTCATGATAATGGACGCTGAAATATATGGCATCACGTTGAGCGCAAAAACGGCCATACGTTCAACCGCGCCGCCGGAGAACATATTCAAACGGTCGAGTATTCCGCCGCCTGCATTATTGAAATTAGCTTGGAAGACTTCGAGGTCAATACCCGGAATCGGAATGTAAGTCCCGATCCGGTAAACCACGAGAATCATTAGCGTGAACAACAACCGTTGTTGAAGCTCTTTCGCCTTGGCGAAAGTTCCGAGGTTCATATTTGCGGCGAGTTGTTCAGACGCTGAAGCCATGTCGGATCCGTTTGTTTTAATAAAATTAGCCCCTCATATGGGGGCTAATTTCCGTAATTAAAGGTCGCCGAGCTTACCTTCATTCTTTGCAAGCAAGTAGTAGAAGGTTACGCGGTCTTTCATACGCTGCTTGGCAGCTTTCATTGCGTCGCACACGGCCACAACCTTGGCATCCAGCACGTCATTATCGTCGGCCAGGCCGAGTTTCTTTTTCAAGAAATTGTCACGCACAGTATTGCGCTCTGTTTCGTCGCCGCATGCCACATATTTGGAATCGCGGTCATTCAGAGACGCGCCAAGATATTTAGTGATGGCCATAACAACATCTTCGCTGGCATCAGCATCATATTTCGCTGTGATATTCTCAAAATATGGAATGTGCTTGTCATAGGCATCACCCGAAGATTTCTTAGCAGCCGGTTTAGCGTCAGTTTTAGCAGCCGGTGCCTTTTTAGGAGCCACTTTCTTAGGGGCTACCTTCTCAGCTGATGCAGCTTTGACGGGCTTTTCCTTTTTTGCCGCTTTCGGCTTATCGCCCTTGGCAACTTTAGGCTTGTCGGATTTGACACCTTTGGGACGCATCTCAACAGAACTATCGACGACGGTCACAGAACCCTTAGCGGCCTCGACAACAGATGTCGCGCCGGGCGTTGCGCCGGAAACAACAAGCTTCACAGCTTTTGACAATGCACCGCCGCCGATCAGGCGGACGCCGTCAAGCGGGCGGCGAATAACGCCTGCTGCGACGAGCGCGGCGGCGTCAATATCGTTGTTAATATCAAGCTTGCCAGCCTGTACCGCGCGCTCAAGCGCCGCAATAGAAAGTTCCGTCCAACGCTTGCGGTTTGGCTTGTTAAAGCCGCGCTTTGGCAAACGCATATGGATAGGCATTTGGCCGCCCTCGAAGCCTTTAATGGCAACACCAGAACGGGATTTTTGACCTTTGACACCACGGCCGCCGGTTTTACCTTTACCGGAGCCAATGCCCCGGCCAACCCGCATACGTGCTTTTGTGGCACCAGGATTATCGCTAAGTTCATTTAAACGCATGTTCGTTCTCCTAAAGAGTGGCTCCGCAGAAACGGGGAACGCTACTCTTCAACAATCTCCACCATGTGAGAGACTTTTTTAATCATACCGCGCACAGACGGTGTATCTTCAAGCTCGCGCACCCGGCCAACACGGCCAAGGCCGAGACCTGTGAGGGTCTGACGCTGATCCAAAGGACGGCGGATGGAGCTGCCCGTTTGGCGCACTTTTACGGTCGTTTTTTTCTTGGCTGCCATGATGACTTCCTATGCTTCAATCGCTTCAGGAGCGCTTGCGCCGTCCTGACGGCGGCCGACAACGTCGCCAACCTTCTTACCGCGCTTTGCGGCAATCGAACGCGGGCTTTCGGCGCGCTTAAGCGCGTCAAATGTAGCGCGAACCATGTTATAAGGATTGGATGTTCCGAGTGATTTTGCAACAACGTCCTGAACGCCGAGGCATTCCAAAACGGCGCGCATCGGACCACCGGCAATCACGCCGGTACCCGGAGGTGCGGCGCGCATAATGATTTTACCTGCGCCGTGACGACCGCGAAGGTCGTGATGAAGCGTACGTCCTTCACGAAGTTGAACGCGGATCATCGACTTCTTAGCTTCGTCTGTCGCCTTGCGAATAGCTTCTGGCACTTCGCGGGCCTTACCCTTACCAAAACCCACACGACCCTTTTCATCACCAACGATGACAAGAGCAGCAAAGCTCATATTACGACCACCTTTTACGGTTTTAGCAACACGGTTAATGTGGACAAGACGATCAACAAATTCATTGTCTTCTTCGCGTTCCCGGCGGTTATTATTCTCTCGAGCCATGGTGTCTCCTAAAACTTCAGTCCGGCGCTACGCGCCGCATCGGCCAGAGCTTTCACCCGACCATGAAACAGATACCCGCCGCGGTCGAAAACAACAGTCTCAACTTTGGCTTTCTGAGCCCGTTCTGCAATCAACTGACCAATGCGTTCAGCCGCTTCGACATTTGAGCCCTTGGCGCTACGATCTTCTAGCGTGGAGGCTGCGGCCAAAGTTGTTCCCGTCGCATCATCAATGATTTGCGCTGAGATATTTTTATCACTGCGGAACACAGACAGACGCGGACGTCCATTTGAGTTTTTCTTTAAGCGGCGGCGCACACGGGCGGCACGGCGCTTTGTATTTTCACGAGCCGTTTTCATCTTATTTCTTCTTGCCTTCCTTCGACCTTACGAATTCGCCAACATAACGCACACCCTTGCCTTTGTAAGGCTCGGGTTTACGGAACGCACGAATTTCAGCCGCGACTTGACCAACTTGTTGCTTATTGATGCCTGTGACAGAAATCTGCGTCGGCTTCGGCGCTTCAATCGTAACGCCTACTGGCGGTGTATATTCGACATCATGCGAAAAGCCAAGCTGCATAGAGAGCATATCGCCCTTCATTTGCGCCCGGTAACCGACGCCGCGCAGTTCAAGATCTTTTTTGAAGCCGTCAGTGACGCCAACAATCAAGTTGACGATCATGGTGCGGCACATGCCCCACATAGATTTTGCAACTTTATCGTTTTCGCGGGTTGGTGTGACTGTGAATAGCCCATCTTCCAATGTTCCAACAATAGATTCGGGAAGCGTGAAGCTGAGCTCGCCTTTAGGGCCTTTGACTGTCACGATCTGGCCCTCATGGGTCAGCGTAACAGCGCTTGGGATCGTGACGGGTTGTTTACCAATACGAGACATAAAATCCTCCCTCTAGGAGACCTGACAAAGGATTTCGCCGCCGACGTTATTTTCGCGGGCAGCATGATCACTCATCACGCCTTTAGGGGTTGATAGGATAGCGATGCCAAGACCGTTGCGAATCTGCGGCAAGCTTTTGACGGAAGAATATACGCGGCGGCCCGGCTTTGACACACGGGAAATCTCGCGAATAACAGCTTCGCCTTCGAAATATTTCAGCTCAATCTCAAACGCTTTAAAACCGTCTTTTTCGACTTCGGTATATCCGCGGATAAACCCTTCGTCGATGAGCACGTCAAGAACGCGGCCGCGGAGTTTAGACGCAGGCGTCGACACGCTAGAGCGGCTACGCATGATGGCGTTACGAATACGGGTGAGCATATCACCAAGAGGATCAGAAAATGACATAGTCCCCTCCTACCAGCTTGATTTTACAAGGCCGGGGATGAGGCCCTGTGAGCCAAGCTCACGCAGCGCGATCCGCGACATTTTCATTTTACGATAATATCCGCGAGGACGGCCCGTGACTTGGCACCGATTGCGTACGCGGCTCGGTGCTGAGTTACGAGGAAGAGCCGCCAGTTTGAGCTGCGCTGCAAAGCGCTCCTCAACAGGCAAGTCCTTATTACGCGCAATATCTTTGAGCAAAGCGCGCTTGCCGGCATATTTTGCCACAAGCTCTTGACGCTTAACATTGCGCTCAGTTGCACTTACTTTAGCCATATATGTTCTCCTATGTGCAGGGTCTGGATAGAATTACCCATGGCCCGCTTGACCTGCTGCGTTAGTTTGGCCTTTCCTACTTAGGAAAGGGAAATCCAAACTCGGCCAACAGTGCCTTGGCTTCTTCATCAGTTTTGGCGCTGGTTTGCACCACAATGTCCATACCGAGGACAGACTCGACTTTGTCGTAATCAATCTCTGGGAAGACGATATGTTCTTTCAGGCCCATGGCATAATTACCATTACCGTCAAAACTTTTTAGATTCAGGCCGCGAAAGTCACGCACGCGCGGGAGCGCGATGTTAACCAGGCGGTCTAAAAATTCATACATACGGTCGCGGCGCAGCGTAACCTTCGCGCCGATGACCATGCCGTCGCGAAGCTTAAAGCCCGCGATGGATTTTTTGGCAATCGTCGGAGAGACTTTTTGACCGGCAATCAACTCAAGATCCGCAATCGCAGCTTGAACTTTCTTTTTATCGCCGACACCTTCGCCGACACCCATATTGAGAACAACTTTCTCAATCGCAGGGATCTGCATGTCGCTTGTATATCCGAACTTGTCTTTCATCACCGGGCGTATCGCATCACGATACAGTGCAGCCAGGCGGGGTTCATAAGGCTTAGTCATCGATTGCTGCCCCTGATTTCTTGGCGATGCGGATTTTACGGCCATCTTTCGATGTGCCAAATCCGACGCGGGTTGCGACGCCGTCATTCGGGTCGATATGTGCGACGTTGGAAACATGGATCGGCGCTTCAAATTGCTTGATGCCGCCATCCGGATCCGCTTGCGACGGGCGAACGTGACGTTTTACCAAACGCACACCCGATACAAGAACGCGTGATTCTTTTGGGAAGACTTTTGTGACTTCGCCTTTTCGGCCTTTATCTTTGCCGGAAATGACAATGACATAATCGCCTTTTTTAATCTTAGCCGCCATGACTACAATACCTCCGGAGCCAGAGACACGATCTTCATGTGGTTCTTGGCGCGCAGTTCGCGCGGCACAGGGCCAAAGATACGTGTGCCAATCGGCTCACCATTATTATTGATGATGACAGCCGCATTACCGTCAAAACGGATCACAGAACCGTCTTTACGAATAATATCTTTGCGAACGCGCACGACAACCGCCTTGCGTACATCACCTTTTTTTACTTTACCGCGCGGAATCGCTTCCTTCACGGAGACCACGATAACGTCGCCCACATGGGCATAACGACGTTTTGAACCGCCCAGCACTTTAATGCACTGTACACGGCGGGCGCCGGAATTGTCGGCAACATCCAGATTTGTCTGCATTTGAATCATGCGACGTCTCCCTTGAGTTTAGGCCAAATAGATGGTTTCGCCTACGCGGCAAAAACCTCCCACCGCTTGAGTTTACTTTTCGGCGGACATTCGCGGATGCGAACAACGTCCCCCACCTTGTGTACATTACCCTCATCGTGGGCATGATATTTCTTAGACCGGCGAACAATTTTCTTGAACAGCGGGTGCATGTATGTCCGTTCGATTTTGACAACAACTGTTTTGTTGCCTTTATCGCTAACGACGATGCCTTGTAGTATCCGTTTTGGCATTGTTTCTTCCTCTAACCGGCAGCTTTAGCGGCGGCTTTTTTTTCAGCCATAACCGTCTTGACCCGCGCAACATCGCGGCGAACAAGGCGAACATTCGCTGTTGTTTCAAGCTGACCCGTGGCCTGCTGGAAGCGTAAATTAAACTGCTCTTTCTTGAGAGCCACAAGCTTATCGCTCAATTCGCTCTCTGTCATAGCCCGTACGTCGAGGGCTTTAAGTGATTCGCGTTTTGCCATTATCCTGCTCCTATTGCTCGCCCGGACGGGTGACAATTTTGCACTTTACCGGAAGCTTAGCTGCGCCGAGACGTAGAGCTTCGCGCGCAACAGCGTCGCTGACGCCGTCAATTTCAAACATGACTCGGCCGGGTTTGACTTTACAGGCCCAAAACTCGACAGACCCTTTACCCTTACCCATGCGGACTTCGGTCGGCTTTTTCGTCACAGGCACGTCCGGGAAAATCCGGATCCAGACACGTCCGGCCCGTTTCATGTGACGCGTAATCGCGCGGCGAGTCGCCTCGATCTGGCGGGCTGTTACCCGCTCAGGCTCTAAGGCTTTGAGGCCGTAAGACCCAAAGTTCAAATCCGTGCCGCCTTTGGCAACACCCTTAATCCGGCCCTTATGGGCTTTGCGGAATTTTGTACGTTTTGGCTGTAACATCGCCTTCTACCTCTAATTAGCGCGCGCTGGACGACGATCACCGCGAGAGCGGTCATTACCGCGCGGGCGATCATTGCCTCCGCGTGGACGATCATTGCCGCGCGGACGTGTATCACCCGCCTGGTTCATGCGCTTTTCTTGGGCGTACGGATCATGTTCCATGATCTCGCCTTTGTTAATCCAGACCTTGATGCCGATAATACCCATGGCCGTCAGCGCGCGCGCTGTACCATAGTCAATGTCTGCACGCATTGTATGAAGCGGCACAGACCCTTCTTGATATTGCTCGATCCGGGCAATTTCAGCGCCGCCGAGACGGCCGCCGAGTTTAATTTTACAGCCAATTGCGCCCATACGCATAGCAGATTGCATAGACCGCTTCATGGCGCGGCGGAAAGACATCCTGCGCTCAAGCTGCTGTGCAATACCTTCGGCAACCAAAGCCGCATCGACTTCAGGCTTACGCACTTCGATCAAATTCATGAACACTTCACCGTCAACCATTTGGCTGACTTTTTTGCGAAGCACTTCAATGTCCGCGCCTTTTTTACCAATCACAACACCCGGGCGGGCGGTATAGATAGCAATACGGCACTTTTTGTGGGGCCGCTCAATAATGATACGGGAAACAGACGCGTTTTTCAGCTCTTCCATAAGGAATGTGCGGATCGCAAGATCCTGATGAAGCAAATCACCAAACTCACGCGTGTTGGCGTACCAACGCGAGTCCCATGTGCGGTTGATACCGAGGCGAAGGCCAATTGGATTTATCTTCTGACCCATTATGCGGCCTCCTCTACTTCGCGAACAATAATCGTCAGCTCAGAAAATGGCTTGAGAATTTGCGCGCCGCGTCCGCGAGCCCGGGCCCGGAAACGCTTCATAACGAGGTTTTTACCAACGTAAGCTTCCGCGACAACAAGACTATCAATATCCAATCCGTGATTATTTTCTGCATTGGCAACAGCGCTCTCAAGACATTTCTTGACGTCAGCAGCAATGCGCTTGTGAGAAAACTCAAGGTCAGACAGAGCTTTTTCAACTTTCAGACCGCGAATCATTTGCGCGACAAGGTTCAGCTTAATCGGGCTTGTGCGGATCATCCGCAACTTTGCCATCGCTTCATTGTCCGCAACGCGGCGTGGGTTTTTCGTTTTAGCCATGACTATTTCCGCTTCGCTTTTTTATCAGCCGCGTGACCATAATATGTCCGTGTCGGCGCAAATTCGCCGAGCTTGTGGCCGACCATATCTTCATCAACATTAACCGGAACAAATTTCTGGCCATTATGAATTTGGAACGTCAATCCGACAAATTGCGGCATGATCGTTGAACGGCGCGACCAAGTTTTGATCGGCTTTTTGCGGCCTTCCGCGCGTGACTCTTCTGCTTTTTTCAGCAGATAACCGTCAACAAACGGGCCTTTCCATACAGAGCGAGGCATATCAGCTCTCCTAACGCTTCTTCTTCGCGTGACGCGAACGAATGATGAATTTATCAGTGGCTTTATTAGACCGGGTGCGCGCCCCTTTTGTGGGCTTACCCCAAGGCGTTACCGGGTGACGACCACCGGATGTCCGGCCTTCGCCGCCGCCGTGCGGGTGATCAACCGGGTTCATGGCGACGCCGCGAACTTGCGGACGTTTACCCAGCCAGCGCTTACGTCCGGCTTTACCCAAATTGATGTTCATATGATCCGGGTTTGAAACCGCGCCCACTGTCGCAACACAGCTTTGGTGGATCATACGCATTTCACCGGATTTAAGGCGAACCTGCGCATAGCCATCACCGCGGCCAACAAGCTGAGCATATGTACCGGCGGAGCGGGCAATCTGGCCGCCTTTACCGGGCTTAAGCTCGATATTGTGAATAATCGTTCCGATTGGCATCACGCGAAGCGGCATTGTATTACCCGGCTTCACATCCGCCTTAGGCGATGAAATTACTTTATCGCCTTCAGCGAGGCGCTGCGGCGCAAGAATGTAAGACTTTTCACCGTCTTTATATTCGATCAGCGCAATAAACGCTGTCCGGTTTGGGTCATACTCAAGGCGCAGAACCGTGGCTTCCATATCCACTTTTGTGCGCTTGAAATCCACCATACGGTAAAGACGCTTATGACCACCACCTTGGCGGCGCATAGTAATCCGGCCCGTATTGTTACGACCGCCTTTTTTCGACAACCCTTCCGTCAGAGCCTTCTCTGGACGACCTTTGTGCAGGTCAGACCGGTCAACCTGTACCAGGTGACGACGGCTTGGTGATGTCGGATTAAATTTCTTTAAAGCCATGACTTATCCTACAGACCGGTTGCGATATCAATCGTGTCACCGTCTTTAAGCGTAACGATGGCTTTTTTGATATCCTTGCGGCGACCGGGAATACCCCGGAAGCGCTTGGTTTTACCTTTAAGACGCAGCGTATTCACTGCGGTCACTTTGACCTTGAAAAGGGCTTCGACAGCGTCCTTGATCTCGACCTTATTGGCAGAGAGAGGCACTTCGAAAACCACTTGGTTGTTCTCGGACAAAATCGTTGACTTCTCGGTAATCACCGGAGTCAAAATTGTATCATAATGACGAGCAGCACTCATTTTAGGCGAGCCTCCAAATCTTGGACAGCCTGCTTTGTCAACACAAGTGTGTGACGGCGGAGAATGTCATAAACATTTGCGCCCTGACTTGGCAAAACGTCGAGGTTGGGAATATTACGGGCCGCTTTGGCGAAGTTCTCATCAATGGAACCGCCGGAAACGATCAGGCCGTTGGTCACGCCCAATTTTTCCAAGGATTTACGCAAATCGGCCGTTTTCGCAGCCTTCATAACCGCATCATCAAGAATGATAATTTCATTCGCGCCAGCCTTAGCCGACAGAGCATGACGCAGCGCTAACGCGCGTACTTTTTTCGGCATATCATGCGCATGAGAGCGAACGCGCGGGCCATGGGCCTTACCGCCGCCGCGGAACTGTGACACAGATCCGTTACCATGACGAGCTGTACCACCGCCTTTTTGCCGGCCAATACGTTTCGTTGTTTTTGACACATCGCCGCGCTCTTGCACTTGGTGCGTACCGGCTTGGCGCTTGGCCAACTGATAGCGGACCATACGGTGCAAAATATCTTTGCGCGGCTCTAGGCCGAACACGCCAGCATCAAGATCAACAGACCCTGCTTTCTTGGCGTCGAGTGTTTGAACATCCATTTTCATGATTACTCTTCCTCACCCTTAGCCGGTGCAGGCTTGGCTGCTTTTACAGGCTCAGGCTTTTGAAACTTACCCGGAAGCGGCAGATCGTCAGCTTTAACGCCTTTAACCGCATCACGAATCTCAACCCATCCACCTTTTGATCCCGGCACCGCGCCTTTGACCAAAATCAGACCC
>CAYGRF010000061.1:0-15888 GCA_964352275.1 uncultured Caulobacterales bacterium
GGAACAAGATTTTAAGTCTTGCGTGTCTACCAATTCCACCACGCCCGCGACCTAGACGGGCTTGCTAGCGTTTTGCGCGGGGCTAAACAAGCATTTTTGAGGGTGCGCGCGTAATTATTACAGATGTATGGGGCAAAAACTTGCGCGTCTTTAATGTTTTCCACTATCATCCAATCCTCATTCGCTTTCAAAGCTGCGATCCGCGCACGTTAGGCTTCACGTTGAAATTTCCAGAACCCATACAAAAAGGCACTCTTGTGCAGCGTTATAAGCGCTTCCTGGCCGATATTGACATTGGCGGCGACATCATCACGGCGCATTGCGCTAATCCAGGCTCGATGATGGGAGTCAAAGATAAAGGCGCGCCGGTTTGGGTGACGCAGGCACAAAACCCAAAACGCAAACTGTCTTATGACTGGCAAGTGATTGAAATTGGCGGAGCGCGGGTTTGTATCAATACGGCCGCAGCCAACACTATCGTTTCAGAGGCTATTGAGGCGGGCCGCATTCCCGAACTCTCCGGTTATGTGTCCCTGCGCCGCGAAGTGAAATATGGCGATAATAGCCGGATCGATATTTTACTCGAAGACCCGGAAAAGCCGCTCTGTTATGTGGAAGTGAAAAACGTCACCCTGTCGCGCAATCCGCCGCTCGCCGAGTTTCCCGACAGCCCTACCGCGCGGGGAACAAAACATCTGCGCGAGCTGTCCAACATGGCGAAAGCCGGGCACCGCGCGGTCATGCTATATTGCGTCAACCGCACGGACTGCGAGGCGTTTACACTCGCCTCTGATATTGATCCGAACTATGCGCGGGAGTTTGAAGCTGCGCGCACCGCAGGGATGGAGGCCTATGCCTATAGTTGCGCGATTGATCAGGGCGGTATTCGGTTAGGTAAATCGATTGCTCTAAAATAGGTTTTTTTTACTGTATATTAAGCCTGTTTTTTCAACAGACCTTAAAGTCTTTTGCTTATGGATGTACCCTCTAGGGGAACCAAATTAAGTTGCGGCGCTATGAAGCTCTTCAAAGCATTTTTTAAAAATACTCAGGGCAACATTAGTGTCATGACCGCCGTACTTGGCGTGCCAATACTCATCGGCACATTGATTACCATCGACATTCAAAGCAGCGTAAGACAATCCGGCAATATACAAGATGCATTAGACTCGGCTGCTTTATCAGCGATCATGAAAGGCGGTAAAACGGCTGCGGGGCGCGCGAAACATGCAAAGACAGTCTTCAAAGAAAATTATCAGGGTGACGTCAAACTTCAATTAACTGTCGATTCAAAGGAAGAAAAACTTTCCATAACGGCGACCGGAAAATTCAAACCCTCCGTTGCTGGTATCGCGGGCATGAAAAGGATGCATGTCCAGAAAAGTGCAACAGCCTTATTGGTGGCAGAAACGGTTACATGCTTGCTAATCTTGGATCCGAGGGGAAGAAAATCCATGATTTTTGGCGGCAGCTCAAAGTTTGACTCCCCGAATTGCGCGGTACAGGTCAATTCTAAACATCCACAAGCGCTCTGGGGCGGTTCGCTCCATAGCCCTATGGCCGCTGATTTTTGTGTCACAGGCGGATATTACGGGCGTTTTGCTAAACATGTGAAGACAGAATGCCGTCCAATACCTGACCCTTATAAAGATACAGTTCTACCTGAAGCCGGAAGCTGCGCAAACATTTCCGGCGTGACCCTCAATACGCCTATCAATACAGGGAGATATAGAGGCAAGCCCGTCATGGTGAAGAATGTAACCAGCAATACCACGGTTCTTAAACCCGGTAATTATTGCGGCGGCCTGAAATTCGTTGGTACAACATTTTTAACGCCGGGTGTTTACTACGTGTCCGATGGCCCTCTTGTTTTCGGCTCTCTGGCGAATATCAAAGCCGATGATGTAACCTTTATATTAACGGGCACGGGTTCGCGGTTACATATGCAAAAAGGTGCTAAACTGGATATAACGGCAACTCGCGACGGCGAACTTGGCGGCATAGCCTTCTTCCAAGTGCCCAACGCAGTTAAACGACTGCCTGAAGAAATCAGTGAAATCCGTGCGGGCGGTTCACTTGATGTCAACGGCGTCTTCTATTTTCCATCACATCAAGTTCTGGTCACAGGCGATGCCTCACTTGGCGCAAAAGCCAAAGCCACCTCATTCATTGCTTACCGCATGTTTTTAAGTGCCGACGTTCGCACCCGGATTGAGGTTGATCATGTAGCGGCGGGCCTCCCCCCCTTGGAGCCGCGCACGGACGAAGGCGCGCGGTTAGTTACAAACGACGAATCGTAACCCGTTTATGCTTTCTTGTTTGACAGCATCATGAATCCAATCGCTAAAATGGCGGGCATAGCTTGAATAAAGAAAATGGTGGGCTTAGCCGTGAACGCGCCAAAAACTCCGGCAACAACCACGCAAAGCAGAAAAAATAGTGTCACATCGCGCTTTTTGCTGATTAAGCCCCAGAGCAAACCTGCAACTAGAAATCCATTATACAGCCCTTGATTGGCCGCCAAAACGGCTGAACTTTCAGCGGCTTCCGGCGTCATGGAAAAGATGCGCTGACCTGTGGGGTGATTCCAAAAGAACATTTCCAGTATCATAAAGCCCGTATGCAGCAATGCTACGAGGGCTGTAAAAACTACAGCAAGTGCAGAGAATAGTTTTGTCATAATGTGTTCCTAACAGCTCTTTATATAAGAGCTTCAAAATCCTGTTTTTCCGGGGTATATGATAGCCCGTTTTGAATGTTCTTCCATTGGCGAACATGGGGCGGGCGGTTTTGCAGCCAACGCGCACGGCCGTTTTGGATGATCATAATTTCTTCCCATTTCGCCCCAATATCTCCCGCGCCGGCGTGCGGCTCCACAAGCCATAGCCCGTCATGGGCGCCGTGATCGGACACATCGCTTTCATTCCATAGAGCTGGGGTTTTGGACAGGCCCGCATCAACCAACTTACCTTTGAGAATAAACCAACCCAGCGCCATCCCGTCCGATCCGCGCAATCGCCAGCGGCGCGGCAGGTTGATTGTTTTGACAGCGCGGTGCCCTAAAACTTCTCCGGGATGCTTGGTATGCGCGGGTTCATACCCCATCCGGCATATATCATTGGCCACGTCCTGCGCTATGGTTTGAAAGCTGTCCTTAGCGTTAACGGCATCCAGAATTTGCGTACGAAATTTTGCCAGGTTGCGCATCATTTTCGCATGGGCCGCGCTTTCGCCGAAACAAAAAGAATAAGACGTATCGACCATATACCCATTAAAAATCGGGGACGCATCAAGGATGACGCTGTCGCCAACGGCCAATTTTCGCGGACGCGGGAAAAAACTGTTAAATTTCCAATCCCCCGGCAAAGCCGTGCGGTTGCCAAACAAAACTACGGGTAAATGGAAAAAGGATTTCACGCCCGCCGAGCGGTAGGCCTTAAACAAATCCTTCGCCACCTCACGTTCAGTCTCTCCGGCTTCAATGGCGTATGCCGCATTCTCCAAAATCGCAAAGGAAAGGGTTTGAAACCGCCGAAACTGGTTTAAATCACCCGCAGAGAAATTTTTAGATTTGATCAGCATTGTGTGTGATTATTACACTCTTTCTGATGTGTGGCAATCGCTCCCCGTAATGCACTGCTCGGCGTAAAATGTGATTACCCATCAAACGAAAGATATTCATGCAGATTCGCTCAAACTTCGGGCCTGTGAGAATTCCGTCTAGCCTTCGCGTTATCGCCCTGTTATAACCCGTCCATGAATTATATTGATGCTACAGATGCCCCGGATCTTCGTGACGGCGCGATAAAAATACATTCCGAGGAGCATTTTGCCGGTATGCGTAAGGCTGGACGTCTCGCGGCGGAATGTTTGGATATGCTTGTGCCAATGGTGCAGCCGGGCGTGAGCACGCAAGACATTGACAAGGCAGCCTATGAGTTCGTCATCGATAATGGCGGAACGCCCGCCTGTTTGGGGTATCGGGGCTATCAAAACACGACCTGTACATCGGTCAATCATGTGGTTTGCCACGGCATCCCCTCACCCAAGCCGCTAAAAGAGGGCGACATTGTCAATATTGACGTGACCGTCATTGTCGATGGCTGGCACGGCGACACATCCCGCATGTATCCGGTCGGAGAGATCGGCCGCCGCGCCGAACGCCTGATTAACATTACCTATGACAGCCTGATGCTGGGATTGGCCGCCGTGAAGCCGGGCAGTACAACAGGCGATATTGGCCATGCGATACAAAAATTTGCCGAAGGCGAACGCTGCTCCGTGGTGCAGGATTTTTGCGGTCACGGCCTTGGCCGCCTGTTCCATGACAGCCCTAACATTTTGCATTTTGGCCGCCCCGGAGAGGGCGAAACCCTGCGCGAAGGTATGTTTTTCACCGTTGAGCCCATGATCAATCTGGGTAAACCCCACGTCAAAATTCTCTCGGACGGTTGGACGGCTGTAACGCGCGACCGCAAGCTGACCGCACAATTCGAGCACTCGATTGGCGTGACAAAAACTGGCTGTGAGATTTTCACGCTCTCACCTGCGGGCCTGCACCGCCCGCCATATACCGCTTAAGAGTGAGCGCAGATAAACCGCATTATCATGGCCACAGAGACCGTCTTCGCGCGAGGTTCGCGGAAAGCGGCGCAGACGCACTCGCTGATTACGAATTACTCGAGCTTTATCTCTTCAACTCGATCCCGCGCCGAGATGTCAAACCTATCGCCAAAGCTTTGATTGCAAAATTCGGTAGCTTCGCTGAAACAATCGCCGCCCCGACCGAGCGCCTGACCGAAGTTAAAGGCATTAGCGCTAAAACCGCGCTCGATCTAAAAATCATTCGCGCTGCCGCCAACAAACTCGGCCAAGAAAGCCTGCTGGGGCGCCCGGTATTGTCATCTTGGACAGCTCTGCTAGATTATTGCCGCAGCGCCATGCAATTTGAAGGCAAAGAACAATTCCGCGTTCTGTTTCTCGACCGCAAGAACCGCCTAATCGCGGATGAAATCATGGGCCACGGCACCGTTGACCGCGCCCCTGTCTATCCGCGCGAGGTCATCAAACGCGCGCTGGATCTGAACAGTACAGCCATCATCCTCGCCCACAACCATCCATCCGGCGACCCAACGCCGAGCCAAAGCGATATTGTCATGACCAAAAATATGGTTGAGGCCGCGAAAGCTATCGGCGTCACAGTGCACGACCATCTCATCATTGGCCGGGATAATATTGCGAGTTTCAAATCACTAGGCCTGATTTAACGCAGCCTTACCGATTTTGATTGACGTCCTCATATTTTTCCCTGCATGTAAACCTAATGACATAGGGGATATTGCATGACGGACACGACGAGCGCGCAAGCAACGCCAAGCAAACGCTACCGCACTTTAGTGCTTTTGCTATTGACGCTGATTTATGCGTTTAACTTCATTGACCGTCAGATTATCGGTATCCTCTCCCCATTCATTCAAGCCGACTTACAGCTCACAAACTCGCAAATGGGGCTGCTCAAAGGGTTTTTGTTTGCGCTATTTTATACCGTGGTCGGCATACCCATAGCGTGGCTGGCTGACCGCTATAGCCGAGTCAATATTGTCACGATTTCTGTCGCGGTCTGGAGCGGATTTACGGCCGTAACTGGCATGGCCAATAGCTTCCTCTCCATCGGCCTTGCGCGTATGGGCGTGGGCGTAGGCGAAGCAGGTGGTTCTCCGCCGTCCCATTCCATGATCTCGGATATGTATAATAAAGACGAGCGCTCAGGCGCGCTTGCCGTGTATGCGCTCGGCATTCCCCTCGGGCTCGGCTTTGCCTATTTCGTGGCCGGGTATGCACTCGGTAATCCCAATAGTAATTTTAACTGGCGCACGCTTTTGATTGCCCTCGGCGTGGCCGGAATTGCTCTTGCCATTGTGACCAAAATCATTGTGCGCGAACCCACGCGCGGGGCACAAGAAAATATCGCGCATAAAGGCCCGATTGAAGTTGTTCCGCCGTTTTCCAGTCTTCTCAAAACTGTTTTGATCAGCAAGACGTTTTGGAATGGCATGTTTATCTTTGCAACCTTATGCGCTGTTTTCATCTATCTACCGATGTTCGTTGGAATTATCCTGACTCTATTAGTTGTAGGAGCGCTCATTTATAAAATCCTCAACGGCGCATCACCGTTTTCCGTCGCTCTTCGGGTATTGCTCAAAATTCCGTCATGGTGGGCTATGTGCCTCGGTATCGCTATGGCGTCTTTCGTTGGCTACGCTGTATCCGCATGGCAGATTGATTACCTTCTCCCGTTTGATACAGCCCAAGGCGATGCCGCCTTTGGATTTCAAAAAATGATGTATATATTGGCCCTAGCCAATATGTTTTTCTATGGCGGCGGTACCTTTTTCGGAGGCGCGCTTGCGCAAAAACTGGCCGGAAAATCTGTGTCCTATTATGCGGTTGTCCCGGCGATTTCTATCCTGATATGTATCCCGCTCGTCATAGCGGCGTTTTGGGTTCAAACAACGCTGCTGCATTTATCGATAGGCGCTATACTCTTATTCTTCCTTGGAATGTATCTTGGGCCATCCTTTGCCATCGCGCAGACACTCGCGCCCATCAATATGCGGGCGATGTCGACAGCTTTATTCTTCCTCATCCTCAACCTGATCGCTTTGGGCGGCGGCCCGACAGCTGTTGGGTTTCTGGCTGATGCTTTCAAAGAAGCCCATGGCCAAGTTCATGCGATCCGCCTCGCGATCACGATTTGCAGCACCGCGCTCCTGCTCTCAGCCATTAGCTTCTTTATCGCCGCGAAAACCCTGCCCCGTGACTGGAAGGCCGCACAATCACGCAATGAGGGCTTAGCAGACGAGCTTGACGCTTAAGTGCGTCTTGTTGAGCGCTGCCGGAAAATCGGAAAATAGGCCCATAAGGGACAATTTCCGATTTCGATTATGCCGGAATTGCACTAGTGAAAGGCTCACACACCATAGAAAAGTGAGTCCCACATGATAGACCGTTACGCGCGCCCGGAAATGACTGAGATTTGGTCTGCGGCAACCAAATACCGGATTTGGTTCGAGATCGAAGCTCATGGCTGCGATGCCCTCGCAGAACTGGGGGTGATACCGAAAAGTGCCGCCAAAAACATTTGGGATGAAGGCGGCGCTGCCAAATTTAATGTTGCCCGCATTGACGAGATCGAGCGCGAAGTTAAACATGACGTTATCGCGTTCCTGACGCACCTTGCAGAATTTATCGGCGATGATTCCAGGTTTGTCCATCAGGGCTTCACCTCATCGGATGTGTTGGATACCACGCTTTCAGTGCAGCTCGCTCGCGCTACAGATATATTACTGACCGGCATGGACCGTGTTTTAGCTGCGCTTAAAACACGCGCCGAAGAACATAAATACACCGTCACAATCGGCCGTTCCCACGGCATTCATGCTGAGCCGACAACATTTGGACTCAAACTCGCACAGGCCTTTGCTGAATTTTCACGCGGCAGAGAACGCCTTATAACGGCCCGCAAAGAGATCGCCGTCTGCGCCATTTCCGGCGCGATTGGGACATTTGCCAATATTGACCCCGCCGTCGAAGCCCATGTAGCTGAGAAGATGGGGCTCGCTGTCGAGCCCGTCTCGACACAGGTTATTCCCCGTGACCGCCATGCCGCCTATTTCGCAGCCCTTGGCGTGATTGCAAGCTCAATTGAACGCCTCGCCACAGAAATTCGCCATTTGCAGCGCACTGAGGTTTTAGAGGTCGAAGAGTTTTTCTCCAAAGGCCAAAAAGGCTCATCGGCGATGCCGCATAAGCGCAATCCGGTGCTAACCGAGAACCTGACCGGCCTCGCCCGACTTGTTCGGATGGCCGTTATGCCCGCAATGGAGAACGTCGCACTATGGCATGAGCGCGATATTTCTCACAGCTCAGTAGAGCGCGGTATTGCCCCGGATACTACGGTTCACCTTGATTTTGCCTTGCACCGCCTTGCCGGCGTGATCGAAAATCTCGTCGTTTACCCTGAGAATATGCTCGCCAATATGAATAAGCTGGGCGGACTGCATAACTCACAGCGTATTTTGCTCGCGCTCACACAAGCTGGCGAGTCGCGCGAATCCGCCTACCGCCTAGTCCAGCGCAATGCTATGAAGACATGGCGCGGCGAAGGTGGATTCCTTAACCTTCTAAAAGATGACACGGATGTAACAGCCCGGTTAGATGCCAACACCCTAGAGGGGCTATTTGACATGGATTATCACCTCAAACACGTAGAAGATATTTTTTCCAGAATTTTTTAATTATATATTTCAATGACTTAATGCGCAAATTAACGAGATTTGCAATTATCGTAAACACCAAGTTAGCGAGGCGTTTCCACTTTATAAACCACTCGGTTGTATGAAGTTGGCACAGGGGCTCGAAACTGCCAATCCAAATTCAAAGGAGCTTGATTTATGAGAACACTTTTCGCTTTTTTAAGCGCTTCCGCTTTAACAGCCGCCTTCAGTGCTAACGCATTCGGGGCAACGCCGGACGTTTACGTCGTCAACTTTCGCCAAGATAGCAACGCCGAAAGCGCCGCGCTAGAGCGCGAGATTTATCCAGCACTCTCCATTATCGGTGAGATCGCTGAACACGTTATTATTGATACCTCTACCGCAGCTCGCTGGGAGAAAGGCGCTCATGAAGCGTTTGACCGCGAGATTGTACCTGTTTTTAACAAGTGGGTTGGCCTGCCAGGATTTGCAGCAATTATCGACGCCAAAACCAAGACGGTTCTTGGTTGCGTCAACGGGAATTTCCAAGCCTATGAAATGGCAGAAGAAATCAAGAAAATGTCAGCGCGTGTTAAGGGGACTGCCTATATGTCCCGTGCGGCATTTTCGGGTAAGTCTACGCAATGCCCTCCGGCATTTAACACGCCACCGAAATAACCAACTTACTTACTGGATATTACAACTTAGGACGGGTTTTCCCGTCCTCTTTTTTTTCAGCTCTGACACATCATTGTGAAGCCAAATATTGAGATTGTCAGATGCGTTTCATTTCAAAGACTATAGAATAAGAAAAAACTAAAGGTGAAACCCATGGCATCCATTTTTCAAAAATCTCTTCTCGCAGTCACTTTGGCACTCGGCCTTGGCGGCCCGGCGGTCGCAAATGCTTCTGGCACGCCCGACATGTATGTCGTCGTCTTTCGCGCCGATTGGTGCGGCCCCTGCCAAGTTATGGAACCTAAGCTTCGTAGCGCTATGAACGAATTACGGGATCCTCGGGTTGAATATGTCGAGTTCGATTTGACAAATACACAGTCACAGCTTCCAGCCCACAAGGCGTTTGATCGACAGATTGTCCCCCAATATAATCAATGGTTCCCGATGACAGGCTTTGCCGTGATGATTGATGCCGATTCGAAACGAACGCTTGGCTGTATCAATCAAACCTATGATGTCGCATCCATGAAATCGCACCTGCGAAACTTAAAGGCACAAGCCGTGAGCAACCGCTATACGCAAGATCTCACCTGCCCGCCGCCAAACAACATACCCAGAAGCCGCTAATCAAGGCTGCGCAAGACATAGTATTTCCGCGAAATTCTCTTTAATTTTTACGCATATCGCTATTTCATTGCCAAGTTCATAGCTTTATGCGTATAATTTGTGTAGATTTACTACGCAAAGGAGTTCGCGCTATGTCTTATTCAAAACTTCGCTACGCACTTTTACTATCAGCTTCGACGATAGCGTCCGGACTAGCAATCCCCGCCGCTGCACAGCTCGATGAAATCATTGTCACCGCGCAAAAGCGCGAACAAAGCATTCAGGACGTACCGATTGCGGTCACGGCAATCAATAAGGCCTATATTGAGAGCCGTAATATCACATCCATAGAATCGCTCTCAAGCTTGGCGCCCAATTTAAAGATTGAGAGAACGCCGGGTAACGCGACCGCTGCGCAGATCTCTATTCGCGGAGGCGTCACAATCAATCCGGCCCTGACATGGGAGCCCACAGTTGGGATATACCTTAACGGAGCCTATATCGGAAAGACTCAGGGCGCAATTTTCGATGTCGCTGATATTGAGCGGCTTGAAGTCTTACGCGGGCCGCAAGGCACGCTTTACGGACGCAATACGCTCGCGGGTGCTGTCAATATTATAACCGCTAAGCCCGCAGAAGAGTTCGGAGGTAATCTTAAAGTTGGCTTCGGTAATTACAATGCGCGCATGGCCAAGGGCACAGTGAATTTCGGGCAGATCGGCCCTATACGCGCCAAAGTCTCAGCCATGCTGGAGAAACGCGACGGTTTTATCGATGTCATCCCCAACCCGGTTACAGGCGTAACAACCGCCGGGGCAGCGTCGACGGACGAGCTTGAAAACCTCGACAAGAAAAGCCTCATGGTGGCTTTAAGCAGCGACATTACCGAAAACCTCACCGTCGATTATACGTTTGATATTAGCGACGCGGATCAGAAACCCACATTCTCGCAAATCGTCTCCGTCAGCCCGCAAAATATTTTTGACCCGTCCGTTCCCTTTTACGTTGGCGGCGGCCCGTTCGGCGGACAATATTTTGGCTTTCCGCTGGACCTCTATGTCAACGCAGACCGTCAATTTACAGCCAGTGTCGACGGCCCGGTCTTTGAAAAAAGCCGCGTTGAGGGTCATAATCTGACGGCGGCTCTACAGACCGATATTGGTACGCTCAAGTCCATTACATCGAAACGGTTTATGAGTTGGGACGACGCGCTTGATCTGGACGGCTCACCCTTACCGCTCGCCCACACGCAGCGCCTATCAAGCTATAAGAGCTTTAGCCAAGAGTTTCAGCTCACTGGCGGAACAGACACCATCAACTATGTCGCGGGTCTGTATTACTTCACCGATGATGGCGATACAAAAAATCCGCAGTTCTTCTTTGGCGGTGCTAACCGGTTTGACAGCCGCTACGGCTTTGAAACCGACGCTATTGCCGCCTACGGTCAGGTCGATGTCGCCTTATCCGATGCCCTAACCGTCACGGGGGGGCTTCGCTATACCGAAGAGGAGAAAAGCATAGACCGCGCAAACCTATTGCTCGGATCGCCAGCCATCTTCCTCGTGCCCGCAGGTACGACCGCCGAAACGAAATTCGACAATCTGTCGCCATCTGTAACCATGGACTATGCTTTTACCCCTGATGTCAGCGCCTATGCCAAATACTCCAAAGGCTTTAAAAGCGGCGGATTTAACGGCGAAGCGGGCAGCATTGTTGAAACCCAAAGACCTTATGATGCCGAAATTGTGGATTCTTTCGAATTGGGCTTCAAATCGCGCTTTATGGACAACCGGGCCCAAATCAATGCCGCTGCGTTTTTCAATAAACACAAAGACATGCAGCTCTCGGTCTTTACAGCCCAAGGCGCAGCCGCGTCCGACATTCGCAATGCGGCGCGCGCTAATATAAACGGTCTCGAAATCGAAGGCCTGTTCCAAGCCACAGATACGTTTACAGCGCGCGCCAGCCTCGGCCTTCTGGACACAAAATATAAGGAATTTATCGAATTTGGCACAGATGTCGCCGATGATCGCGCCTTCCCTCACGCCCCCAAAAGCACATGGTCAGCCGGATTTGATTGGCAGGCATATAGCGGGGATATGGGCACTGTAACCTTAAGCGCCGACGTGAACCACTCCGCTAAATATTTCACCTATCCGTACTCCCTGACGCTCACAGCGCCTCAGCAAGCGTTTAACAGCCAAGCACCTGCGCGGACATTAGTCGACGGACGCCTCGCATGGTCAAACATCCCGCTTGCAGGGCAAGAGGTTGAACTGGCCATATGGGGTAAGAACATATTCGACAAAGAATATATCTCCAACTTCATCGATTTTGGCCCCGGATTCGGCGGACTAACCAACGGCTATTTCGGCCCGCCAGCCACATACGGCGTCACGCTGGGTGTGGGCTTTTAAGAGCCGAAACTCTTACCCCAGCGTCTCGAGCAGAGCCTTACGGTCTTCATTGACCGTACGGCCTGCTAGAAGAATACAAATCGCGCTTGGGATGGCGCTTAATAAGGTTAGTGCCATCGCGTAACGAATAGCCTCTGCGCCGTAATATACGGTGAGCATATCGCTTGCGCGGCCAACGAATAATACACCCATGGCGAGCCCTGCAAAGGTCAGGGCAAACCCCCAAAGCGCCGTCCCTGTTGCGCGGGCGCGGGCGGGTAAGAGGTCTTGCAGTGCAGATTGCATAGCAATCGCCCAGCCCCCGGCCAATAGCCCGGCTGGAAACGTCAAAAGTGTGGCGATAGTGACACTCTGAACAAAGCACAATATAAACATGGTGGTAAAAAAGCCCATCAGCCCGATAGCAGCCAAACGAAATGGCCAGCGCACATCTTTAGACGCCAGACGGTCACATAATAGGCCCAGCACAATTGCACCTGTTATCCCAGCAACAAATGACGGGCCGCCGTAGCGGGCATTGGCTTCGGTCAGCGTTAGGTCAAATGCGCGCGAGAACAAGGTCGGAGCCCATATGCCAAATCCGTAGCTCGCGAACCCGCCAAACGCCGTACCAATGGTCATAAACCGGAAGCTGCGTTGTGCCCATAAGGCCCTCACTGTTACGGCAAATGATGCGCGCGGTGACGCATTAGCATCCTCATCGAAGACCACTCCGGGAAGGCGGTCAAGGCGTCCGCGTTCAGGCTCGCGCACTAAAATTACGGTCATGATAGCCAGTAAAATACCCGGCGCGCCCAAAACTAAAAACGCCGTGCGCCAATGATATGCGTCCGCAATCGCTGCGCCGCCCACAAGGCCAAATATTTGCCCGAAGTATAAACCAAAATTCAAAATGGCGAATGCCAAAGCCCGTTTTTTTGGCGGGAAATAATCTGACAAAAGCGAAAAAGCCGGCGCGAGGAAGGCCGCCTCCCCGACGCCGACGCCGAGCCGCGCCGCCGCAAACGTCCACGGCGTTTGTGCAAGGCCCGAGAGCACTGTGAATAGGCTCCAAACCACAGCGCCAGTGGCAATGATTTTAACGCGGTTAGCACGGTCAGCGAAGCGCGCAATCGGAATGGCCAGCAGCGTGTAGACAATGGCAAAAGCTGGCCCCACAAGAAACCCCATAAAAGTATCAGAGACCTCATAGGTCGCTTTAATATCTTCCAAGAGCCCAGACGCCACATATCGGTCTGCAACATTGATGAGATATAAGAGAACCATCATCACAAGGACAAACCATGCATATCGGCGTGTTGGGTGGGCTGTTTCGCTCATATCAGATTGCCTTATGCCGGACGGATTTCGTGACAATGCCATAAAGGGCGGCCAGATGGAACGACACGAAAATCCTCAATTGCGTAGTATTTGTGCTATTTTTTTACGCAATACAACTCTGAAAACCAGAAAATCATGTGTAATCGTAATTTTTTATGCTATATACTTCGCACTTAACGTAATCATTACACGGTGAAACGACCATGACAACTGCATTCACGGCGCTCAAAATTGGTCCCTTAACACTCCGTAACCGCTTTATAAAAGCAGCGACCAATGAAGGTATGTGCAAAGGCGGCGTAATTTCAAAAGGACTGGCCCTGTTCCATGAGCGTATGGCCGAAGGCGGCGCCGCTATGACAACAGTGGCCTACTGCGCGACCAGCCAAGACGGTCAGACTTTTGTTGATCAGGCGCACCTTTCGCAAAGCACAGTTCAAGATTTTAAAGTGCTCACCGACGGCGTTCACCGGCACGGGGCAGCGGCCCAAGCCCAGATCACCCATGCGGGTGCCTTTACGTTCCTTCCCAAAGACTTTTCCTCCATGAAACCCGTCTCGGCCAATGGCGGCTTTAATAAATTTGGGGTGATGACAGGACGCTACCTCAAAAAGAAAATGGACCGAAGTGATATGGACGCTGTGGCCAATGAATTTGTGCAAGCCGCCATTCACGCCAGAGAAGCGGGATTCGACGCTGTAGAAATTCATATGGGACATGGCTATCTGCTCTCGCAATTTATCACGCCTTTCTACAATTCCCGAAAAGATGACTATGGCGGCTCGATCCAAAACCGGATGAAATACCCCGCCGAAGTTTTAGCCAAAGTCCTTGACGCCGTTGGTAAGGACATGGCTGTCACGGTTAAGTATAGTCAAACCGACGGGAAAGCTGGCGGCAATACGGTCACAGACGGCACTGAAATTGCGAAGATTCTGAAATCCACCGGCGCGCATATGGCTCAGCTTTCCAACGGGTTAAACGTCGAATCCATCGACACAATGTTTGGCAACCCCTTGCCCGCTACGTCTGCTCCGCCGAAAAATCTTATTGTGCGGGTCGGCATGATGATGCAGCCTAAGAGCAAAGAACCTGACCGTGAATTTTCACAGCTTTACTCGCTCGAAACAGCCCGGAAAATTCGCGCATCTGTGAATATGCCGCTCTGCTATTTGGGCGGGGCGCAAACGATAGATAATGTCAATACGCTTATGGATGCGGGATTTGACGCCCTCGCGCTCGGGCGCACGCTTATTTATGATCCCAATTTGATCAATGCACTACAATCAGGCACGATCCGAAATTCAGGCTGCACCGCTTGCAATCAATGTGTGACCTTGATGTACACACCAGGGGGAACGCGGTGCGTATTACCGGACGGACATCAAGGTCATGCACCTGATTTAAATACTACGCCTGCGAGCGCCGCGTAAGACCTGGCCGGCGTCAGTCTCTAATCTGAATAAAGCCTTCGCGCGTTCCCACATAAGTGTCGCCATTGGCGGCGACTGCGATTGAGCCCCAGTTATTATTATACGCAACGCCAGTGCCGGTTGGAATGCGGACGACTTCTTTGCCAGTCTCAAAATCAAGACCAACAAGTGACCAGAGGCGGTCACCATTATCCAGTAATTCAAAACTATAAAAATACGCGATACCGTTACCCAGACTAAGTTTTGGCACAACAGACGGCACTTTCAGATCTGACTCCCAAACAATATCGCAGCCGCTTTCATCATCCCGGACATCGACGCGGACGACGCCTCCAGTCACCAATGAGTAATCCTTTTGCTGCATCGAATTGGTATACCCATGATTATTTTCCAGAATAATGGAGCGGTTATACCCAATCATAGAATTATCAGTTGCGCTTGCGCCGTCTTTAAACACCGGAACGCGGCATATTTGCCGTGTTTTACCCTCTGGAACATCGCCCGTATAAGCGACAATGATGGCGATGCGGTCATCGGCATTATCCGTAAAAGTCACATATTTTCCGCCGCCTAAAATCGTCGGCGAGGTTCCGCTACCTTGATTGATCGATCCAATTTTGCGGCCCGTGCCCCGGTCATAGGCCAAGCGCCATCTTTGCGTGGGCATACCACCAACCAGTTCAAGTCGGTACATGGCATGATCGGTCACTACATAGGCCCCCGATTCATCAACGGAAAAAGAATTTTGCACTTCTTCACCGTTAAAATCAGACGCCGCAACGCGGCCCGTTTCGGGTTCCAGAGAGCCAATCCGGCCATTACGTGTCACCCACCAGATCAAGCCGCTATAATCCGGCATCATGGTTGTTAGCGCGTCACATTCACCGACTGGTTTCGTATTACCAAAACGGTAGCAATCATTGGGCACATAAGGCGTCATGTCCCACCGATCAAATTCCTGAAATGACCAGTCTCCATCATTTTCAACAACGCCAATACGGCGGATATTTTGCTCACTATCACCCACAAGAATGCGGTCTTCATTATCCAAATAAATATATGCGCTGGATGTATCGAGGAAAATAATTTCCGGATCGCGCTTCATCATACTTTCAAATGTTGAAGGGCGCGCCGGGAGCTCATATTTGGCGAGCCGCGTCAATCCGTCAGGGTCAAGTA
>CAYGRF010000062.1:0-15764 GCA_964352275.1 uncultured Caulobacterales bacterium
ATCCATTTCTATCGTGTGTTTATCAAACATAGTGTACGTGTCTTTCTTTCGTCATACATACCGCCCGGAATGCGTCATTGCATGTGCGGGCTTTTTCGTGCGCTAATTGCGCAAAAGACCGCCCCCATGGCGGTCTTTTTAAGGGTTGGCCTATCGGCGCAGACCCAATCTTTTAATGAGGTCCTGATAGCGGCCTTCATCTTTTTTCTTCAAATAATCCAAAAGACGGCGTCTCTGCGTCACCATGGCAAGAAGGCCGCGGCGAGAGTGATTGTCTTTGGCATTGGTTTTAAAGTGCTCAGTCAAATTGACAATGCGCTCCGTCAGGATGGCGACTTGCACTTCAGGTGAACCCGTATCGCCGGGTTTCGTTGCGTATTCTTGTACAAGCGCGTTTTTGCGCTCTGGGGTAATCGACATCGTATATCTCCAATTATGATTACAAATTAAAAACGCGTTTCGGCAGGATCATCCCATCTTGCGCGTCACAAAGAGCTACGGCTTTGCCCTTATTCATTACCAAAACCCAGTTGGGCGTATCTGTATCATCAGATTGGTTTTGAGATAATGGCGCGGCTATGGCCCGTCCATGTTTCAAATCTATGGTCTCTTGATCTGTAGCGGCCAGAACCGGGATGTCGTCCAGTGCGGTCTCAACAGGCAATAGGCCGTCTAAAACGCCGCCCCTATGGCAGAGTTTTTCGAGCGCGTCTAGGGAAAAAGATGTGCCTTCGGTAAACCGCCCTACGCGTATCCGGCGCAAAAATGTCACATGACCGCATGTGCCAAGCCGCGCGGCTATGTCTCGCGCAAGCGAGCGCACATACGTCCCTTTCCCGCAGGTTAGCGCAAACGTCGCGCTATCAAAGTCGTTATCCGTTAGCTGTAATTTTATGACATGAACAGGCCGGGACTTTAAGGCGACACCTTCGCCCGCCCGCGCGAGGTCATATGATCGCTTCCCGTCCACCTTAATGGCAGAATAACGCGGCGGAGTTTGCTCAATATGGCCCGTAAATTCTGGTAATATGATTTCAATCTCGCCAACGTCAGGGCGCACTTCCGATGTCTTCGTGACTGTGCCTTCTGCGTCCCACGTATCCGTGTTCTCGCCCCATGTAACGGTAAAGACATAGTCTTTGTCGGCGTCCATGGTAAACGGCACCGTTTTAGTGGCGTCGCCCAGTGCAATCGGGAGTATGCCGCTGGCCAGCGGGTCGAGCGTTCCTGCATGCCCGGCTTTTTGCGCATTAAAAACCCGCCGTACTTTCCCCACAGCCTGAGTCGAGGTCATGCCGAGCGGCTTATCAAACACGACCCATCCATGGACGGGGTTACCTTTGCGTTTTCGGGGCATAGTCTTTTCTTAAAACTGAATTCTAAATGAAATTTTGTTTCTAGTTAGCTAAAGGCAATACGTGAAATTAAAGCCTATATCACTGATATTATACTTTATTGTGCTTTACTTTAAGGCAGTGAGTGATTAGCGGTTGCGTTATCAATATATGCATTACTCGTTAGGGGGAATATTTATGAGAAAGCACTACTAAAACTTACCGTTATTGCGGCAACCGCTGCGCTGCTACCAGCGTGTTCAACTATAGCGAATGGTAAAAACCAAAGCATTATGTTTACAACAGGTCAAGTGGAAGGCGCTGATTGTCTTGTCTCAGGTGGCCGTGACGGTGCTGTTCGCGAGCAATTTGTTACGCCCGCTGAAGTTCAAATTCGCCGTGCGAAAGCCGCGATTGATGTTGAATGTAATAAAACTGGTTATGAAACGGGTTCCCGAACAGTAGAGTCGAAAATGGAAGGCACAACAGGCGGCAATGTTGTGGCTGGAGGTTTTGTCGGCCTCGGTGTTGATGCTATGACTGGCGCGATGTTCAAATATCCTGATACGATTATCGTAGAAATGAAACCTGAATAGCACTCAAGACTGCGGCTTTAGTCGCAGTGAACATTGAACCTATTGTGGTTCACATAATTTATGGATAATCGCCCCAGAGAGGGCGATTATTTTTTACCCCAAATCCCGCTTCACGTCCGGGCGTGCGAGCAGTTCCTGCATGTCTTTGGCCGTGTCAAATGTTGTATCGACAACAAATTTCAAAGCGGGCGTGGATTTCATTTCCATTTCTTTGCCGAGGCGGCCCCGCAGGAAACTTTTGGCCCGGTTGAGTGCGGCGATGACGGTCTCTGCGTCACCGCCGCCGAGCGGCGCGGCAAAGACAATTGCATGTTTAAGGTCCGGGGAAGCCCGGACTTCGGATATGGTGATCGACACTCCGGCAAGTACCGGGTCGCGCAGATTCTCACGCGCGATAATGTCGGCAAGCGCGCGGCGGATCAGTTCTCCGGCCTTAAGTTGGCGCTGTGATGGGGGTTTGTTTTTTGACATGGGCGGCTGGTATCTTATTTTTTGCAGGGATGGAAGGCCTTTCGTTTTCGGTTCGGATTATCCTTTTGATTGTCCGGCTAAAAACTCCTCTAAGAGCGCAGTATAGCCGTCACCGTCCGTCCAATAGGGCGTGATTTGTATCAGGGTTGTAAACACGCCTTGATCGATGAGCGACTTGGGCGGCGCGGTACCAAAGCGTAAATCGTGATATTGAAGCCAAAAGGTAAAATGCTGAGTCAATCGTCCGGCCAGAGCGCCTTTTTCTCCCTCTTCAAATGTGAGGTGCCCGCTCTCGTCTAGCTCTGATAATATCGAGAATATGGTTTGTTCCTTGAGCGCCAATATGCGTGAGAAGGGCCCTTTTAGCGCTGGAATACGAGTCAGGAGCTCCGACATATTGCGATAGAAAAAACGAAAATCGTAAATTTCTTCAAAAATGATATAGAGATAGACCCAGTTATCTTGCAGGCTTAGCGGACTGTGAACAGGCGCGGATAAGACTTGGCGGATTTCCTCTTCGAAATCTTCAAACAGAGCGGCAATGATCTGGTCTTTGCCTTTGTAATGATAATAGAGATTGCCGGGGCTAATATCCATAACGGCGGCAATATCTACGGCGCTCACGAGGCTCTCGCCCTCATTGTTAAACAGCGCTAGCGCTGTAGATAGGACTTTGGTTTTTGTTTTTGAACGCTCCGGCACAAGTGCGCCTATTCAGCCTTTTTACGGCGGGTTGTCGTTGTTTTTTTAGGAACCGATTTTTTGGGCTCAAGCATATCCAAGACTTTATCGAGCTTGGCTTCAATGGCGTCGAGCCTCGCGCCCATATCGCTAATATCGTCCGCCACTTCTTCGCCGCGCATAAGCCGGGAGCGCATTTTGGCGATGCGCTCGTCCATGTTAAAGTCTGGAATGTGTAAGTCAGGCATATGGAGATCCGCCATTCCAGTTTTATCCATGATTTCTTTGCGTTTTTCATTCACCGCTAATTCGATAAATTCGCCTTTTTCGACAAGGTCATCAAACACGCGGCTTGTATCGCCGGAAATGTCTTTGATCGCTTCTTGGGCTTCCGTGAAAGCGCGTCCATACGCGCCAATTCCGGCCAGCCAAATCCGCCGCGCTGTTTCTGTATTGCTGCGCCGTTTTTTATCTTTTTTGTCGCTCATGGCTCTCCCCTTTATATGTAGATTTAAAAATGATGATAAGATGCGGTCACGGACGGTAGCTGTACAGGTTCAACCTCGGGCATAGGGACTTCGGGCTCGCCGAAAAACTCGCGAAGATGATGCACCATTTCTTCGCGGCGTGTGAGCATAAACAAATGCCCTGCGCCCTTAAACACATGCAACCGCGAGCGTTTAAGCATCATATCGAGAAAGCGTGCATTGATGAGCGGCACGATATGGTCTTTATCGCCAGCAAGCACAAGCGCGCGTGCGCGAATCCGCCGAATAAACGGCAGGCTTGACCATCCGGCCATCGCGCCGAGCTGGAACAAATAACCTTTAATGCTGGGCGGAATCATATTGATGGAAAACTCACCCACAGCATTAGCCGCATCTCCGTACAGCGTTTCAAAGTTTTTGGCGAGAAAGTCTTTATCAATATAACGGCGCGGAGAAATCATTTTTGAAAGCGCGAGCGGATTTCCAGGCACCATCGTGACGCCCGTTGTCGTGCAGCACAGCACCAACCGTTTGGTCATATCGCTATTTTGGAATGCAAATTGCTGCGCGGGGCCGCCGCCCCATGATACGCCCATGACATCGACCATGTCATAACCGTTTTCCAGCAGGATTTGCTTGGCAGCTTTGGCCACCCAGCTTGGGCGGTAAGGCAGCACCGGGTCGGGCGAGCCGCCTACGCCTGGCATATCAAATGTGATAATATCCCGGCCGGTAAAGCTATCGGCAAAAGTTTGTGCAATTTCGAGATTCGCGCCAATGCCGTTAAAAAACAGAAGCGGCGTGCGCTTGCCAACACCTTTGTCTGAGCCGGACCATATAGCCGTGCGCAGGCGTTGGTTGCCGACTTTAGAGAAGAAAATCTTTGGCAAGTTAGGATGAAAATCTGTCATACATCAATCTTTCGTTTGCGCTCACTATAGCGGTAACTGGCTAATAGCCTGTTACGCTGGTCGCTGGATACATTCCGCGTTCAATGTCTTAATGAACCGAACGCGAGGTGCATTATGTGAACACATATTCGCCGGGCGCTTTCGTCTGCGGCGGGTAAGATTTATTGCCAAGGGCTTTGGGCGACGCTTTCATTTCGCCGGAGCGCTCAGAAAGCCACTGATCCCAGCGCGGCCACCAAGAGCCGTCTTGCTGCTCCGCGCCCGCAACCCACTCATCAGCCGTTTCAGGTTTGGCATCATTCGTGAAAAACTTCGATTTCGGATTTCCCGGAGGGTTCAGAAGCGATTGAATATGGCCGCTGTTCGAGAGGACAAAATCGATCTCACCGCCAAACAGATGCACGTTACGGTAACAGGCTTTCCACGGGGTGATGTGATCTGTCACGCCGGCCACCATAAATGCGTCTTGTGACACGGCGCTCAAGTCAACTAAATTGCCCATAAACTCAACATTTGTGTCATCGCGGAAGCGTTTGTCGGAATAGATGTCCAGATAATCAGAATGAAGCTGTGCTGGCAGGTTGGTCGTATCATTATTCCAGAACAGCACGTCAAAAGGCGGCGGGTCCTCGCCGAGGAGGTAATTATTGACGACATAATTCCAGATCAGATCATTCGGGCGCATCCAGGCAAAAGACCGCGCAAGTTCTTCACCGGCCAGAATACCCTTGCGGCGACTATGTTTGCGGGCCGCTTCAATCGCGGCATCAGATACAAATAGGCCAACATCACTGTCGGTTTTCTTGCCGTCGAGAACGCTAACGAGCAGGGTGTAGGCGTTGACACTGTTATCGCCGCGAGCAGCAAGCTCAGATAAAAATAAAGCCATGGTAATGCCGCCGGAACATGCGCCGGAGACGTTCAGGCGCGGTGATCCGCTGATTTTTTTCACGGCATCAGACGCATCAATCAGGGCCTGAACATAGTTGGATAGTCCCCAATGGGCGTGTTGGCGTGTCGGGTTGCGCCATGAGACGGCAAAGACCTGATAGCCGCGAGACGCCAGAAAACGGACGATGGATTTATTCGGCGATAAATCGTTTGCGTAAAATTTATTGATCTGCGGCGGAATGATCATGAGCGGGATTTTATAGACCTGATCCGTCGTTGGTTGATACTGGATCACTTCGAGCATTTCGTCCTTGTAAACGACTGCGCCTTTGGAGGTCGCAAGGTTTTCGCCGACCTTAAAGGGTCGTCCGTCAACTTGGCTGGGCATACCGCCATTATTGCGTAAATCATCATAGGCATTTTGAATGCCTTTCAGGACAGATGTGCCGCCTGTCTCAAACAGTTTTTTCATGGCTGCCGGGTTGCCAAGCAGTGTGTTTGTCGGCGCGAGGCTATCAATAACAATATCGAGCATAAAGTTTGCGCGGGCTTTATCATTATCTGTAATGCCGGAATCTTCAATCCAGCCTTTCAGTTCTCGCTGCATTGCGAGCCAGCTTTGCAGTCCGCGTTTATACATCGGATTTTTCGTCCAAGTTTCGTCTTGAAACCTGCGATCGCGCGGTTCTGGAGCAAGCTCTGACGACCCTTTTGCGATCTCGACCAATTCCTTGCCATATTGGCCAATATGTTTGGCAAAAGGCACAGGTTGGCGCGCTGCTGTTTTCACAAGAATGCCTAATGACTTCACAAAGTCAGATCGGCGCACGCCAACGATGGAATTTACAGCCGTTGTGGTTTGCGCAGCTTGGTTGCCAATTTTCTCCGGTGATTCTGCCATGATTTTTCCCTGATGCTTATTATTGATTTAAGGAGAGTTTATCGATTTTTTGCCCGCTATGGCAAGGATTCATCTCAATTGAATGAACCCCATATAAAAAACGGCGCATCCCGGGGGAGGGGGATGCGCCGTTATGTTTCGCAAAGTTGGAAACGGAGGGGCTGTAAATTAAGCCGCTTTCGTTTCTTCAGACGCCGCTGGGGCTGTCTTTTCGGTCTTTGCTTTTGCCGCCGGGCGGACTTTTTTGCTGACGGCAACAATTTTCTTGTTCAGCGCTGCGATTTCAGCTTCGAGCTCTTCAACGCGGTCGTTTGCAGATGTTGGGAGAATTTCGCGGACTTTCTGAGCATTTTTCTTATAGGTTTCAGTCACTTTAGACTGAGTGCCTTTAAGGAAGTCGCCAGCCTGTGCTTCCATTTTTTCGCCTTTAACAACGAAGCTTTCGAACAAGCCATCTGTGGCTGTACGAGTTTTCGTTAAGCGCGTCTGTGCACGTTCAAACGCTGCGCCGTGGAGGCCAATATATGCGAGAACGCCTTTGCGGAGCATTACTGTGACTTTCGTTGCGCCAGCTTCTGTTTTTGCTACTGTTTCTTGAGCTTTTGTTTTTACTGTGTTTGCCATGGGATTGTCCTTTCAAAAAATTGTCCTGTGGGCAGGGGTGTTTTGCATTGAGGTCTATTTAAGAAAAAAAATTAGAAAGCGCATCCTAATCGGGCCGAGGCGTATGAATTATTGTAATTCCCGATATTCTAAGGTATGCACCACTAAAGAATAGGAGAGATCATGACACACACCTTTTTAAAAGCAGCGGCTTTTTCGGCAATCCTTGCCCTTGGCGCATGCGCCACATCGTCAACGCCCACCAGCGAGGCGGACTTTGCTAGCGAAAAAACAGCATATGACGTGATGAAAGAAGGCGGAACATATGAATATACGAAGCCATCAGAACCCATATACGCAAATTCTTCGGCGGAGCTGGCTGAGCGCTATGTCGGACGTCATATCGATGAGCTTCCAGAGGCATCGAGCTCGGTTAAGGCTGTTCAAGATGGTAATGAAGTGGTTTGCAAGGTCGTGCAACGCACACACACGCGTCTGCGTGAAAAGAAAGTGTGCGCGCCGAGGAAAGAGTGGGATCTGTACAAGCTGCAAGCGAAAGAACTGGCGCGTGACAAACAAATTACGCGTGCTGGCGGCGACCGTTAAGCTTTAACACCGACAAGACGTATATAGAAATTTCGCCCGGCATAATTTATGTCGGGCTTTTATATTCAAGCGAGTGATTCATGACGGCGGCCATTATTGACGGAAAAGCATTTGCAAGCCGCTTGCGCGGTCATGTGGCGTCTGCTGTGGCCGAGCTTGGTTCGGAGCAGGGTTATCAACCGTCTCTGGCGGTGGTTCTTGTTGGCGATGACCCGGCTAGCCACGTATATGTCCGTAATAAAATAAAATTTACGCGTGAAACAGGAATGCGGTCAGTTGAGCACCGCTGTGATGCGGATATTGCTCAAGATAAACTCATTGAACGCGTTCGCATGCTTAATGCGGACCCTACGATTGATGGTATTCTGGTGCAGCTTCCTCTTCCAGAAGGTTTGGACTCCGATGTGGTTATTTCAGAAATTGACCCTGACAAAGATGTTGATGGCCTGACTGAAATTTCGGCGGGGCGTTTATCGCTTGGTAAGCCGGGCTTAAGGCCTTGCACGCCGACAGGCTGCGTGATGCTGGCGAAAGACGCCCTTGGTGACTTATCGGGTAAGCATTGTGTTGTATTGGGGCGATCAATTTTGGTTGGCAAACCTGCCGCCCTTTTGTTTTTAGAGCAAAACTGCACTGTCACAATCGCGCATTCCCGAACGCGAAATTTAGACGATGTTTGCAGAGGCGCGGATATTCTCATCGCGGCTGTCGGCCGTCCTGAAATGGTTAAAGGCGATTGGATCAAGCCGGGTGCCTGCGTCATTGATGTCGGGATTAACCGTATTCCGCACACATCCAAACCCGGCAAAACATCGCTAACCGGTGATGTGGACTTTCAGAGCGCGAAACAAAGCGCAGGCTTCATCACGCCTGTCCCGGGCGGTGTTGGCCCGATGACAATTGCCTGCCTGCTGCGCAATACAGTGCTTGCCGCCTGCCAGAGGCGCAGTTGGGACGTGCCAGAAGAGATACTGGTTTAAACTGGAATTGAGGAAGCCTTATGCTGCCTCGCCCATTAACCGGGCTTTGGCGCGCTCTGCTCCTAAAAGCGTCAGAATTGCGCCCATTTCAGGCCCGCGGCTGCGTCCTGTGAGCGCGCGGCGGAGCGGCATGAACAAGTTTTTGCCTTTACGTCCGGTCTCGGCCTTTAATCTGCCAGTCCACTCGGCCCAAGTGTTATCGCTAATGCTATCCGGCAGACAGTTCGCTGCCGCGCGGCAAAATGCAGCATCTTCGGAGTCAATCTGCCCGGCCATCGGCGCGAATAACGCCGTTGACCACCCCACGACCTCCGGCAATTTTTCAATATTTGATCTTATGAGCGTCCAGAACGCTTCGCCGCCGCCCACGCCGTAGGCGTCAAGGCGGTCTTTGACATCGGTATAAGGCGTCTCATGCAATAAGCGGGCATTGACCAGCGCAAGTTCCGCCTCATCAAACCGGGCGGGCGCCCGGCCGATTTTGTCAAAAGAGAACTCGTCCATCAGGATATTGAGATAAAGCCGAGCTTCCACCGGATCGGATGTTCCGATTTTGGCCAGCAGCGAATTGATCGCCATCGGCTCAAGGCCTTGCTCGCGCAGTTCGCCCATAGACAGAGACCCGATACGCTTCGACAAGCTTTTTCCGTCCGCGCCAACCAATAAAGGCGTATGCGCAAATTCAGGCACATGGTCAGACAACGCTTTGAAAATTTCAATTTGCGCGCCCGAGTTGGTGACGTGGTCTTCGCCGCGAATAACATGCGTGATTTTCGCGTCAATATCATCAACGACGCTTGGCAGTGTATAAAGATAAGATCCATCGCCGCGAATAAGCACCGGATCAGATAGCGAACTGGTGTCAATATTTTGCTCGCCGCGCACCATATCTGTCCATGTCGACACTTCGCCTGAGAGCTTAAAGCGCCAATGCGGCGTGCGCCCTTCGGCCTCAAACGCGGCCTTTTGCGCGTCCGTCAATTCCAGCGCCGCCCGGTTATAGACGGGAGGTTTGCCTTGCACGCGTTGTAATTTACGTTGCCGGTCAAGGTCGTCGGATGTTTCGTAACACGGATATAGAAGTCCGGCAGCCTTTAGTTTTTCAGCCGCTTGGTCGTACAAATCAAAGCGCGCAGATTGGTTAAACGTGCTATCCCAGGTCAGGCCTAGCCATGTCAGGTCTTCTTTGAGACCGTCTTCATAGGCTTGGGTGGAACGCTCCAAATCCGTGTCATCAATTCGCAGAATAAATTGCCCATCATTGGCCGCAACAAACAACCAATTCATCAGCGCAGTACGCACATTCCCCACATGGAGCTTCCCGGTAGGCGACGGGGCAAAACGGACGATGACTGACATACGGTTTTCCTGAAATAGTAAATATGGGGTGGATAGTCTGCGTGCTTGAGACTATCAATAGTTAAGTAAGGTTCCTATTGATACCCTATGGAACTAAGCTCCTTAGAAAGCATATTATAATCTATCAGAGTATTAAAAGATAAGGCTAGTTCGCGACTAATAGGCTTTTTCTGCAGGACTGTTCTTACAGTTGCAATTTCTAGTTCTACTTCAAAATAATCAGATGCAAAGGCGACATATGACTCGGGACTTCCGTTCAAATCTTGCAAAAGAAAAAATATATCAGAATTAAGCTTTTCGTCATCGACCGACTGCGCCCATTCTCCAGTTTCGTTCTGATACCAAGCACAGAAACTGACATTGCTTGGTGTAAATGCAGGCTCCTTCGAGGCTTCAAGAAATGCAAGAGGAACATCTTTATAAAATTTATCTGGCGATAAATCTTCTTGATAAAATTCGTGTGAAAAACCCTTCAAAAAACATCCTGACTGGTTGAACAATACGAACACATCGTCACCGGATCCATTTCTAATCGAACCCATTGCCTCATTTGGCGCCCAAGCTGAATCAAACGAAAAATATCTATACTCCCATTCAGGAGATAACATGGCATCTAATGCAGCAAAACTCTGCATCAGTGACTTTAGTGCAGTAGGTTCAGGTAATAAAGACGGCCTCATATTTCGTCCCGATACCGGTTCGTAATCGGGTAGCGTCTGTCGCGCCCAAAGTTTTTTGTGCCGATTTTTACGCCCGGCGGGGCTTGGCGGCGTTTATATTCTGCGATGTAGAGCAAATGCTGAATGCGCTTCACATTAGCGGCTGTATGCCCGCGCGCGAGAATATCTTCAACCGGTAATTCCTGCTCAATCAAGCCAAAGAGGATGTCATCAAGAACCGGATATTCCGGCAGGCTATCGGAATCTCTTTGATCATCGCGCAGTTCCGCCGAAGGCGGCTTGGTAATGATACGGTCGGGGATGGGGTTATCCCTGCCTAGCATGTCCTCTGGATTGTGCGCGTTGCGCCAGCGCGCGAGTTCAAACACTTCGGTCTTGTAGACATCTTTGAGCGGGTTGTAGCCCCCGCACATATCGCCGTATAGCGTCGCGTAGCCCACGGCCATTTCGGATTTATTGCCGGTTGTGACGAGCATTGGCCCGAATTTATTGGACAGGGCCATTAAAACAAGCGCGCGGCTGCGCGATTGAATGTTTTCCTCCGTCGTGTCAGGGGTGGTATCCTCAAACAGCGGGGCGAGCATTTCGCCAAACGCGTCAATTGCCGGTTTAATCGGCACAGTATCATAGCGGCACCCGAGCGCCTCGGCGCACTCTTCGGCGTCCGTCAGGCTATCGCCGGACGTATATTTTGTCGGCATCATCACGCACCACACGCGCTCCGGCCCGAGCGCGTCAACAGCAACGCTGGCGGCCATCGCGCTATCAATGCCGCCGGATAGGCCGAGAATAACCTGTTTAAACCCGTTCTTATTGACGTAATCGCCAAGGCCCAAACACATGGCGCGCCAGTCGGCTTCATGGCCAGTCAGCTGTTCAAATTGCGCAGCCTTGACGCATGTCCAGACCCCGTCCTTGCGTTCCCATGTTGCGATATCAAAATCTTCAATGAAAGACCGCAAGCTTTGGACAATGGTTTCATCTGCCGCCATGGAAAATGACGATCCGTCAAAGACAAGCTCGTCCTGACCGCCTACCTGGTTGACATAGACCAGTGGCAGGCCTTCATTGTGAACCTTATCTCCCAGCGCTGCGACTCGCTCGGACAGCGCCGTACGCCGCCACGGCGATCCATTTGGCGAGATCAGAATTTCCGCGCCGTTATCTGCCAGATGCTCTGCTACGCCCGGCTGCCAGAGATCCTCGCAAATCGGCAGACCGATTTTAACCCCGCCGAAATCAACGGGCAGCGGCAGAGGCCCGCGCTCAAACACGCGAAACTCATCAAATACGCCGTAATTGGGCAGATGGTGCTTGTAGCGAATATCGGTGATCTCGCCGCCGCGCATAAATAACGCCGCGCTGTATAGGGTATGACCGTCACGCCACGGCGTTGAAAATACAACCGCTGGCCCGTCTTGCGTCAGCTTGGCAAACTCAATCGCAGCTACGCGGCAATCTTCAATGGCGGCGGGCTTAAGCACTAAATCTTCAGGGGGATAGCCGATATTGACAAGTTCGGGGAGCACCAAAATATCAGCGCCGCCAGCTTTGGCACGCTCAAATGCAGCCCGCGCTTTGGCCATATTGCCCGAAATGTCGCCCACGCAGGGATTGATTTGCGCCGAAGCGATAATGAGTCTGTTCGTCATAAAGGGTGTTTACGCCGCGCATGCTAAAGCGGCAAGTCGCTTTACGCCTTAAACACAACTCCGGCGCGGGCACCTTTGCGCCAGACCAACTCGCAATCGTGAACACGGTCATCCGTGATGAGGCGGAGCTCGAAATGTTTCGGAATATATTGAACAGGGTTCACATCAATCAAAGCCCCGGTGCGCGATAAATTTCGCAATATCGCGTCAAACACGCCGACATGATGAGATAAGATTATCTGGCAGTTCAAGAAGGTTTTGCGGCGCTCGCTAAACCGGTTTTCAACCGTTACTTTATCGCCGCCCTCTTCATTATCATTCAAATGTGACATTGTTAACTCCGTGCGTAAACGGAGCTGTGCAAAATACATGCCTGATTTCGTTGTACCTTCAAAGACAGGCGACGAACAGGCCTTGAAACGCTTAAGTGTTAATGTATTGTCTGTTTATCAATAAATAACCGGGGTTCCCATGCGCTATATTTTTTCAGGTCTTTCAACTGCTCTTCTGACACTTATGCCCTTATCAGCGGCGGCCAATACATTGGGGTATTACAAAACGCCCGATATGAATGATAAGACTTTGATTCTTTCGAGCGAAGGTGATCTGTGGCGAACCGGTTCGAATGGCGGGATCGCCGTACGGCTGACAACTCACCCGGAAGTTGAGTCCCATCCGCGCCTGTCACCGGACGGCAATTGGATTGCGTTCCTCGCCGGCTATGATGGCCCGCGCGAAATATATATGATGCCTGTGGCAGGCGGACTGCCGAAACGCATGACCCATGAAGGCGGAGGCGTTGTGTTGCGCGGCTGGCTTGATAATGGCCGTATTCTCTACCGCACGACGAACATACCCGGGACGACCCCGCGCCTGCTCCGAACGCTTGACCGGACAAGCCTGAAAGTGACCGATATTCCGCTAGCTGATGCTGATGAAGCGGCTCTACATTCTGATGGACGCACGCTCGCCTTTACCCGTTATGGTCTTTCCATATTTGCCGATAATGCTGTTCAATATCGCGGTGGACGGATGGCGCAGCTTTGGACGCACGCACTTGGCAGTTCGCAAGAAGCTGTGCGTTTGGCAGCGGATTTCGGCGCGCCAATCCGGCATCCTATGTGGAGCGGTGACCGCATTTATTTCGTCACGGATAAATCCGGTACCGATAATATTTGGTCTTTTGATAAAAGGGGAGGCGATGCCCGCCAGCACACAGGCTCCACGCAGTGGCAAATCAAGAGCCCATCCATGCATAATGGCAAAATCACCTATCAAAGCGGCGCGGATATTTTCACTTATGACATAGGGGCAAATACCACAGAAAAGCTCGGTATTACGTTGACCAGCGACGGCGATTATCAGCGTAAGCGCTGGCTTGATAAGCCGCTTGAATATCTTTCACATGCACACATGAACCCTAAAGATGAGGCAGCAGTTATCACGGCGCGCGGCCGTTTCACGGTAGCTTATAAGGGCGAGCGCCGCCGTATATCCTTTACAATTCCCGATGATGCCCGTGCACGCTCGGCCAGCTTCAGCCATAACGGAAAATCAGTCTATGCCATCCTCGACCGCAATATGAGCGGCGAAATTTGGCAATTCCCCGCCAATGGACGCGGCGAAGGCTTGGCGCTGACCAGCAATAGCCAAGAGTATATTTGGGACGTCTTCCCATCCCCGCATGATGCCACTCTCTTATTTACGGATAAACAAGGCGGCCTCTATCATTTGGACACAAGCACGCGCATCTCAACGCTGTTAGATACAACGCCAAGCGGCAGTGATTACGCATTTGGAGATTTCGCATGGTCAGCGAAAGGCCGCTATGTGGCCTACACCTCTTATGATAGCCGCGACCTTGCCCGTATCACGATTTACGACACACAAACCCGGCAAAAACATGTCGTGACAACAGGCAAATATCAATCCTACAGTCCGGCCTTTTCCGTTGATGGGGATTGGCTCTATTTTATTTCGGATAGGAATTTCAATGCCTCCCCCGGCAGTCCTTGGGGTGATAGGAATATGGGCCCGGCCTTTGATGACCGCGGCAAAATATATGCGTTGCAACTCAATCCGGATGCGGCTTTTCCATTTGATCCTAAAGATGAACTCGCGTCGAAAGACAAGGACAAGGACACAGATAAAGACGACACCGACAAAGACGATGAGGCTGACACAGACGGCGATAAAGCCAAGAAAGACGCCGAAGCTGACATCGTGTTTACCGGCCTATCTGCGCGTCTATGGGACGTTCCCGTCCCGTCAGGTGATTATAATCAACTCGTCGCCACTAAAGGGCATCTGTTCATTCGAACGGGCGGAAACAGTCCGGCCTTGAAACGCATCAGCATTAGCGATGATGGGCCGAAGTTAAAGTCCTATGCCTTGAATGTACGCGCAGTCTCGCTTTCCAAAGACCGGAAAAATATATTCGTTCAAATGGGAAATCGCGGAAGCGCTAAATTCGTGATCACAGGCTCTGGCGGCGAGTTCCCGAGTGATACTAGCGATGATCAATTGCGCCTTGCCGATTGGAAGCTTCCGATAGATCCGAAGCAGGAATGGAACCAGATGGTTCAAGATGCGTGGCGATTGCACCGCGACTTCTCCTATGATCCTGACTTGCGCGGAGTAGACTGGAAAGCTGTTCGGGATCACTACATTCCTATGGCAGAGCGGATCGGTCACCGCTCCGAAATTGATGATTTAATGGCGCAAATGGCCGCTGAACTTGGCATTCTGCACAGCCAAATCCGTTCCGGCGACGTGCCGGAAGACGCGGAAAGCGGCGATCCGGCCTATCTTGGCGCGGCGGTTGCCGAGCGCCCCGGCGGCCTTGAAATTACGACGCTTTATACCGGCGAAACAGACCGCCCGCATACGCTCGGCCCTCTTTTGAAATCTGGAATGGATTTCAAAAGAGGCGATACAATCACTGCGATTGACGGCATCTCCGTTCGCACGCAGGCTGACTTAAGAGCCGCATTGGCGACGAAGGCGGACAAGCAAATTCTGGTGGAGTATCAACGGGCAGGCGTATCCAAAGAAGATATAATTGAGCCAGCAAGCCGCCGCGCACTCGCTATGCTACGTTATAGCCATTGGGTTCAGCAAAACCGCGAAGCCGTGGCAAAAGCGTCAGACGGCAAAGTCGGCTATATTCACATGCGCGCCATGGGCTCTAATGACGCGGCCAGCTTTGCCCGGGACTTTTACGAGCATTATGACAAAGACGGCTTGATCATTGATGTACGCGGAAACCGGGGCGGCAATATTGACAGTTTCATTATTGGTACGCTCTTGCGGCGCGCGTGGGCGTTTTGGAAAAGCCCGCACGGCGGCCCCGCAACAACCAATATGCAGCAAACTTTCCGGGGGCATTTGGCCGTTTTGATCAATGAAGGCACCTATTCGGACGGCGAGACTTTTGCTGCCGGTGTGAAATCCCTCGATATTGCGCCGCTGATTGGCACCACAACAGCAGGTGCAGGTATTTGGCTTTCTGACCGCAACCGGATTGTTGACGGCGGCCAAGCCCGCGTCGCCGAATTTGCTCAATACGGCGCGGATGGACGGTGGCTCATCGAAGGCCGCGGCGTCTCGCC
>CAYGRF010000063.1:0-15608 GCA_964352275.1 uncultured Caulobacterales bacterium
CTTTACGAAGACGGAAAGGGTTTAGAACAATCTTTCTCACAAGCTGCAAAATTGTATCAACAGGCTTGTCATGGCAAACTTATGGAAGGGTGTTACAGCCAAGGCTTACTAAATGAATTCGGCCACGGCGAAGAACAATCATATCAGCAAGCTGCAAAATTATATCAAAAAGCGTGTTCAGGCAAAGAGGTACGTGCATGTTCTCGGCTCGGTTTTTTTTATGAAACAGGTCAAGGGGTGGAAAAATCTTACGAGCAAGCTGCCGAAAAGTACCGCCAAGCCTGCTTAGGTGAAGAAATGACAGCCTGTAACAATTTGGGCAATCTGTTTTATGCCGACAACGGGGTGAAGCAATCTTATAAATTTGCGGGTGAATTGTATGAACGCTCTTGCTCAAGCAATCAATTTGATGGTTGCAACAACCTTGGCAGTCTTTACGAAACCGGGCAAGGTGTAATGCAATCTTACATAGAAGCGGCTAGGCGGTACCAGACGGCCTGTTCAGGCGATAATATGTATGGTTGTTACAATCTAGGAACTCTTTACGAAGATGGAAACGGCGTGGAACAGTCCTATGAAAAAGCATCAAAACTGTATGAGCAGACATGTAATGCTGGAATGCGCAAGGGTTGCATTCAACGTGTACTTTTATCTTACATGGGCCAACTAAAAGACGTCCTTGAAGTAGATGAACCTGATGTTTGGCTGAAGAAAGCCTGCACCCTTAAAGTCGAGACTGATCTTTGTGCTCGATTTGAATAATATACCATCTCGCTACAACGCCCCTACTTTCTCCCTCTTGACCTAGGTCGCCCTATTACGCATATCCGCAGATTGGAGACACCATGCGCACTGATACAGCCCCAACGCCGACACGCTTATCGGAATATGTACCGCCCAATTTCAAGATTGAGAGTGTGTATCTGGATTTTGCGCTCGACCCCGAGGCCACGCATGTAAAGTCCCGGCTTGCCGTCTCCCGGCTTGCGGCGGGGCCGTTGGTGCTCGACGGGGAGAATATTGACCTTAAGTCCGTGAAAATTGATGGCCGTGATTTAAAGCGCTCTGAATATACACTGACCCAAACGGCGCTAACGCTGAGCGATGTCCCAGATGAATTTACGCTCGAAATTGAAACCGTCTGTAACCCGGCCGCAAACTCAACCCTGATGGGGCTGTATGTGTCGGGCGGGCGGTTTTGCACGCAATGCGAGGCCGAAGGCTTTCGCCGAATAACATATTACCCTGACAGGCCCGATGTGTTGTCCGTATTTACCGTGCGCATTGAAGCCGATAAAGCCGATTATCTGCACCTGCTAGCCAACGGTAATCCGGTTGAGCTTGGCGATTTGCCGGGCGGGCGGCACTATGCGGTCTGGGAAGACCCCTTCCCCAAACCCTGTTACCTGTTTGCCTTGGTGGCCGGTGATTTTGATCTTTTAGAAAATAGTTTTATGACCATGAGCGGGCGGCACATTCCGCTGACGATCTATGTCGATCACGGCGACGCCCCGCGCGCGGAATATGCCATGGACGCGCTAAAACGGTCCATGCGCTGGGACGAAGAGGCGTTTGGGCGCGAATATGACCTTGACCGGTTTATGATCGTCGCTGTGCGTGATTTTAATTTCGGCGCCATGGAAAATAAGGGCCTGAATATCTTTAATTCGTCCTTGCTCTTGGCCGACGCGCAGACCGCGACAGATATGAATTTCGAACGTATTGAAAGCGTTGTCGCCCACGAATATTTCCACAATTGGACAGGCAACCGCATTACCTGCCGCGATTGGTTCCAGCTTTGCCTCAAAGAAGGCTTTACCGTCTTTCGCGATCAGGAATTTTCCGCGAGCCAGCGCGGCGCGACGGTACAGCGCATCAAAGATGTGCGCGCTCTGCGCTCCCGGCAGTTCCCGGAAGACGCAGGCCCCCTCGCCCATCCAGTGCGCCCGGATGAGTACCTTAAGATCGATAATTTTTACACGGCCACGATTTATGAAAAAGGGGCCGAGTTGATCCGCATGCTCAAAATTCTTCTGGGCGATGACATATTTAGAAAAGGCTGTGATGAATATTTCGCGCGGCTCGACGGCACAGCCGCCACGATTGAAGAGTTCCTGATCTGTTTCCAAGTCGCCTCCGGGCGTGACCTGTCGCAATTTATGCATTGGTATCAGGACGCAGGAACCCCGAAACTATCGCTGCAAACGCAGCGCACAGATAACGGCCTATCCATTACGTTTTCCCAGCACACCGCGCCCACACCCGGACAGCCCGAAAAGCATGATAAAGTCATCCCGATCCGCTGGCAGGTTATTGGCGATGACGGCACCGCGTCAGATACGATGCTGACAATTTTGGCGGATCAAAGCGTCACTGTGGATTTTGAAACACAATCAGACAGCCCGGCGACTGTCTCTGTTTTGCAGGATTTTTCAGCGCCGGTCATTTTAAACGCCAATTATGCAACCGACGACACAATCCGCATGATGACTTATGATCCTAACGGGTTTAACCGCTGGGAGGCTGGGCAAACTCTGGCGCGGACATTGCTCTCGGATATGTCCCGTTCTATCGAGTCCGGGATATGCCCGGAGCCGAACACAGCCCTGCAAGCCTATGTTGACGCCGTTGGCGTAACACTGCGCGACCCCAGTTTTGATCGGGCTTTCAAAGCCTTAGTGCTATCACGGCCATCCCATACAGAAATCATGCAGACACTGTCCGAAATTGACCCGGTGGCGGTTCATATGGCATCGCGCTGGCTATCCCGCGCGGTCGCAGATGGCCTCCGGCATGATCTCTTGCAGACCTATCATGACCTATCCGATGACGGCGTATTTTCACCCGGCGCTATGGCCGCCGGGAACCGCGCCCTGCGTAATCAGTGTTTAGGGCTGCTGGCCGCGCGCCAAGATCCGCAAGCGGCGTCGCTCGCCATGACCCAATTTAAAACGGCAACCAATATGACCAATGAACTGGCCGGGCTTTTGGCGCTAACACGTCTCGGCGGTCGCCGCGTGGATCAATCCATGCAGGATTTTTATGATAAATGGCAAAGCAATCCGCTGGTCATCGATAAATGGTTCTCTGTGGCAGCCAGCCGTGAGAGCCGCGATCCTGCGGGAATGGTCAAAGCCCTGACAGAACATTCTGCCTACAATCCCAACAATCCCAACCGCGTCAGAGCCTTGCTCGGCGGATTTGCGATGAATAATCCGGCCGGGTTTCATCATATATCCGGCGATGGCTACCGCATATTTGCAAAGCAGATTATGGATATGGATAGCCGCAACCCCCAAGTCGCAGCCCGACTTTTAGGCGTTTTTGAGATTTGGCGTAAGCTGGACACGCATCGTCAGGCGTTGATTGGAGCGGAACTTGATAATATTATCGCCTCCAATCCATCGAAAAACGTCTTAGAAATCGCAACAAAAACACGGGGATAATCTTGGATTTGTAAGGACTTTCTTTAGGGAGCGCCCTCTATAAGACCCTATGAATGATCTGCGTACATTTCACGGCTTCCGTGAACACATATCCGAAGAGCGTTTTCACGTTATGCAACAGCCGATTATCAATCTGGCTGATGGTAGTATTTCGCATCACGAGTGGCTCGTGCGTTTTGAGCATGAAGACGGGTTGGAAGGCGTTTTAAGACCGGCTGAGCTTAGCGGCGCTATCAAAGATCTTGACCTGTCCATGCTGGCACGGGCGGTTCTGACCCTCAACGCCAACCCTGACAGCACGGGTATTGCCATCAACCTATCCGGCGCATCCTTTGAGGCCGAAGGGTTTGAGCGCTCTTTGATGGCGTGCCTATCGGCCTATGACGCCGCCCCGCATAAATTGATGCTTGAATTGACCGAGACATGGGATTTACGCTCACTTGACAAGGCCGAGAGTATCCTGACCCGGCTACAGCTCCGCGGACATCCGATATGTTTGGATGATGTGGGCGCGGGCGCCGCCTCGATCCGCTATCTGCGCGCCCTGCCCGCAAACTGGCTGAAAATCGATGGGCATTTTGTACTTCGGGCTATGGAAAACCTGCGCGAGCGGGCCATTTTAAAGGCGCTTCTCTCTCTGGGCGGGCCGATTGACGTGAAATTCATTGCTGAAGGTATAGAGACACAAGAATTGCTCGATTTTGCCAAAGATCTCAACTTTGATGCTGCGCAGGGTTATTTTATCGAAAAACCTTCACCCTTGATGACGGTTAGCGCGTCATGACAAAACACCTTAAGATAGCTTATTGTCTTGGCAATTCGCCTCGCGGGGGTATTGTCAGCATTGATTCGTGTGAGGCGTGACGTGAACCACCAAGTAACACATCCGCATATGCCCCAAGGCGGGCCAAGGGATATGCCGCCCATGCCGGGTCAGAATGCGCCTATGCAGGCTCATGCACAATCACATCAACAATATCATGCACCGCAAGGCGGGCCTCAGATAGCCAACAATCCGCACTCAGCGTTTCAAACCGAAGATCGCCGCGATTATGCGAGCAAAGCAACCGATGCGATGTTTTCAAGGCTAACCCTGCGATCACCGCAGCAAGCCTTTATGATTGCCATCATCGCTTTTGTTATTTTGGCCGTAACAATTTCAACGTTGATCATTGGGTCAGACCGCTCCAAGGAGCGAAAACAAGGACAAGCCCATTTATCATCGGTCGTGCAATTCCAAGTCACGTCTGTCACTGAAAGCCTCAACTCGCAACTCTCATGGCTCAACACAGCCTTGTCGGCGAATAATAGCCCAGCGCAAATCATCAATACTGTCTCGCGCGGCAACGGGGTGTCAGCCGCCGCACTGTTAAACAACAAAAGCGAAATTATTGCGGGCACGTCCAATGCAGCACCGCTCAAGTCCCTGAACCTGTCCGCATTTCCGCAATCCGGCGTAATCATCACCTCGCTCATCGGCGCTGACGGCACCGTAAACCCGGTCATTGTTCAAAAAGCCGGTGGGTCCTTTCTAGCGCTCGCCTTAAATCAAGGCTCACTTGTCACTGCGGATTTGGCGTCTTTCGCTCTGATAGAGTCCAATGGCCGCGTGATTGACGGGCCCTCGCAAATGGGCCTCGAAGGTTCAGCGGCCTATTTTGATTTTTCAACCGATGGTTTTTTAAATCTTTTAAAATCCGGAAAAAGTTCGATCCGATCACATTCCGTTTCGAGCCAAAATGTCTGGATGGCGATGCAGCCCATACCCGGTTCAACACTGAACTTGGTTGCCGTAAGCCCCCGAGTTGGCTCCGGGAGTTGGTTCTTCACGCTGTTGCTGCTCGCTTTGATGTGCCTCGGGGCTTGCGGTATTATGTGGTATTTGACGCGCAACATGTTGACCCATGTCCAGCAATCCGAAGTCAATAATGTTGAGAACGAAATATCGCAGCAGCGTTACCGCGCGGCGATTGATAGTAGCCGGGGCGGCGTCTGGGAAATTGATCTTTCGCGCAACGAAGCCTATGTCAGCCGTTCGCTCTCCGCGCTTCTGGGCCTTCCAGAGGGCGAGCAAACCATGCAAGTAACGCAATTTTTAAATATTTTCCACGAAAGTGACCGCGAACGTCTATTATATCTTGCGCGCAGGGCACACATGGCCGGAGATTTCGAAGTTAATCTCACCGTAGCCCGGCTTCCTATTTTACTATCTTGCCGAGGCCATCCTTTGACCCGCGGAGGAGACAATACAAGGGTCATCATCGGCATGGCGCTCGATGTCACGGAACAACGCGGATCACAGGCACGCCTGCAAGCTGCCGAAGCGCGCCTTTTCGATGCGCTGCGGTCAATGAACGACTCGTTTGTGATTTGGGATCAACGGGATCAACTGACCCTGTGGAACGCACGGTTTGAGGATTTTTTCGCATTCTCACCGGGGATGCTGTCAAAAGGTCTTGACCGCATGACGGTGGACTATAATGCCGAAAAACAAATTATTGAAATTAAAGAAAACGGCGAAGGTCAGGGCACGGAAATCCGGCTCAAAGATGGTCGGTGGCTACGCTATCTTGAAACCTCCACGGCTGACGGCGGGCGTGTGAGTATCGGGACAGACATTACGGCCATTAGGACACGCGAATACCAACTCCAAAAGAATGAACAGGCCCTGCAAAAGACCATTGACGTTTTACGCAAATCCCAGACACGCATTGTTGAACTCGCTGAAAGCTACGAGCAAGAAAAAATTCGCGCCGAAGAAGCCAATCAATCCAAAAGCGAATTTCTGGCCAATATGAGCCACGAGCTTCGCACGCCGCTGAATGCGATTAACGGCTTTTCAGACATCTTAAAGAAGGAAATGTTCGGCCCTCTTGGCGATCCTCGTTATAAGGAATATGTCGGCGACATCCTATTTTCCGGTCAACACCTCTTATCCTTGATTAACGATATTCTGGATATGTCCAAGATTGAGGCCGGTAAAATGAACCTCAACACTGAAATGCTTCAGATGAACGAAATGATTGAGCAGGTTGTGCGTATTCTACGGGGCCGGGCCGAGGAAAACAGTCTCAAACTGGTCTTTGATGCTGGCCATGTCCCTGAGATTGAAGCCGACCCGCGCGCTGTAAAACAGGTTCTACTAAACCTCATGACCAACGCCATCAAATTCACACCCGAGGGCGGGGTCGTCAGTATCGACGTTACGCCTAAGAGTGCGGGCCTGATCATAAGTGTTTCCGATACGGGTATTGGCATATCCAAAGATGACATTGAACGGCTCGCCAAACCGTTTGAGCAGGTTGAGACGAAAAATAGCCGCCAAACCGAAGGGACTGGCCTTGGATTGGCTCTATCGAAATCATTGGTGGAACTCCATGGCGGTAACTTCAAAATTGAGTCTATACACGGCGAAGGCACAACCGTTATCTTCACACTCCCGAACAAGCCGCTGAAAAAAGAGGCTGCTCTGCCAGACGATGAAGTGGCTGATGAAATGTCCCGTCTTGTCCAGGATATTGCCGAGGTCTTGTCCGACGGCACCACAGATGGCACATCTAACGACGTTCCATCTACAAGTGTTCAGGCCAGCCCGTTGCCATCAATTTCAGGTCTTGCGCCTATGCCAAGTCTGGATGCATCACCAGAAGAACCAGCCGCGCAAACGCAAGAGCCGCAGCGAACGCAGGCACATTCACCCGCAGCAGTACCTGCCTCGAGCCAGCCGCAAGCTAGCCCGCCGCCGCTTCGCGCGCAGCCAGTAGCGCCGCCGCCCAAACCAAGCACCAACCCTGCGCCTAATCCTTACGCTGGGCCGCAACAAGCCGCGCCGTCGGCACCGCCCGTATCGTCGCCCAATACGCCACCTGTATATGCGCCGCAAGCCGCGCCGCCGCCAAAACCGCATACGCCGCCCATGCAGAACATGCCGCCGCAACCGCCTCAGGTGTTTGAAAAGGGCGTTATTCCGCCTAACCCTTACGGTTAAAAATATACCGGTTGGTCAGGGCCGATACGGCTTCGCGCCGCGCCGTGTAATGCGCCTCGAATTTTTTCAAGTTCTCGAAACCCATAGCGCCAGCGAGCCTTCCTATACCCGCTTCAGTTTCGGGAAAGCTTTTGCCGTGACAGACGTTTAAGATATGGGACATATCGTTATAGAATTGCGCCGTGCCCGCCAAAACCACCCTGTCCGTTTCAGGGATGAACCCTGCGGCCTGCGCGTGATGTAACATCTCGGTCGTCGACAGGCCATTTAAATCTCCGAACTCTGCACGCCCCTTTAAGAACAGAGACTGGGCAATAAATTCTATTTCGCGCAAACCTCCGTTAACAGATTTTATATCCCATTCGCTTTTGGCGGGTTTCTCGGCTTTGGTCCGATTAAGCATATCCGCAATATCGTTGGGCATATTCAAATCGGGACGGGGCATAGTCAGAGCTTCTTTTAAAACATCGCTTAACTCTGAACCAAAATCATGCGTACTGGCCGCAACAATGCGGGCCCGAGTCAACGCCATAAACTCCCACGTCCAAGCTTTGGATTGGTAATATGTTCGAAAGGCCTCGACGGTCACAGCAACAGGCCCGGAGCGCCCTGATGGACGCAGCGCCATATCCACTTCGAATAGACCGCCCTCTTCTGTTACTGCGGACAAAGCGCTGACCAGCCTTTGCGTTACCTTCGTATACAGCCTTTGCGCATTTTCTTCATGTGCGGCGGGCTGATATATCATCATAATATCCAGATCAGAGAGCAGCCGCATTTCGCGGCCGCCCATTTTGCCAAGGCCCAGCACGGCGACGCTCCCACGAACAGGCCCGGATATACGCTCCACTTCCGCGATAGCCACGGGCAGCATGGCGGAAACAACAGAGTCGGCCACTTCGGTGAATAAAATCGCTGCCCGGTTGGGGGCTATGCGCTGGGTTAATATCCCGGTGATAATGCGGAAATGATCTTCCCGAACGCGCCGCCGCGCCGCATTGAGCGCATCTTCAAAATCCGCTGCGCCGCAAATATCGGCTTCATAATCCGCTTTCATCCGGCTGGCATCAATATCCAAAAACTCCGGGCTGACCATCGCGTCTAAAATCGCGGGCTGATCCGCCAGCATATCCGCTACAAAATCAGACTGGTTCATCAGGCTGATTAGCTGGCTGAGCCGCTCCGGCGTTTGCTTAAACATAGAGAGCAAAGACACGCCCGTAGAAAGCCCTGTAAAGAACCGCGCAAATGCGGAAAAGGCTCGATCCGGCTGCTTTGTGTCGGCGCACATATCGATGATACCCGGGGCTATTTCTGTTAAATACTCACGGGCCCGCTCAGTTTTTGTTGCGCGTATGCGCCCGCCAAGCCAGCTTGCCATAGCGCGCCATACATCGGCGCCGCGTTCATAGCCCAGCTTTTTTAGAGTTTTCAGGGTTTCCGGGCCCGGCTCAACCCCGGTAAATACCAGCGTGCCTTCACGGGATGATAGGCTGCGGACATCCGGAAATAATGCGCCGTAACGCTCATGCACATCGTTTAGCACTTCAAGTAAAGCCGCATCGAAATCTTGGCATCCTGCATAGCCGCACAGTTTGGCGAAGCTCTCCCGCTCCGTATCGCCTTCCGGAACTTCATGGGTCTGTTCGTCTCTCACCATTTGCGTGCGGTGTTCGAGTGTTCGCAGCACGCCGTAATGATGCGCGAGCGCATCCGCGTCATCTGGGCTGATAAATTTTCCCTCTGCAAGCGCGGCAAGCGCGTCTACGGTTCGCCGCAAACGCAATTCTGGTCGCCGCCCGCCGAGGATAAGCTGTTGAACCTGTGCGTAAAACTCAATTTCGCGAATACCGCCCATACCAAGTTTAAGATGATGTCCGGGCGCAGCAATCAGGCTTCCGCCCTTCCCCGCGTGAATTTGGCGTTTCATCGCCAATATGTCTTCAATCGCAGCGTAATCGAGATTGCGACGCCAGATAAAAGGCTCAAGCACGCCGTGCATAAATGTGCCGCCTGCCGCATAATCACCGCCGCACACGCGCGCCTTGATCATCGCCGCGCGTTCCCAATTTTGTCCCAGCGTTTCATAATAACGCTCTGCGGTGCGGGTTGAGACGGCAACCGCATTTGAGCGGGGGTCAGGCCGCAGCCGCAGATCGGTCCTGAAAATATATCCATCGCCCGTGATCCGTTCAAAACCCTTAATCAAGGCCTGGACAAGCCGAATGAGCGTGCGTTCAGCGCGCTGGGGGTTCGGCAAGTCCACGATGCTTGGATCGTAAAAGACGTTAAAATCAATATCACTGGAATAGTTCAGCTCCCGCGCGCCGTATTTTCCAACGGCCAGCACAAAAAACCCGGGTATGGGATTGTCAGGTGTCCCTGTAATATTTTCCTGCGCTCCAATGGCGCGCAATAGGCGCTGCATCGCCAAATCTGCAAGAGCTGTGAGCTGCTCAGTAACCGCGTCCCAATCCCAAATTTCGGCAATATCGGAAAGAGCAATAATCAAATGAACGCGGCGTTTATACAGCCGCAACGTCGCCATCTCTTCATCAAGTGTGCCGATATTATCCGGCAGTTCTGCCTTCATTCTTGCGAGTATATGCGTCGGATTATCAGTGCGAAAACCCGTCTCTAATTCAGGGAACAAATCAAGGCTCTCGGCCAAATAGGGTGCATAATTACGTGCGCGCTCAAGAGAGTTGTTTCGGTCGATCATTTGGCTCCGGCCTTAGCGCGGCGGCGGCGCGGGAAAATAATCTTTGCTGTAAGGCCCGGCCCCCGGGATGATGGTATACCTTCGGAAAGTATAAATTCAGCACGGTGCAAATCGGCTACCGCATCAACCAATGACAAGCCGAGACCGCTGCCCGGAAGAGAGCGGCTTTTATCAAGGCGGACAAAGCGTTCTTTGACCCGCTGCCGTTCTTCCGGCGGTATGCCCGGGCCCGTATCCGTAATGGCAATCTGCACCCGGCCATCTTTGTTCCTTGCGAGCGTCAGCCTAATCGCCCCGCCGCTCGGCGTATATTTTATCGCGTTTTCAACAAGGTTGGATACGGCCTGCGAGAGCAGTCCCCGGTCGGCGCTGACGATTTGGCCGGGCGCAATGTCTGCGCTAAAGTTCAACCCCGCATCTTCGCAGGCCGGCTCATACAGCTCAGTAATATCATCAAGCAGCGGCTTGGGATCAACATCAATCAGCAGTTCGCGGCGCTCCCCGGCTTCGAGGCGGGCAATGCGCAAGACAGAGTCAAATGTTTTTAAAAGCTCGCCCGCATCTTCAGAGGCCGCAAAAAGCGTATCCTGTGCTGCCGTATCGTGAACATCGCTGGCGGCACTTTCCAGCCGGGTCCGCAACCGCGTCAGCGGAGAGCGCAAATCGTGCGCGATACTATCACCCGCATAGCGCATAGCTTTCATTAAGCGGTCAATATGATCCAGCATAGCGTTGAGATGTTCAGCAAGCAGATCAAGCTCGTCCTCGCTGTAATTACGCGGCGCGCGCCGATCCAAATTACCCGCGCGAATATCGGTCGCGAGGCGATTAAAATCTTCAACACGGCGCGAAAACCGCCGGGAGATAAACCAGCCGATGATCAGCCCCATTGCCAGAGAAATCGCCGCTGAAGTCAGCATAGCTGTTGTCACACGGTCAGCCGTACGCATGGTTACTTCAACGTCCCGCGCCACCAAAATTTGACCCTGAATGTCTGTGCCTTGTAGCAGCGGGCCAACAAGGCCGCGCACGCGGCGGTCCCGAAAGTCGGAATCTTCATTTTCACGCGCGCCGTATGTAAACCGGCGCTTATAATAATTCAGATCAATGTCTTTAACGAGAAGCTCTTCGAACCCCATCTCATTACCCACAGGCTGCCCCACAAGGTTCCCAGTGACTTGCTTGCCGTGCACAACCAGATACAGCCCTTCGCGGGACGCCGAGCGCAGAAAAACTTCAGTTGCAAGCGCAGACGGCCCGCGCTCGGCAAACAGTGTATTGAGCTCATCAATTTCGGCAATCAGCGCTTTATCCACGCGCTGAATTTCTAGGCTAATGGTTGCGTAATAGACATAGCCAAGCAGCGCGATTGAGCTAATCACGAACAAAGTCGCAATCAGAAGACTCAGCCGAAACAGCGTATTACGGTAAAGCTTTTTGAGCGCGGTTAGCATAGTTCACGCTACGGCGACGCGGTTAAACCTGCAAGCGGTAACCCGCGCCGCGAACCGTATGCAGGAGCGGCGTTTCAAAATCTTTATCGATTTTTCCGCGTAGCCGCGAAATATGTACATCAATCACATTGGTTTGGGGGTCAAAGTGGTAGTCCCAAACTTTTTCCAGCAACATTGTGCGGGTAACTACCCGGCCAGCATTACGCATAAGGCATTCCAGCAGTCGAAATTCGCGTGGCTGCAACAAAATATTCTGGCTATCGCGGCGCACTGTGCGCGCCAGCAAATCCATTTCCAATTCACCGACCTTAAGCTTGGTGACAGCCGCACTTGGATCCGTGCGGCGGCCAATCGCTTCGACGCGCGCGAGGAGTTCAGAAAACGCATAGGGTTTGGCCAGATAATCGTCACCGCCGGCCCGAAGGCCTTCAACCTTTTGGTCAACTTCGCCGAGCGCAGAGAGGATCAGAACGGGGACGGAATCGCCGTCTTCACGGAGCGCGGCGAGCATTTCCAGCCCGTCCATTTTCGGCATCATACGGTCAAGGATCAGCGCATCGTAATCGGCGGCGCGGGCCATCTCGAGCCCCATATCACCATCAGCAGCAAGGTCCACGACGTGTCCCGCTTCCATGAGGCCCTTGCGGACATATTCCGCGGCCACTTCATCATCTTCTACGACTAAAATACGCATCCTGCGCTCCTTTTATTGCGTCCCGTTATATAGGCACCGAGACATAGTTTTCACTGCCATTGATTGTACGGACAAGCAGCATGATACTGGCGGCATTAGCTTGCCGGGCTTTCGCGATCATGCTGCGAAATGCGCTGACACTGGAGATGGGCTGGCTATCCATTTCAAGCAACACCATATTCCCTTCAACGCCTTTGCGCGCCGAGTGGCTGCCTGCGTCAACCCGCTCAACATACACGCCAACTTGGTCAGCCCGCATGCCGATAGACTTTCTAAAGGTTGAGCTCAGATCAACCAGAGACATGCCGATGGTGCCGCCGCCGGTTGGCGCGGGACTTGGCGTTCCAATTTGCGGCGCAGCGCCGCGCGGCGCGGGGCTTACCCCAACGCTCACGGAGCCGCCATTCATGGCGCGGTCAACAACGTCCTTGGCCGGGCGCTCAGCTACTTGAAGGCGCAACGGCATGACCTGCTCATTACGCTCAATGTCAAATTGTACCTGCTGGCCCGGTTTAAATCGTCCGATCAGCCGTGTGGCTTCGAGCGAGTCAGCCACAGGCGTGCCGTTCACGCGCATGATAATATCATCAATACGCAGGCCGTAGACATGCGCCGGGCTTCCGGCGACAATATTATTGACAATCGCGCCGGAGCTATGCGGGCTGGCGGAATTACCGCGAGACAGCTCTGCCGTGCGCAGACCAGCACCAAGCCAGCCACGGCTAACCCGGCCATTGGTTCGCAGCGCCGTGACCACCTCTTGGGCCGTATTGTAGGGAATAGAAAATGCAATACCGACGCTGGCCCCGGTCGGAGAAAAAATCGCGGAGTTTACGCCGACAACCTGGCCTTGGGGATTAAACAGAGGGCCGCCGGAATTACCCCGGTTTATAGTCGCGTCTGTTTGGATGTAATCCACATAGGCGCCGGATTCGACCCGGTCACGGCCAATGGCCGAAATAATGCCGAGGCTGGTCGATTGGCCGATGCCAAACGGATTGCCAATCGCGATGACCCAATCGCCAATGCGTATCGGGGCGCCCTGATAAAACGGCACAGCGGGGAAAGCCTGCGGGCTGTCAATTTTCAGCAGCGCTAAATCTGTTTCTTCATCCGTGCCGATAATACGCGCCGGGAAACGTGTATCATTGTTAAAGACCACGGTGATGGTGTCGCCGCCCTCAATGACATGATAATTTGTTACTACCTCGCCTTGCGGGGAAATAATAAAGCCGGAACCCTGCCCTTCGGATGTGGTCTCGCCTGTGTCTGTTGTGACTTTGATATTGACCACTGCCGGGCTGATACGCTCGACCAAATCCGCGAGCGATCCGGGACGGGCCTGCTGCGTTTTCAAAACCACAGGTGTCGGCGAAATAAGCTGCGCGGAGGCTGGCACAGCCGCGAAAGCGCTGGCTGCGAGGCAAAGCATAAGGCCGCGTTTAAGGCGTGATGTGAGACGGCTGGATTGCGAGGTCACAATTCTCTCCCTGATGTGCGCATCTTTGAGCGTATGCGTCTATCCTAAATCTGTCCAAAACATGACAAAGCTGTCATATTGCCCAGATTGGTCATCATTTTGAGAAAATCAGCATCCTGTTTTCTTTAGGCGTGACTATCAGAGCGTCACTATTAAACCCTGCATCTGCAAACATATGTTTAACAGATTGCAAATCACGAACGCCCCAAGCCGGGTTTCGGCGTTTCAGGCTCTCATCAAAGTCCAAATTGGACGAAGCGGTTGCTTCGCCCTCTTTAAACGGGCCGTAAAGACAAAATATCCCGCCCGAAGACAAAAGCTGCGCCGCGCCTTGTGCCAGGCCTAACGCTGCCTCCCAAGGCGCAATATGGATCATGTTTGCGCAGTACACTGCATCAAACGTGCCTAAACCCTCCCACCATGCCGCCTCCATTGTATCAATGCGCAAGGACGGTAAAATCTGTCCCGGAGCATCAAGACGCCACGCATCTTGGCTCACCCGCGAAGCGGGATCGGGATCAGAGGGTTGCCAGAGAATATCTGGCCGCCTTTGGCAAATTGTTACCGCATGCTCCCCGGTTCCGCCCGCAATTTCCAGCACCCGCGCTCCTCGCGGCAAGCGGACCTCTAAAATATCCGCAATCACATCCTTGTTCCGCGCTGCAGACGGTGAATAAAGACGTGCGCCGCTTTCCGTGCGGTCTTCTAGGTGGGTCGGGTTTTCGGGTGGCGTAGCGTTGGTCATGGGTCTATCCTGCATTCATGTTAATTTCAGGCGGGTTTCCAAGATCGATTATCGCGCGGCAGAGCATCACGGCTAACGACGACGACCGAGTGTGAGCCCCTTTTTGGAGCACCTGTATCATCCGTCCACTGCCAAAGAACCAAATTGACGTCCTCGGGCGCAGCGCCGTCAGCGAAACTCGGCACAATGATACCCGCGCAGCCCGCCTTTATTAAACGCTCGGATAGAGCATGACTGGCGGGTTTAATCCCTCTGTGAAGCTCAGATTCCCAATTCGGAGACTGTAAATCTTCAATATTTACACCCAAAGACACGCGAACAGTTTGATTTGTCAAATCTACAATATCCGCGCAATCAATATCTAAATAAAAGAACGTATATGGATCAGTATTGAGACTGAAACGTACTTCACGAGCGCATGTTGTGAGCGAAAATGATGTATATAAAGCATGCATGCCAACCGCATTAAAGCGCCCGCCATATTTTGCTGCGCCCTCATCGGATGTCGGTGCGTATGACCAGTATGGTTTTGCCGCGCGAATGACGACCAATTGAACACGGCTGAAAAGTGTCACGCATATCCGCCTTCGAACCGCCGCCGAATATGCGCCCGGAGCGCTTCAAACTCACCGTCTTTGACGATCATTTCAGGTGTACGGCCACCAAACCCTGTAATAGGCTGGGAACGAAACCACGCAAACGCCATCACCATATTGCCAACAGACGGAGTAACCGCATTGAGAATTTCGATAAAATGACGCAAAGATGTTTGAGTTGCCGCCGATGAAATCCGGCTTTTTCGCGACAGGGATTCTGCGGGAACTCCAAGAGTAGCTCCAATTTCCTTCTTGGTCGTACGCAAGGCTTCCGCCACCCGGTCAGGTGAAATCATATTACCGTCTGTCATTTGCTGCATCGACATAAATCAACTCCTACGCCTTTATATATAGGCGAAATAATTGACATATCAAGATATTATGCGGTGAGCGCCTCAATCTCTGCCAGCAATTCCGCTCTACGCGCCTCGTCCATATAGGACGCCCTAATGCTGTTCTTCGCGATCTGCGCCAAATCAGCAT
>CAYGRF010000064.1:0-15398 GCA_964352275.1 uncultured Caulobacterales bacterium
GCGCAGCGGGGCCGTGGGCAATTGATAGTCTCTATGTATCCGCGGGTTCCGATAATGGCCGCAAACCCGTAGCGACGGTCAAGCTGACCCACGAAGATGGCCGCGCGGTAACAGCGGTCAGCGAAGCCGCCGGGCCGGTCAATGCGGTATTTATGGCGATTTCCGAAGTGACGGGCCGCCCGCTCCATCTCGATAGTTTCTCCGTGCAATCCGTGACCGAAGGCGAAGACGCTATGGCTGAGGCCTCCGTTCTTGTATCCACAGAATTTGACAGCTTCCACGGACGCGGAGCCAGCACCGATACGGTTCTCGCAGGCGCCAAAGCCTATCTCGACGTGATTAACCGGATTGAACGCCGCGCCGTACGCGAGCGCCCCATTGCGGCGCAGCATTGATGGGTCGGTGGACAAAATTTTTTTATGTTATTGGCATTTTTCTTCTGGGTTTCTGGATGTTTAAGACCATACAACTCATCCCATTGGAGAGCTCTGGGTCATTTCAAGCGATTCAAGAGGTCACTCAGAAAACCAATGTTTGGGCGTTTGCTGGTCTTGTATGCATTTTTTTGCCAGGAATTGTTGTGTGGGCAATTAATGGAATGAGAGTTGATAGTTTGAAATTGAAAGCCGGGTTACTTGAAACCTTATTGCCATCATATTCGCGAGTCGTTCCCATATGGGCTCAATCCCTTCGAATAATAGGATTAGGAATATTCATATATTTCACCTCGAAATCAATTACGGTCATCGATGGAGAGCTTGAGTTGTCGTTCGATTACTATTGGATAGCTTTACTCGGTGGCATGCTTTTTTTCTGTCTTCCTTTTATGTTCCCCAAGAATGATAAATTACTATGAAAACACTCTTCGATAAAGTCTGGGACCGGCATGTTGTCGTCCCCGAAACCCATGAGCATCCTGCGACGCTTTATATTGATCTGCACCTCATCCATGAGGTTACAAGCCCGCAAGCGTTCACGGTTCTTAGGGAGCGGGGCTTATCTGTGCGCCGCCCGGACCGAACGCTCGCGACCATAGACCATTCAACTCCGACTTTGATGAATGCCGATGGCTCGCGTCCGTTTGTGACCGCGCAGGCCGAAAGCCAGGTTGAGACCTTGCTCGCCAATACAAAGGAACACGGCATTGAAACTCATGGCTGGGAGAGCGAAAACCGCGGCATTGTCCATGTCATGGGGCCGGAGCTTGGCGCAACGCAGCCGGGAATGACCATTGTCTGCGGCGACAGTCACACCTCAACCCACGGCGCGTTTGGCGCGATTGCCTTTGGTATCGGTACAACACAGGTCGGGCATGTGCTCGCCAATCAATGTCTCTTGATGCGCAAACCCAAAACGATGGCGATCCATGTTGACGGCGATCTGCAAGACGGCGTCACGGCAAAAGATGTCATCCTCGCCATTATTGCCGTAATTGGCGTCGGCGGCGGCACGGGCTATGCGTTGGAATATCGCGGGGCCTGTTTTAGAGCCATGTCCATGGATGAGCGCATGACCGTGTGTAACATGTCCATCGAGGCCGGCGCGCGCTGCGGCTTAATCGCGCCCGACCAAACCACATTTGATTATCTTAAGAGGCGGAAATTTGCGCCCAATATTGAAAATGGGGATTTTGAAGCGGCATGCGAAGATTGGGTATCCCTCGCTACCGATGAAGGCGCAGAGTTTGATAAAAGCGTGTTTTTGAAAGCCGAAGACATTCGGCCTATGGTGACGTATGGCACGCACCCCGGCATGGCGATGCCGATTGACGCGCTTGTTCCCGCTTCCCAAACCGAGGCCGATGACAAAGCGCTGGATTATATGCAAATGACGAGCGGAGCGCCGATTGCGGGCACTAAAGTTGACCGGGTTTTTATCGGTTCTTGTACCAATTCGCGCATGGATGATTTACGCGCGGCGGCGCGGATTATGCGCGGCGCAAAAGTCCAAAACCATGTCACGGCCATTGTCGTGCCGGGATCGGAACTCATTAAACGCGAGGCCGAAGCCGAAGGCCTCCATGATATATTCACGAACGCCGGAGCCGAGTGGCGGGAGCCGGGCTGCTCGATGTGTATTGCCATGAACGGCGATAAAGCTGCGCCGGGTGAATTAGTTGTCTCAACCTCCAACCGCAATTTTGCCGGTCGCCAAGGGCCGGGCGCGCGTACGGTTTTAGCCTCTCCGGCAACAGCGGCAGCGGCGGCCATACGCGGCGTGATTACAGATCCGCGAGAATTGGAGCGTGCATCATGAGTTTTGACCCGATTAAAACCGTAACCTCAAAAACATTGGTTCTTCCAGCAGCCAACATTGATACGGACCAAATCATTCCGGCAAGGTTCCTAACCGTCACGTCCCGGGACGGGCTCGGCAAACATGCGTTTAATGATTGGCGCTATGGAGAAGACGGTAGCGAGACGGATCATATATTAAACAGCCATGCCGCGAAGGCATGCCAGATTTTGGTTGGTGGCCATAATTTTGGCTGCGGGTCATCGCGTGAACATGCGCCGTGGTCACTGACGGATTACGGCGTACGCGTAGTTATCAGCTCCGAGATCGCGGATATTTTTAAAAATAATTCCCTCAAAAACGGGCTATTGCCAATCGTTATTGAAAAGAGCGCCCATCAATGGCTCCTCGATCATCCCGGCGAAGAGGTCACCGTGGACTTGGAGCGTTGCGAAGTCCGCCTGCCGAAAAATGGCGGAACCTATAGTTTCGAGATTGATGCGTTTTCCCGTTACTGCCTTATGGAAGGCGTTGACGAGATGGGATATTTGGCCGCGCAAAATGACGCGATTACAAAATTTGAGGAGACGCGCGCGTGATCATTCATTTCACATATCTTCCCGGCGACGGGATTGGCCCCGAAGTCGGCGCGGAGGCGGTTAAAGTCCTCAAAGCCGCAGCACGAAAATTTGGACATGAATTAGCGGTTGAAGAACACCTGATCGGCGGCGCGGCGATTGATGGCGGGCTTAAACCTCTGCCAGACGATACATTTGCTTCGTGTGAACGCACTGGCGCGATATTACTGGGCGCTGTGGGCGGGCCGAAATGGGATCATCTTAGAGGCGCGGACAGACCCGAACTTGGCTCATTATTACCGCTGCGTAAAAACCTCAATCTTTATGCCAATATCCGGCCCTGCAAGCCTTATCCGGCGCTGATTGACCGCGCGCCGCTAAAGCGCGAGCGCCTTGAGGGGACAGATTTTGTGGTCATGCGCGAGCTCACGGGCGGTATTTATTTCGGCGCAAAGGGGCGCGATAATCTGGGCGCATATGATGAGTGCCGTTATAGCGAAGCTGAAATTGAACGCATTGCCGTTAAAGCCTTCGACCTTGCTATGACCCGTAAGAAAAAAGTGACCAGCGTTGATAAATCAAACGTGCTGGAAACGTCGCGTCTGTGGCGAGAAACAGTGATCAAAGTCGCAGCGCGCTATCCGGACATCGAGCTTGAGCATCTGCTTGTTGATGCCATGACCATGCATATGCTCACCAAGGCTCAAAGCTTTGATGTTATCCTAACAGAAAACATGTTCGGAGATATTCTGACCGATGAAGCCTCCGTCTTGGCTGGATCGATGGGCGTGATCCCGTCCGCTTCACTCTCAGACGGCACGACAGGCATGTATGAACCGATACATGGCAGCGCGCCGGATATTGCAGGTCAAGGCAAAGCTAATCCGCTAGCGATGATATTATCCGCCGCATGGATGCTGCGCTTGTCATTTGGATTAGATGATGAGGCCGCCGCGATTGAAGCCGGCGTAGAGGCCGCACTAGAAGGCGGGCACACAACAGGCGATTTAGGCGGGGCGTTGTCAACGTCTGGCGTGGGTGACTGGATCGCGGATTATGTCGCGGGTTAATTTAAATGATCTTAAGGCCCGCATAGAGGCCGCTGATGTTTACGCACTGGCCAAACGCACACCGTGTGAGCATGCGCCGAAATTATCGCTGGAATATGGACGGGAAATTTGGCTGAAGCGCGAAGACCTTCAGGACGTCTTTTCGTTTAAAATTCGGGGTGCGGCAAACCGAATTTCTGCGTTAAGCGATAGTGAACGCTTGCGCGGCGTTATCGCGGCGAGCGCAGGTAATCATGCGCAAGGCGTCGCTGCCGCTGCTGCTTATTATAAAACCAACGCGATTATTTTCATGCCGGTGACAACGCCGCCGATTAAGGTCAAAGCGGTACAGGCGCGCGGGGCTGAAACACGGCTTATCGGCGATGATTATGACGCGGCCTGCGCAGCGGCAATAGCCTTTGCAAAAACATCCGGCGGCGTTTTTATTCACCCGTTTGACGAAATCGATGTGATTGCGGGGCAAGGTACAGTCGGCCGGGAAATATTAGAGCAAATGCCGCGCACGCCGGCCGCCATCTATGTGTGTACCGGCGGCGGCGGCTTGGTGTCCGGCATCGGGACATGGGTGAAAGCCAATGCGCCGGATACGAGAATTATTGCTGTCGAGCCTATCGGCGCGGCGACGCTAAAAACATCTCTGGAGGCAGGGACGCCAACACCGCTCAAAACAGTTGACGGTTTTGCCGATGGGGTGGCTGTGCGGCTGATCGGATCCAATACATTTGATATCGCCCAAAGGGTCGTTGAACGCGTTATCACAGTGACAAATGACGAAATTTGCGCCGCCGTTAAAGATATTTTCGAGGCCACACGGACCGTGGTTGAACCGGCTGGCGCGCTGGCGCTGGCAGGCTTAATACGCGACATCAAAGACGGCAGTGCCCCCGAAGGCGACTGCGTTGTCACATTATCTGGTGCCAATGTGAATTTTGACAGGATCGGTCATATGGTCGAACGCGCCGAACTGGGCGCGGGGGGAGAAATGTTATTTGCCGCAACAATTCCGGAGCGCCCTGGCGCGTTCCTGAATTTTTGCCGGGCGCTCGGTCGCCGTGCTGTGACAGAATTTAATTACCGTTTTGCAGATGCTGACATTGCGCATGTATTGGTAGGGGTGAAGCTAAAATCATCCCAAGAGCGCACGGACGTTATTACGGCGATGACACGCGAAGGCATTGCAATTACAGACCTGTCCCATGACAGATTGGCGAAACGGCATTTACGCCATATGGTTGGCGGCCGCGCTGGAATGGACAGTCCTGAGGTAATTTATAGTTTTGAGTTTCCGGAACGTCCGGGCGCGCTGACTGATTTTCTAGTAAATCTTGATGCACGCTGGAATATTTCTCTGTTTCATTACCGCAATCACGGCAGCTCAACGGGGCAAGTCTTATGCGGATTTCAGGTGCCACATGGCGACTTTGAAGCATTAAGCGATAGCCTTCAACAGACTGGTTTTCCCATGAGCGATGAAACCCAAAATCCAGCCTATCACTATTTTTTGAAGGATTAAGAGCTATTCAGCAGCCTGCGCGGCTACATCTTCATCTGGCTCATATTCTAAAATATCTGCTGGCTGGCAATTGAGTTCGCGGCATAGAGCATCAAGGGTTGAAAAACGCACAGCCCGCGCTTTTCCGGTTTTCAGGATTGAGAGATTAGCCAGCGTAATACCAACACGATCAGCGAGTTCGGTCAATGACATGCGGCGCTCTAAGAGCACCCGGTCTAAATTTACGCGAATAGCCATACTAAACTGTCAATTCCTGATCACGGCGAAGTTCAAGCCCAATGCGGAAAACTTCGGCCATCGCGGCAATGACAAAGACCAAGAACCACGCCGAAAGCCGCGTATCCATAGAGAAGCTGTTTAAAGCAGCATCCGACTTTGTGCCGGGAAGTAGTCCCATGAAGAACATACGGAATATTTCCACAAGCGCGATAACAATCCATGTTTTCCGAAGGCGGGAAATATTGGCTTCGACAAATGGATCTCCCTTGAGCGTTGTCTCAACAATCGCTTTGACAACCCAAGCGACATAGAGGTAGGCGGCAGCCATGAGCGCGGCAATAAGCGGGCTAAGCGCTAGCATTGATGTGCTTGGCATCGTGCCACCTGTTGCTTCTAATTTTTGTATAATATCTTGCCTCAGTTCTGGTGAGAACTGCATTGTTGCAGCCGTGCCGACCATAAAGATAATGCCCAGGATAAGCCCGACAATAATAATCCACAGCAGGACATGCAAAATACGGGCAATTGTTGGAGCTTTTGTGGGCAAGACCTGTCTCTTTGAATGTAAAATGTTGCATTATCGATAAACAATAATGGAGGTGTTTGCAAGCCTCCATATCATGCACATTGAATGCCGGGTCTTTACGCTGATGGGTCAAGGCGTTAAGCGAGGGTCAAAGGAGACATTTATGCCGCGTCTTAAGAAACTTGTTGTCGCCACCCATAATCAGGGTAAGGTTCGGGAAATTGGCGATCTTATGCGCCCTCTAGGGGTTGATACGGTAAGCGCCGCAGACCTCAACTTGCCCGAACCGGACGAAACCGAGGATAGTTTTGCCGGGAATGCCCGCCTGAAAGCAGTATCTGCCGCGAAAATTTCAGGCCTTCCTGCGCTCTCAGATGATAGCGGCCTCGCCGTTGATGCCCTCGGCGGCGAACCGGGTATCTATGCCGCGCGCTGGGCGCAAATACCGAATGTCGAGGGCGGCGGTCGAGACTTTAACATGGCTATGTGGCGGGTATGGTCGGAAATGACAAAGGCCGGAGGACAAAATACGGCACGGTTTATATGCGCGCTGTGCCTCGCCTTCCCAGACGGCTCAACCCATGTTTATGAAGGCAAAGTCGAAGGGCAGATCGTTTGGCCCCCACGCGGAGATAAAGGGTTTGGATATGACCCAATTTTTCAGGCCATTGGCGACGATAAAACCTTTGCGGAAATAGACCCAGCCGAGAAACACGCTAAAAGCCATCGCGCGGCGGCGTTTTCATTGTTCCTCCAAGACCAGTTTCCTGATGGATAGCACCAATACGCCACTCGCGATTTATATTCACTGGCCCTATTGCGCGCGTATTTGCCCCTATTGCGATTTTAATGTCTACAAGGCTCGTGACGATAAAACGCTGGCCGCTGCAATTTCTCATGATCTTACCCATTGGCGAGAGCTGAGCGGGGCGCGCCGTATAACATCCCTGCACTTTGGCGGCGGAACCCCCTCCCTGATGCGCGCCAGTGACATTGGAGATTTACTTGCACACATAGACAGGCTTTGGGGCTTGCCGGATACCGCCGAAATCGCCATTGAAGCCAATCCCGGTGATGCCAACACACAAACATGGAAGGCGCTTAGCACTTTAGGCGTCAACCGACTTTCACTCGGAGCGCAAAGTTTCCATGATCCAGCGCTCCGGCTTTTAGGCCGCGACCATTCCGGGGCACAAAGCCGCGCAGCTCTTGATATGGCGCTAAATATATTTCCGTCAGTTTCGCTGGATTTGATATTTGGGTGGATAGGACAAACCGCCTCTTTGTGGCAGGATGATTTGGAACAGGCTTTGGAGAGCCGTGTACCGCATGTCTCGGCCTATCAACTCACCATAGAACCCGGAACCGCTTTCGCAATGGCCGAAGCCAGGGGCATATCCAGAGCCAGCGACGAGATCACGAGCGCAGATTTTTACGAGCAAGCTGCAAGCGCTTTAGACGTTTCAGGATATGAACATTATGAAGTGTCTAACTTTGCTAAACCTAAGCATAAGTCCCGGCATAATCTCGCTTATTGGAAAGGCCTTGATTATGTCGGCGTTGGCCCCGGGGCGCATGGCAGGATCGAACAAGCCGGTGTTCGCCATGCGACAGTCGCACATATGCGTCCGGAGGTTTACGCGCAACATGTGAGCGGCATTGGTCACGGCATTGCCGATAATGAACGCTTAAGCCGGCAGGCTTGGGGGGAAGAATATATCCTGATGGGACTTCGTATTTCAGACGGAATTTCTCTGGATCGGTACGCACAGATTACGGGGCAAACATTGCCGCAGGACGCTATAGAAAATCTCATACAGTCCGGACATTTAGCCGTGCAAAATAACCATCTAAGCGCAGCCCCGAAAGGACGCCTCGTTCTTAATCATATCACCGAGGCTTTATTGGTGACGTAACGCGGAGGCGCTCTATTTTCGATTTGAATTCTGGCACTTTCAGTCTAATCAAAGCTTATGACTATCATCGATCTCAATGCTGATATTGGCGAGGCCGAAGGCCTTGAGGGCCGCCGCTCCGAAGCTGATATTTTGCACTATATAAGCTCGGCCAATATTGCGTGCGGCGGACATGCCGGTACAGACGAAACCCTACATGCTACCGTCAAAGGGGCGATAGAGAACAGCGTAACAATCGGCGCGCATCCAAGCTATCCGGATAGAGAAAACTTTGGCCGTAAATCCATGATATTAGGCCGAGATATTGATCGGGATGATTTACAACGTAGCCTCTTGGCGCAAATCCGTAAACTACGCGACATCGCCTCAAGCCTGGGCGCAAATATGGCTTATGTTAAACCCCACGGCGCCCTTTATAATGACGCAGTCAATAGCCCGGCCCACGCCGATTTGATTGCGAGCGTAATCAAAGACATTGACGCGCATTTATGTTTCATGGGAGCGCCCAATTCTGAAATGGGGCGCGCCGCCCGCGACCACGGCCTGACCTTTGTGGCGGAAGGGTTTATTGATCGCCGCTACTCCGATGATGGCCACTTACAAAGCCGGGCAGTTGACGGCGCGGTCATTAAAAGCCAGCCCGAGCGGATGCAGCAAGCTTTATCATTGGCGCTCCACAACACTGTGACAACAGCGACCGGGAACACGCTCACCGTGAAAGCTGACAGCCTGTGTGTTCACGGCGACAGCGCGGGCGCGGTTGAAACGGCGCATCAAGCCCGCCAAGCGCTTGAAGCGGCGGGCATAACGATCAAGGCGTTTGCCTGACATGCCGGGTGCTGCGCCTCATACTCCAAAGCTTGTGCCATACGGCGATGCGGCTTTGCTCATAAAATATAACGCGCAAGGCTATGATGAAGGCGTCATGCGAACCGTTCAAAACTTGGCAGAGTCTTTACGGACTAACGGCTATTGGCGGGACGTTATTACGGGCTACGATTCAGTCCTTGTGAGCTTCGACCCCCTTAAATCTACTATGGAAGAAGCGGCCCGCCGCCTTACGCCAAAACTCACATATAGCGCGTCCAGCAAAAAGCCAGCGGCTACCCTTATAGACATTCCGGTGGTTTACGGCGGGCGTTTCGGCCCGGATATGCACCAGATTATGAAAAGCTCCGGCCTGACCCAAGACGCGGTTATCGCAGCGCATTCAGGCCAAGAGTACCAAGTCTGTATGATGGGATTCATCCCCGGCTTTGCTTTTTTATCAGCAGCGCCGCAGGCCTTGCATCATCCTCGCCACGATATTCCGCGCAGCCATGTACCAGCAGGATCGGTCGGTATTGCCGGATGGCAAACAGGTATTTACGGTCTTGAAAGCCCGGGCGGGTGGCAAATTATAGGCCGAACGCCGCTTTCTATGTTTGACAAAACCCGCGACAATCCATTCTACCTCACCGCCGGTGACCGCGTTCGGTTTATTCCCACCGCAAGCGGGGGCTTCAATGATTGAGGTTTTACAAGCTGGCACGCGCACGACTATTCAAGATGCGGGCCGCCACGGTCATCGGCATCAGGGCATTCCAACAAGCGGGGCCGCAGATAAACTCAGCTACGCGCTCGCCAATTGGATGGTTGGAAACGATTGGAACACCCCTGCACTGGAATGCGCGCTCGGAGGGCAACATTTTCGGTTTCATAATGACCGGATAGCCGCTTTGTGCGGAGCGGAAATGTGGGCACAGGTCAACGGAATGAATGTTAAAAACAATACCGCTTTTCCGGTTAAGGCGGGCGATATTTTAACGCTAAGTTTTGCCCGCCAAGGATGCCGAGCCTATTTATCTGTCAGCGGCGGTCTTGAGGGCGAAGCGTTTTGCGGAAGCGCGTCAACATATACGCCCGCTTCGATTGGCGGCAAGGACGGGCGCGCGCTTATAATTGGCGACCACATATCCTTGGGAAAAGATCGTGGTGAGCGCCGCATTATCCCGGTTGGCTACACACCCAAAATATCAAACCACATTGTTTTGCGCACCCGGCCTGCCCCTGAATATGACGGGCTAAGCCTTGCGGCCCAGCGGCATCTTTATATCAGTCCCTTTTATGCGACAGCCCGCACAGACCGTATGGGAACGCGGCTTAAAGGCGATAAACTCGATATGATTGAAACAGTCTCTATGACAAGCGGGCCGATGTTACCGGGCACCCTACAAATTCCGCCCAGCGGTGAGCCGATTTTGTCTCTTGTTGATGGCCATTGCACGGGCGGCTATTCGCGTGTTTTGCAAATCATTCAGGCCGACCATTGGCTAATGGGACAAATCGGCCCCGGCACAACCATCAGTTTTCAGCGTAGTTTTGCAGAAGAACCCCCCGTAATATTAGCGCGCCGCAACGCTTTTTACGGCGGCCTGATAGTAGGCTTTAGCTTTTAAATTGTCTAAAATTTCGCCCAATGTCTTGCTCGATGACCAAGCCTCCGGGCTAACCCGGCGCTATCAAAACCCTATTGATATTATTCGGGCGGACAGACCGGAGCAAGTGGTCAGCGCTTTTGAGGCCATTCAATCCCATCACGCACAGGGGCACTTTATCGCTGGATACGCCGCTTATGAATTAGGGTATGCGTTAGAACCGAAACTGGCGGCATTGTTTCAAGACCGGGAATGCGGGCCGCTTTTGTGTTTCGGTGTTTTTAAAGACTATCATTTTCAAAGCTTGCCTGAGCACGCACCGTCATTACTCCAGACACCGAACTTGAAGCCGTTATGGAGCCTAGAAGATTACAAAACCCGTTTTGATACAGTCATTGATTACATCAAAGCCGGGGACGTTTACCAAATAAATTTAAGTTTTCCGATGTCGGGGCCTTATAGCGGAGACGCGGCAGATTTATACTTGGCTCTGCGGCGACGACAACCCGGGCGTTATGGCGGCATCATCAGCCTAGGCGGAGCAGACATTGTTTCGTTTTCCCCAGAATTGTTTTTCAAAACTAACGGCGGCGAAATTGATATGCATCCGATGAAGGGCACCGCTCGCCGCATGGCAGATCCAGTCCAAGACCGCGCACTGCGTGATCACATGCAGCAAGACGAAAAATCCCGCGCCGAAAATTTGATGATCGTCGATTTGCTTCGCAATGATCTTTCGCGCATTGCCAAACCGGGCACCGTCAAAGTCCCGGCTTTGTTTTCGCTCGAAACCTATCCAACCCTTCATCAAATGACATCCCATGTAAGCGCATGCTTGCGCCAAGGCATTGATATAGCTGATATTTTTAAAAGCTTGTTTCCGTGTGGGTCAATCACGGGCGCTCCAAAAATTCGCGCCATGGAAATTATCCATACTTTAGAGCCACAACCCCGCGGAGCCTATTGCGGAGCCATGGGTTATATCGACCCCGGCGGCGAAGCCTGTTTTAATGTGGGTATTCGCACACTGACTTTGGACGGCGGCGTGATGACGTATAATGTTGGTAGCGGCATCGTTCTCGATAGCCAAGCGGGTGATGAATATGACGAATGTCTGCTCAAAGCCAAGGTCCTTACAGGGGCGGCGCCGGACCTGATAGAGACAATGCGGTGGAAACCCAGCGATGGGTTCATAAGGGCCGATCGTCATCTTGCGAGGCTCTCGAGCAGCGCGGCAGCACTAAATTATCCGTTTAGCCGCAGCACTATTGATAAAGTGCTGGGTACGATTGCGGCCAAAACTCCTCAACGCGTGCGTCTTGCCCTAAGCCCGAGCGGCACGCCTCATGTGGAAAGCAAAGACTTTGAACCCGTTATTGATGTTTGGAGCGTCAGCCTTTCAAAAAATCCGTTATCCGAAGCCGTTCAAGAAACGCGCTATAAAGTCAGCCACCGGGATTTTTATGATAGGGAACGACGCCGAGTTCATGCGCTTACCGACTGTGACGAAGTCTTGTTTTTTAATCTCGAGGGCGCGCTTTGCGAAGGCTCATTTACATCGGTCTTTATTGAACAAAACGGAGACTTACTAACCCCCCATTTGGATGCAGGATTGCTGCCTGGCATATTGCGCGAAGAATTGATCGAACAGGGACGGGCTATAGAGGCGCATCTGATACTTGAAGATTTGCTCGCAGCTCAGCATATTTTTATCGGTAATTCCCTTCGGGGCTTAATTGCTGTAAAGCTTACAGATAGCGATTTTCACTAGGAGGCTTATGTGAGCCCGGTTTTGCAGCATTGGCATATTTCGGCTTCCGGTGCAGCGCATCTGGTCACCGCTGAACATGGCAAGTCACAGCCCGCCAAAGGCGGTTATGAGTGGATTCATATGAATGCCCGGCACCCGGATGCCCGCCAATGGCTCATTGACGATCCGGATATTGACCGCTTGGCAACAGATACGCTTCTTGCCGCAGATTCGCGCCCGCGCGTAATGGTGCATGCCGACAGTTTTCTGCTCAACCTTCGCGGTGTTAATCTCAATGCAGGCAGCGATGTAACTGACATGGTTGGCATCCGGTTTATTATTACCAAGACCCGTATTGTTTCCGTTGAGCGCCGCCCCTTGCGAGCAACGCAGGATGTGACCGAATATTTAGCCAGCCAGCCAGCCCCGCCCTCATCCACCGGGTTTATCGCTTGGTTTGCATTGACCTTGTCTGAACGTATGGGGCCAACATTGAACGATTTGTCTGACAAGGTCGATGACCTCGAAGAAAAAGGTGACCATGATATTCGTAATCTTGACCGGAGCCTGTTGGCAGACATGCGCCGGGACGTCATTGCGCTGCGCCGTTATTTAGCCCCGCAGCGCGACGCGCTTAATAGCCTTGCCCTGCAATCATGTCATTGGATTAGCGAGCGTGACCGCCTCCATATCCGCAGCGCCGCAGACCAAACCACCCGTATAACAGAAGAACTTGACACATTACGTGAGCGCTGCACCGTTGTTCGGGATCACCTGACCGATCACCGCGCAGAAACCATGAACCGTAATATGATGGTTCTTTCCATTGTTGCAGCGGTTTTTCTGCCGCTGGGGCTTATTTCTGGTATTATGGGGATCAATGTCGGCGGAATGCCGTGGACTGAAAACGCGCATGGGTTTTGGTATGTTTGCGCGATTGTCGGGGTCAGCGGCATTTTACAAATATTATTTTTTCGTCTGCTCAAATGGATTTAACAACGCTGAAAGACCTGATAAGCACAGATCACAATCAACGACTTTATATTGACGAGGAACATATGGCTAAAAGTCTCAGCACGCTACAATATTTGGATAAGGCACTTGGGGGTCTGCGCGAGCTTGGCTTGCTCAAAGGCGAAAGCGATCCCGTTCCGATTATTACGCTACTTGACCGGATTTCCGATTTAGACACCGATAAAGTGGCCGCGATTGCCCGCACACTCGACCAAGCCTCTTATTTCAACGAAGTTGTCCGCGAACAAGTGGCGAGCATCAAGGTTGGCGAGCGTTACGAAGGCATAACCACCGCGTTTAATTCTATCCGGGACGATTCTAAAGCGCTGGTCGATCAATATGCCGATGGCCGCATCGACACCATGGAACGAATCTCCAATGTATGGATGAAGTTCACCCGGGGGTCGATTGCGTCGCGCTTTGGCAAGATCAAGGATCTCTATCTTGATGTCGCCGATGAAACCCGCAACCAGATTGAACGCGAACAATTGATCCTCGAAGCCTATATGGATTTTCGCGGGGCCATGAAAAACTCAGAAGTGTTATCTTTTGATGTCCTTAAAGAAGCGGAAAAAGAACTCGAGGCCGCCAAGACGAAAGTCGGCGCAGCCGTTGATGCGGTCGAAGGCTATGCTGGAGATGACGCAGCTGAACGCGCAAGGCTAGAGCTTTTTCGCGACGAGCAGCTTCGCGCGCTTCAAGCCTCCGACAAACGCTATCAAATCGCCAAGGACCTATCTGACAATTTGACGGTGGGTTACAATACATCCGAAGTGGTCATGGCGCGCTTGGTACAGATGCGTAACGCCAAAGAACGTGTCTACGCACAAAGCATTTCGTTTTTCTCAACTAATGAGGTTGTCTTAACGGCGTTGACTGCAACGCTTACAGGCATGCACGGCTTGCATGAAAGCACGCAAACGCTGAACGCAATGAAAAAAGGTATTGAGGACAGCCTTGAAGTATTAGCAGAGGTTGGCGATCAGGTACAAGAAGCCGCCATCCGCGCCGGGTACGGCCCAACAGTATCAGCGGCCGCCGTTAAAAAATTGCTCGACGCCGTGGTAACCTACCAAGAGCGTTCACAAGAGATTATTGCCGAAATGCGAGTTATGGCCACAGAGAATTCCAAGGAAATCCGCGTCATTGTTGAAGACGGCAAACGGCGTCTTGCGCGCCTTGCGGAAACCGGTGCAGCCACAACATTGAATTTGGATTAGGCCCCAGTCTTACCCTATATGTTAAAAACCCGCCTGTCATAAAGGCATTGCGGGCTTTTTATTATGAACCACAGCGCGCACCCAATATCGTGCCCTACATTATCGCGCTTAGGCATTTCCGATATTGACGCACTCGGCGCAATCACCTAAACGCTCGCACTGGTCATCAGCCCTGGTGGCGGAATTGGTAGACGCGCTAGCTTCAGGTGCTAGTTTCTGTATGGAAGTGGAAGTTCGAGTCTTCTCCAGGGCACCAATCACTCATTTTTTGCAATCCACTAAAGTCCAAAAACCCTTGTTTTTTCAGGGGTTTTTTGCTATTTGGCGTCCAGTAACGTCTATTGCGGTGGGGTGTATCCGGCGCATTTGGGGGTGGATTAAGGGGTTTACGAAAACGCCCCAAATCATGATTGGGATGTAGGATGTGCCTACCGAGGCTTTGTCACGTTAATGCCAATTTTCAGATAATCTGCTAAACCGTCACTATGAAAACATCCGGAGGTGGATTGATAATTTTGGATCAATTTACGCAAAGCGTATTAAGTCTAGGTTCGACATCGCCTCTCCTGCTTGGCATTTGGATGAGGTCTACACCCAAATAAACGGAAAGATGGTTTACCTCTGGCGGGCCGTTGATGGTGAAGGAACCGTTCTAGATGTCGTAATTCAAAGCCGCCGTAATACGAAACCCGCCCTACCCCTGACTAACAACTTGACCCAAAATTAGGCCTATTGCCTATCGGACATTCAATCTCTCTTAAACAGCGACAATGTCAATTAAGCGCGTGAAATCATACAAAACATCATAGACCAGGTCATCTTCACCCCAAACGACGAAACATTCACCCTCCAAATTGGGGGTATGTTGGTAGTGGACGCAGTCCGTCGCTAGAGCATTTTGCGTTTAATTGCGTACATATTTAGCGGCCTTAAAATAGTT
>CAYGRF010000065.1:0-3903 GCA_964352275.1 uncultured Caulobacterales bacterium
GGTTGGTCAATTTTGACTTTAATCCCGCATATTCTCCGGTATCAATCCCGGCGCTCGACGCGCTTTCAGGATAGGCGTTCAGGATAAGGTCTGTGGCTTGCTGCAAGAGCGCTTTCGCCGCGTCATCGGTAGCAGGCACAACAGACTTTGGGATTTCAACCGCTTCATTTCTGCAGGCCGATAGCGGCAAAGCCGCCCCGGCCACAAGCGCCGTTGAAGATTGGAGTAGAACGCGGCGAGAGAGGCTCATAATTCGGTCTTTCAAAATGATGAAAGACCTTAGTGCCACGACATATGACTAGAGTGCAAGCCGCAGAGAGGTGTATTGCAAAACCTGTTTGGGATTAAGCCGCCACCTGCCGGATAAAATCAGCGAGGCTGTCTGTCACTTGTTTGACTTTATAGGGGTCATCACCTTCGGCCATAACGCGGATGACAGGCTCTGTGCCGGATGCGCGCACTAAAATACGGCCCATATTACCCATATCCGAGCGTGCATCTTCAATTGCGGACAGCACCTGCGGGTTATCCATCGGAGACGGGCCTTTGTAGCGTACATTCGTCAAAATTTGCGGCACGGCCTCAAACACGGACAGCACTTCGCTGGCCGGGCGGCCGGAGCGGATAATTTCGGCAAGCACTTGCAGCGCCGCCACTGTTCCGTCTCCCGTAGGCGAAAAATCCGTCATCAACAAATGACCGGACTGCTCACCGCCAACATTATATCCATCAGAGCGCATACGCGCGGCGACATGGCGATCACCAACATTGGTGCGGATAAGCGCCAGTTTTTGATCCGTGAGGTATCGCTCCAGACCAAGGTTCGACATTACCGTAGCCACTATGCCGGGTTTCGTAAGCTGGCCATTTGCGTGCCACCCTGCTCCGATAAGTGCCAAAAGCTGATCGCCGTCTATCACGCGGCCTTTTTCATCACACATGATGAGACGGTCAGCATCGCCGTCGAGCGCAATGCCGACATCAGCGCCATTTTCTAAAACTGTGCGCGCTAATAAATCCGTACTTGTCGAACCACAACCATCATTGATGTTGCGTCCGTTCGGCGAAACGCCAATCGCAATGACTTCTTCAGCGCCCAATTCCCAGAGCGTGTTTGGCGCGGTTTTATAGGCGGCTCCGTTCGCGCAATCGATAACGATTTTTAGGCCTGAAAGCCGCATTTTCTTGGGGAAAGACGATTTTACAATTTCAATATAGCGGGCTTGAACATCCTCGTAGCGTTTGACGCGGCCAAGTTCGGTTGGCGCGGCAAGACCCTGTTTCCATTTTTCTTCCATGAAGCCTTCAATAGCGACCTCAGCTTCATCGGAAAGCTTACGTCCATCGGGGCCAAAAAATTTGATACCATTATCGTCAAATTGATTGTGTGAGGCCGTAATCATAACGCCCAAATCCGCGCGGAGTGTCCGCGTCATCAATGAAACGCCCGATGTCGGGAGCGGGCCGAAAAGCTTGACGTCCATACCAACAGACGTAAATCCAGCCACAAGAGCGGGCTCAATCATGTATCCAGACAAGCGCGTGTCTTTAGCGATAACAACGCTGTGATGTTGATGATTACCATTTTGAAAATATTTCCCGGCAGCCATACCCAGCCGCATGACGTTGTCGGGCGTTAACTTGCCGACGTTTGCGCTACCACGAACACCGTCCGTACCGAAATATTTTCTTTTTTGGGTCATTTCCCCCGCCTCGCATAAAACATGCCATTGCGCCGGCATAATATAGCGTGTCCATGTCAATATAATGAATGTTTGTCCCCCACATCCATATACCGGAGACGTCATTGCAGTGTTTATTTCTAAAAATCAATTATAACATACTGTTTTTAGAGTATTTTTATGTATACAAACACTCACAAACTGGATGCTTGAGCGCAATACGAGCGTTACTGGCGAATATGTTCTAGCAAATTTTAAACCGAAATAGGTTCTTTTCATGGAAAAAACAGCCCTTATCACAGGCATTACAGGTCAGGACGGGGCATATCTTGCGCGGCTCCTGCTTGAAAAAGGGTATATCGTTCACGGTATTAAGCGCCGATCATCCAGCTTTAACACGTCCCGCATTGACCCGCTTTATGTAGACCCGCATGTGGATGGTGCCCGGCTTTTTTTACATTATGGCGACTTAACCGATTCGACCAATCTCATTCGCATCATTCAGGAAACCCAGCCGTCGGAAATTTATAATCTCGGCGCACAGTCCCATGTTCAAGTCAGCTTCGAGACCCCGGAATATACCGCAAATTCAGACGCAATGGGAGCTTTGCGCATACTCGAAGCCCTCCGTATTCTCAAAATGGAACAGTCCTGCAAGTTTTATCAAGCCTCTACATCAGAGCTTTACGGCAAGGTCCAGGAAACGCCGCAATCTGAGACCACGCCGTTTTATCCGCGCAGCCCTTACGCGGCAGCAAAGCTTTATGCCTATTGGATCACAGTCAATTACCGCGAGAGTTACGGCATCCATGCCTCCAATGGCATTTTGTTTAATCACGAAAGCCCGATGCGCGGCGAGACATTTGTAACCCGTAAAATCACCCGCGCGGCCGCCCGTATTCATCACGGCCTCGAAGACGTTGTCTATCTTGGCAATCTTGAAGCGCAGCGCGATTGGGGGCATGCCCGCGATTATGTCGAAGGGATGTGGCGTATTGTTCAGCAAGAAACACCGGATGATTTCGTGCTCGGCACGGGCCGAATGCATTCTGTACGCGATTTCGTTGAAGTCGCGTTTGCACATACGGGTGTGATGATAAGCTGGGACGGAAGCGGCGTGGATGAGGTCGGGATAGACTCAAAAACAGGCGATGTCCGCGTGCGGATCGATCCGCGCTATTTCCGCCCTGCCGAGGTGGAATTATTACTCGCCGATCCGTCCAAAGCCAAACGTGTATTAGGATGGGAAGCGTCCACCGGATTTGATGCGCTCGTCAAAGAAATGGTGGACAGTGACCTGAAAGACGCCGCAAGCGCATGACCTACACTTTACCGGGGAAACGGATCTGGGTTGCCGGACATAACGGTATGGTTGGCAGCGCTATTATCAGGCGGCTTGAGCGCGAAAATCCTGCGGCCATACTCACGGTATCCAGCCGCGAGCTTGACCTGCGCGATCAATCGGCGACGCAAAAATGGATCCATGACAACCGGCCTGACGCCGTGTTTCTAGCGGCGGCCAAAGTCGGCGGCATTCATGCCAATAGTGCATATCCGGCGCAGTTTTTATATGACAATCTGATGATAGCCGCCAACGTCATTGACGGCGCTTACCGGGCCGGAACCGAAAAGCTACTTTTCCTCGGGTCTTCCTGTATTTACCCAAAAGACGCACCGCAGCCCATCAGGGAAACATCCTTGATGACGGGCCCGTTAGAGCCAACAAATGCGCCTTATGCAATCGCAAAAATATCGGGAATTTATTTATGCGAAACTTACCGCCGCGAATATGGCGCAGACTTTATATCCGCTATGCCGACCAATCTCTACGGCCCCGGTGATAATCACCACCCGGAGAACTCCCACGTTATACCGGGGCTCATACGGCGCGCGCATGAAGCCAAAATGGCGGGCGCTAAAAGCCTCTTGGTTTGGGGTAGCGGAAGCCCGCGCCGCGAATTTCTTCATGCCGATGACTGCGCAGATGCTCTCGTCCATGTGATGAAAAATTATTCCAGCAGCGAGACGGTCAATATCGGCTCCGGCACGGATCTGACCATTGCCGAGACCGCAGAAACAATTTGCGAGGTTGTGGGTTTTAAGGGCGATCTGGTTTTTGACACATCAAAACCCGACGGCACCATGCGCAAACTCATGAGCGGCGAAAAACTCGCGGGATTAGGCTGGACGCCCCGAATACCGTTTCGGGACGGCCTGACAT
>CAYGRF010000065.1:3913-15336 GCA_964352275.1 uncultured Caulobacterales bacterium
CGCCTATGAGGATTTCCTCAAAAATCATGCCTGAAACTAACGCGGCGGCATTCTCGCGCCTGCGTCCGTGCGGATATATTCACCGTTCAAATAGGCATGCTCGCACATAAATACCGCAAGCTCGCCATATTCTTTCGGCGTGCCAAAACGGTTCGGGAACTGCACATGGGCGCGCAAGCTTTCTTTCACCTCGGGTTTCATTTGCTCATAAATCGGCGTCTCAAAGAAGCCTGGCAAAATTGTATTCACGCGGATGCCTTCACGCGCAAGATCGCGGGCCATGGGTAGCGCCATAGACAAAATCCCGCCCTTCGACGCAGCATAAGCGACCTGACCGATTTGCCCATCTTGGGCGGCAACAGACGCGGTATTGATAATCACGCCGCGCTCCCCGTCAGGCTCCGTGGGCTCAAGGCTCATCATCCCCGCAGCAGATTTTGACGCACACAGGAATGACCCGATAAGATTGATGCTAATCACGCGCATGAACGTGGCCGGATCATGCGCAACGATGTCGCCTGTATCGCGTTTGCGTGACGCCGTTTTCATACCCATGCCAACACCCGCGCAATTGATCATAATCCGTTCTTGTCCGAGCGCGGCGCGGACAAAATCAAACCCCTGATCAACACTATCATTATCCGATACATCAACCTTGATAAACACGCCGCCAATTTCGTCAGCCACGCTTTGTCCGCGTTCTGTGTTCATATCGAAAATGCCGACTTTGACGCCATGAGAGGCCAATTCGCGGGCTGTAGCCTCGCCAAGACCTGATGCGCCGCCGGTGACGATGGCTGTAGTATCAGAAGAGAGTTTCATAATATCCTCATATGTTTTAAGTTGGCGCATCATATCCAAAGCCGCATACGGCTCAACACTTTAAATGACGCATCCGCAGCGTTTCGGAGCCAGCCCATGACCATCAGCCTTGCCTTACACGGAGGCGCCGGAAGTTATAACGGCAAAGACCAAAGCGAAAAAATCGCGTTCCTTCGGGAAACTGCGCTCAAAGGACAATCGGCCTTACTCTCCGGCGCGCGCGCACTTGATGTGGTTACAGATTGCGTGGCCATGTTAGAAGATAGCGGACATTATGTGGCGGGGCGCGGAACCGGCCCCAATAGTCTGGGGCAATATGAACTTGACGCATCAATCATGGACGGCGCAACGCGCCGCGCGGGCGGCGTCTGCGCCCTTAAAGGCTTTCAAAGCCCTGTCCGGGTCGCGCGTCATGTTCTGGATGATACACCGCATCTTTTACTCGCGGGCGAAGGGGCAGAGCATTTCGCGCGCATCAAAAATTGCGACCGCGTAAGCGACCCCCAAACCTATTACCTCGTTCAAGGCACGACAGCCACGCCCGATCAACTCGATACGGGCACAGTTGGAGCAGTTGCGCTTGACCAAAACGGGCATTTAGCCGCAGCGACATCGACGGGTGGCCTCTTAGGGAAAATGGCGGGACGCGTTGGAGATAGTCCGTTGATTGGTGCAGGGTGCTGGGCCGACAAACGCCTTGCCGTTTCGTGTACCGGACAAGGCGAGTATTTCATCAAGGCGGCTGTTGCGGCTGATATTTCCGCGCGCATGAAATATTTAGGCGAGGATATTGAAACCGCCGCCAAGTCTTCGCTAGCGGATATGGGCGCACTCGGTGGTTATGGAGGCCTGATTGCGATCGACGCAAACGGAAAGATCACAACCCCGTACAACTCCGAAGGGATACGCCACGCTTATGCCTTAGGCGATAGCCCCGTAATAGCGAGCGCCTATTAAGGCGGGCCTTAACTGGCTGTACAGCCCACACTAAGATTGGCGCTTGCGGAACAGGTAAAGGTCGTTTTGCCGCCTTCATCAAAGGGAACGGAGAGGGACTTACGCGGTTTGAGCAAAAAAGTCTCGTGCAATGTGACCTTTTGCATAAAGGCCAAAGTCGCAGGCGTATAATTATAGTTTACCCGCGCAACAACCACGCCAGATGTATTGTTGAGCATCTTGTTGCCAAGCGACGATGGGTCATAGGTGGCAGGGCCGCCAGCAGAAATTGCTGGCCCAACGCGTGCGTAACCCACCAATTGAATGACGCCGGACGAGTCTTTTCTATAACTATTCAGTTCAATGGTCGTGCTGTTAACTTCGCTAGGGTCTGGATTCAATACGGTCATCGCAGCCGTCAAGACATCTTCAACGGCCAATTCATTGAGCGTTGCAGCTTGCGTGGCTAAATCACCGGCTACGCTAGCCGCGTGGGTGACGTCGCGATCTGATCCGATGCCGATCGATATTTCGGAGAGCCCAAAGTAGAAAGCAATCATAATCGGCGCAATAAGCGCGAATTCAATCGCGGCAACACCATCCTCATTACGAACCCATTGTGCAGGTTTCTGCATGACATTCAGGTCTGTTGTTTTCATCAAGTTAATCATATCGATCTCTCCCTTAGCTTCCGCATCCGCCGGGGAATGGTTCATTTCGAAAAGCTGTCGTGGCCGTAATCACGCGGCGATTGCCGGGCTGGTTCGCAAGACGTGTAATTTTTCCCGGAATGGTCAAAGGATGGTAATATTGCGCGCGAACCACAACCACGGCTTGAGCGGGCGTTGGCACATAGGTATCCGGTAATATGTTGGGCTGCCCCGGTTTATCCGGGTCATTCATATCCGGTGTTGGCGGCAGAAGGTTCGGCATGAACCGGCCCGTTGGCGAGGTCACAACATCAATACGCATATTCGCTTGGCAATTGCCAAGCCCTGACATTTCAGTACAAATCTTAGCCTTAAACTCTTCTGCGCCGCCGCATGTGGCCTGAAACTCACCCGTGCGGATTTCGCGGGCTGTGTTCTGCATAGCATGGCTGACCGTTGAACCGATAAAGAATACTATAGCCAATTCGATAATTGAAAACAGCAAAGCGCTAAATGGTAGTACCAGAATGGCAAATTCCAAGGCAGTCGCGCCGTCACGATCTTTTGAGAACCGCTTGAACGAAACCCGTTTTAATGTCTGCCTGTTCTTCATTTTCAAAAACGTCATATCTATCCCCACAGCCTTAGCAGAGTGGAAATGTATGCGATAATTATTGAAAAAGGGACAAGAAATAGCCTTAACAAATGGCTAAGGGCTCCCTAACTGTAAAGCGCAACTGACCAAAGGATGAGATCATGACGCAAGTGGGACACGGACGTATTTACGATAATATTATGCAAACTATGGGCAATACACCGCTCATCCGTTTGCCGCGTATCACGCAGGGCTTAAAAGCGGATTTATGCTATAAGCTTGAGTTCTTTAATCCCATCGCCTCTGTCAAAGACCGGATTGGCATTGCCATGATTGAAGCCTTAGAAACCGAAGGCAAACTTAAACCCGGCGGCACTATTGTGGAGCCGACATCAGGCAATACTGGGATTGCGATTGCTTTTGCAGCCGCCGCCAAAGGCTACAAGGCCATTCTTGTGATGCCGGAACAAATGTCGATCGAGCGGCGTAAAATGATGAAACTACTGGGTGCAGAGCTTGTCTTAACTGAGGCCGCTGGCGGCATTCCGGGCGCTATGGCTAAGGCTGATGAGATTACGGCTAACACACTCGGCGCGGTTCAGGCCGGACAATTTATCAATCCGGCAAATCCGGCCATACACTATAAAACGACTGGCCCCGAAATTTGGGCGGATACGGACGGCAAAGTGGATGCCTTCATATCGGGCGTCGGCACGGGCGGAACTCTGACGGGAACAGGGCGTTTCCTGAAAGAGCAAAATCCCGACATTAAAATCATCGCTGTCGAACCAGAAGGTAGCCCCATGATTTCGGAAGGCACAAAAGGCCCGCACAAAATCCAAGGCATTGGCGCCGGATTTATACCGGACGTATTGGATACGGACGTTATCGACGAAGTCATTAAAATTGGGAATGATGCCGCGTTTGGGACAGCAAAACATGTAGCCGCAGAAGACGGCGTACCCGTCGGCATTTCATCTGGCGCAGCCATTGCCGCCAGCCTAATCGTCGGCGCGCGGCCAGACATGGCCGGCAAACGCATCGTGACGATTATTCCCAGCTTTGCCGAGCGTTATCTCTCAACGCCATTGTTTGATTAAATTTTAGCCCGCAATTCTCCGCGCATATACGTTACAGCCCGCCCGGCAATTGTCAGGCGGGTTTCGCCAACCTTTAAATACAAAGCCCCGCCGCGCTTGGAGGCTTGATAGGCTGTTAACTCAGAGCGGCCAAGCGTATCAGCCCAATAGGGCCCGATGGCCGCATGGGCGGAGCCTGTCACCGGGTCTTCGTCAATGCCCTGAGCCGGAACAAAAAACCGCGAGACACAATCATAATCTCCGCTGCCCCGCGCCGTGATACCCACGCCGTGATGGGATAAAGGCCGAACTTTCGCCATATCAGGCATAGCACTCCGTACATCAGTTTCATGTTTGCAGACAATATAGAGATTATCGCCGCCCCAAAATGCAGCCTCCAGCGGCATCGGAAATGCGGCGCGTATCTCGGGTGTTATCTCTGTCATGCGCGGGGGTGATAGCGGGGCGTCCATAACGTAAAGCTCCCCCTCTTGCGTGACAATTAACGCGCCAACTTGAGTATGGAAATGAAACGGAGGCTCCATGTCATACTCAGCAGCCAGCGTATGCGCTGTGGCAATCGTCGCATGACCGCAAAACTCAATCTCAAGCGTTGGCGTAAACCACCGCAAATCAAAATGGCCGGGCGAGTTTTTGGGCACAACAAAGGCTGTCTCTGAGAGGTTGTTTTCAGCAGCAAGCGCCTGCATGAGACCGTCTTTTGGAAACGCGTCGCATTTGATGATAGCCGCCGGATTGCCCGCAAACAATTGATCAGCAAACGCATCGACTTGGTACATGATCATCGCCATACCTTATCCTTTAAAATCACTTGCGCCGCATTATGGCCTGGCGCGCCGGTTACGCCGCCGCCCGGATGGGTACCGGAGCCGCACATATACAGCCCTTTTATAGGGCTGCGGTAACTCCCATGGCCCAAAACAGGTCTCGCGGAAAAGAGCTGATCAAGGCTCATGCGGCCATGGAATATATCGCCGCCAATAAGGCCAAACCGGCGCTCTAAATCCAGAGGCGACAGGATTTGCCTCGCAAGAATGCTGTCTTTGAAGCCGGGCGCATAACGCTCAACCGTCTCAATAATGTGATCCGCTGCGCGCTCGCGCTCGGTCTCCCACGACCGCCCGCCGGGTAATTCAAAATCAAATTGCTGGCAAAACAAGCTGGCCACATGCTGCCCCGGCGGCGCAAGCGTATCATCGAGCGTTGACGGGATCAGCATTTCAATGATCGGCGCTTCCGACCAACCATCACGGCGCGCACTTGTCCACGCAGCGTCCATACAGCCTAGGCTCGGCGCAATAATTATGCCCGACGTTAAATAATCCTCACCGCCCGGCGCATGGGTAAAGTGCGGAAAAGCAGACAATGCCACATTCATCCGGAAAGTGCCAGATTTGGATTTATAACCATTAACCGCGCGGCGAAAATCTGGCGTAAGAGCATTGTCGTCAACCAAAGACCGGTAGAGTATTTTGGGGTGTACTGACGCTGCAACAACCCGTGCCGTTAACGTGTCCTCTCCGGTGACAACGCCGCTGACTCTGTTTTTATCACTTACAATTTTATCAACAGATGCACCGGTTTTAATCGTAACGCCCGCCGCTTCGCACGCTTTGCGCATGGCTTGCGTAATCGCGCCCATACCGCCAATGGCGTGGCCCCATGCGCCTTTGACGCCCGCAGCCTCGCCAAAAACATGATGCAGTAATACATAGGCCGAACCCGGCTCATAAGGGGATGCAAAATGCCCCACAACAGCATCAAAGCCGAACAGGGCTTTAACAGCATCATGTTCAAAATACTGATCGAGAATTTCGCCTGCGCTCTTTGTGAAAAAGGCGAGAAGATTACGTTGGTTCTCAAGCGAGAGCTTTCCGGCGCAGCGGCCCGCTTTCAGAAACGCGAATATATCGGAAAGACCGCCGCCAGCATTGGGCGGCGCCGTCAAAAGAAATGCCCGAAGCACATCCACGATGGCGTCCAAATCACGCTCGTACCGATCATAACTCGCCGCATCTTTTTGAGAAAAGCGCGCGATTTCGCGCCGGGTTAGTCCGCCGCGCCCGGCAAGCATGTAGCCATCATCCAGAGCCAGATAATTATCAACTTTCCGCAGGACGACTTTAAGCCCGTGATCGTAGAGCGCCATATCGTCGATCACTTGGGGCTGCAATAACGAGACGGTATAAGACGCGACCGAGTTTCTAAATCCGGGATAAAATTCTTCGGTCACCGCTGCGCCGCCAACGTCTCTGTGCTTTTCAAGCACGCAGACTTTCAAACCTTTGCGCGCCAAATAAAATGCGCAGGTCAGGCCATTATGCCCCCCGCCGACAATGATAGCGTCATAGTTCATGCTTACTGGCAATAAGACTCGCGCGGCTCTGAATGGCGCGCAATAAATGTGAGAATGTCGCCCTTAAGCGCCGAATCTCCGTCAAAAAAGCGGGACAGCACCCTTACTACATCAGTATGGTCGAGGTCGTCATATATTTTGACATCCGCCTCTCCACTGCGCGCGCGCGTTTTCTCGCCGAGCTTCTGCGCGTTTTGCGGATAAACGGTTTTATCCTTTAAACCGTTGACTAAGAATAACGGCGGAGACGGCGCATCGGGCAATCCCATAGGCGCATCCGTTCTGGTGAAACGGTCCGGGAAAATCGTAATGTAAGGCTCCTCTTTCAGCGGAATAATCCCCGTAGGCCCGGCAAGACTGACCACGCCCGCAACCGCCTCACACACATTCACGCCTTCGCGCTCAAGAAATGCACCATCCAAACTTGTCATCAAGACGTTATAAGCCCCGGCGGAATGTCCGATTAAAATAAGAGAACGGCCCTCAAAACGCTTCGCCGCCCACGCCGCAGCCTTGGCTATATCCGTAATCGGGTCAGGAAAGGCAATACCGGGATGAAGACGGTAATTGGGAATGACGACTGTGTAACCTTCGGAAGTGAAGCTCTCACCGATAAATTTATAGTCGCTTTTATCACCGCTATTCCATCCGCCGCCGTAAACAAACAGGATGATCGGCGCGCCCGGCTTCGGAGTATCAGGCTTATAGACATCCAGTTTTAAGTCCTGATTGTCACTGAAGCCAATATCTTCCATACGCTCGAAACTCCCCGACGGGGTGATCGTATTGAGCAGATCAACAGGCGCGCAAGCTGTCATAAAGAGCGCGGCAGCGGCTATTAAAGGTCTGATAAATTTTGGCATTCGTGCTCCGCTGCTCACGATTTTTGCATATGCGCCCAAAGCACAATACTCCCGAACATGAGTGACACAATCCCGCCGAGAATTAAAACCCATAATTTTAAAATGTCTACCCGTCATGATATTTTCGCCGCAACCTCGGTCTTTATTTAAGCGTCATTACCACTATAGCCGTCTCGAGCCGCCTTTGGTATAAAGTGCAAAATTATGGGAGGGAAATATGGCCAGTCAGCAAGAGATGCTGGAAGCAATGATCAAAAATATGCCGGAGAAAACCGGAAAACCGCTTGAGGCATGGCTGAAAATCGTCAAACGAAGCGGACTTGAAAAACACGGCGAGATCATGAAACTCCTCAAAGGCGAGCACGGCATGACTCACGGATTTGCCAACCTCGTTTCTTCCAAAGCCCGCGAAACCGGCGAAGACATTGACCTCACCGCCGCTCAATATGCAGGCGCCAAGGCCGCCTTAAAACCGATCCATGATGCCATCATAGCCTATGTCCAAGAGTTCGGTGATGATGTCAAAATCGCGCCTAAAAAGGCAAGCGTCAGCCTACGCCGCAGTAAACAATTCGCGCTAATCACGCCCGCAACAAAGACAAGAATTGATTTGGGGCTATCCCTCAAGGGCGAAGAAGCAGGCGGACGGCTAGAAACCTATAACGCCATGTGCTCACACCGCATACGGCTGGAAACACTCGCTGATTTTGATGATGAGATAAAACACTGGCTACAAACCGCCTATGCCCGTGCGTGATAAGGCCGTATGATCTGCCTATAATGAAAGTCCGACAAAAATGCAGGCCAGACATCCCATAACAACGATGCCCCAATAGAGCCCGGAGCGGGATGGGCTTGCGGCGATCTCCTCGGCGTCAAAGCCAATCGCGATGAAAAATCTGTCCATCAATGATGTCATAGCGCATATCCGGCCCCCGGCCCATTATGCTTAGATTTGAAGTGTAACAAAGAAAAGTTAATAGAGCGTGGCCTTGGGCTTAATGAGCACTATCACCGATTACGCGGCATATATCGTAACACAAAGCCCATAGCCAAGCGCGGCTGTACCCCCTATGTTCGGATGCCATGTCGTCTACTGATTCTTTTCGCCCTGCCCCACCTTATCCCAGAACTCAAGAAGAGGCATGGGATGAAATAACGCAGAAAAAGCCACTTTCCGCTCAAGCGATGCCGTGGTTAAATTCGCGTGGAGAAAATTATCTCGACGGCCTTAACCCCGAACAACGCGACGCTGTCCTCGCCACAGAAGGCCCTGTCCTTGTGCTGGCCGGCGCGGGCACAGGCAAGACGCGGGTTCTGACATGCCGCCTCGCTCATATTCTCGATAATGGTCTCGCCTACCCCTCGCAAATCCTGTCCGTGACCTTTACCAACAAAGCCGCGCGGGAAATGCGTGAGCGTGTGGGCGAATTATTCGGTCACGCGGTTGAAGGCCTGCCGTGGCTTGGCACGTTCCACTCCATCGCCGCTAAAATTTTGCGTATTCACGCAGAGCTCGTCGGGCTTAAATCGTCTTTTACCATCCTTGATACAGACGATCAGATCCGCCTGTTAAAACAGGTAATATCGGCTGCGGGCATAGATGATAAACGCTGGACGGCGCGCTATCTGGCCACGCTCATCGATAGCTGGAAAAACAAGGGCTGGACGCCCGACAAGGTTAAACCCAGCGAAGCCCATAAATTTGCCGATGGCAAGGGCATTACGCTATACAAGACCTATCAAGAGCGCCTGAAAACCCTCAACGCCTGTGATTTTGGTGATTTACTGCTCCACAATCTGACCCTCTTTATGGATAATCCCGACATCCTCAAACGCTACCACGCCAAATTTAAATATCTTTTGGTGGATGAGTATCAAGATACCAATGTCTGCCAATATTTATGGCTGCGGCTCCTGGCCCAAGGCTCTCAAAACCTCTGCGTCGTCGGTGATGATGATCAATCGATCTATGGCTGGCGCGGCGCTGAAGTTGATAATATTCTGCGCTTTGAAAAAGATTTCCCCGGCGCAAAGGTCGTCCGGCTGGAACGCAATTACCGCTCGACCTCTCATATTCTCGCCGCCGCTTCCGGGCTGATCGCAGTCAATAAAGACCGGCTTGGCAAGACCTTGTGGACTGACCTTGAAGGCGGCGACAAAGTCACCGTCATGGGCGTGTGGGACGCGCCGTCTGAGGCCCGGATTATTTCCGGCGAGATCGAAAATTGGAAAAGCAAGGGACGACGCTATAATGAAATCGCGATCCTTGTGCGCGCCTCCCGGCAAATGCGGTCATTCGAAGAACGGTTCATCGCGCTCGGTCTGCCGTACCGGGTCGTTGGCGGGCCGCGCTTTTTCGAGCGGGCCGAAATCCGTGATGCCCATGCCTATTTGCGCGTTCTCGCATCAAATACTGATGACCTAGCGTTTGAACGGATCGTCAATGTCCCCAAGCGCGGCATTGGCGCGACCAGCGTAAAAAAGCTGCAAATGACAGCGCGCGCGATGAATATCAGCCTCGAAGCCGCCACGCGGGAACTGGTCAAAACCGACGAAATCCGCGGCAAAGCCCGCACATCACTACGGACATTTATCGCTGATATAGACCGCTGGCGCAAAGATGCGGGCTTGATCAAACATACGGAACTCGCCGAGCGTATTCTTGACGAGTCCGGCTACACGCAAATGTGGAAGGACAATAAGGACGCGAAATCCGCCGGGCGGCTTGAAAACCTCAAAGAGCTGATCCAAGCCATGGGCGAATTTGATACGCTCGCCGCCTATCAGGAACATGTAAGCCTTGTTTTGGATGTTGAAACCGGCCCGCAGGAAGACGAAGTTTCGCTGATGACCCTGCATTCTGCCAAGGGCTTGGAATTTCCGCTGGTTTTTCTGCCCGGCTGGGAAGAAGGCGTCTTCCCCTCGCAAAAATCCATGGATGAAAGCGGCCTGGCGGGCCTCGAAGAAGAGCGCCGCCTCGCCTATGTCGGCATCACCCGCGCCCGTGAACAGGCTAAAATTTTCTTCGCTGCAAACCGCCAAGTTTACGGATCATGGCAATCGAGCCTACCGTCACGTTTTATTGATGAACTCCCGCCCGCCCATGTCGAGGCACAATCAGAAACCGGATATTATGACAATAGCCGGTTTAGCGCGCAGGTCACAGAAAGCTTCACCGAGAGCTTTGATTATGAACGCACATCGCCGGGCTGGAAACGCTACCAAGCCAATAAAAAACCCGTTATTGAAGGCCGCGCGGTTCGGCGCAGCACGGACAGTCAAGCCAAAAATACGGGTACAAATTTTAAAACTGGCGAGCGGATATTCCACCAAAAATTCGGCTACGGCGCGATAAAATCCGCCGACGGCAATAAATTAGAAGTCGCCTTTGAAAAAGCCGGAACAAAAAAAGTCATGGATAGCTTTGTCGAGCGCGCTTGAGGGCTAGGCCCCCAATAATATTCCTCGTTTATATCTGCGTTTTCGCCTACAATAGCGGCATTTGAAGAAAAATAATCCTCGTTTATGATTTCTGGGGTATATTCCACTCATCGCCGCTTTTGTGTTTTCAATGCAAAGGCAGCGACCCTAAAGTTTCCCAAGTTGGGATAGGCAAGTGCGCATTGACTGGCTGTCTTGGGAACGGTGTAGGATTGTAGGTTTGATATAAGACGGCAGCGGCGCGAGAGCGCTCAAGCCTTTTACAAAAGCCATATCAAGGCCGGATCCTCCCAGCGCGTGCCCAGCGTCCATCCTTGTAGTCAAGGACGGTCTAACAGACCGAGACTGACGAAAAACGGGGCCGCTTGGATATAAACACCGCCGTGTGATTAAACCCTCACGAACTTGGCTCTTAAACTACCTTTCGCCAGTGAAGGCGAGATCACACGGGCTGTCCCGTCTTTTTGCGGGTTGCCGTAGCCGGTCACCCGGCGGTCATTCTTTGAGCAGAACATTCACCAACAAACCCTGACCCAATTTATGCCGCCCGATGGGCGGCAGCTTTCGTGTATGGAACAATGCCTCGTTCAATTTGCGTTTAATTAAGATCGAAAAAGTCTCAAAAAATGGGCAAATAACGCCCAATTTTTGAGTCTA
>CAYGRF010000066.1:0-10347 GCA_964352275.1 uncultured Caulobacterales bacterium
GAACTATTTTAAGGCCGCTAAATATGTACGCAATTAAACGCAAAATGCTCTAATAAAGTTCAATTAAGTCTATTGGCATGAACGAATTGGAGCGGGTACTTCCCACCCTCGCTTCACAAAAATGTGAGGTTTTTTGGCGGGAGTCCTTGCGTGGTCAAATTCTGCCCCCATATCGCTTTCAACGGGTGATTAAGCCCGCTTTTAAACATTAACATCCAGCCGTCATCCTGTAGGGGGCCATGACGGCGTCATTAACAGGAGCCCGTAATGAGCAAAGTTATCGGTATCGACCTGGGAACTACCAACTCTTGTGTAGCCGTGATGGACGGCGACAAGGCCCGGGTTATTGAAAATTCAGAAGGTCAACGCACCACACCCTCCGTTGTGGCATTCACCGAAGACGGTGAGCGCCTGATCGGTCAAACCGCGCGCCGTCAGGCCGTGACCAACCCAGAGCACACCTATTATGCGGTTAAGCGCCTCATTGGCCGTGCATTCACGGATCCGGCTGTCAAAAAAGACGCCAAGCTGGTGCCATACGAAATCGTCAAAGGCAAAGGCGGCGACGCCTATGTCCAGGGCCGCGATAAAGCCTATTCTCCGGCTGAAATTTCCGCCATGACGCTGACGAAAATGAAAGAAACCGCAGAAGATTTCCTCGGCGCGGAAGTCACCCAAGCCGTGATTACAGGCCCGGCTTACTTTAATGACGCCCAGCGTCAGGCGACCAAAGATGCCGGTAAAATCGCGGGCCTTGAGGTTCTGCGGATCATTAATGAGCCTACTGCGGCGGCGCTGGCTTATGGTATGGACAAGCAAGACGGCAAAACCATCGCGGTTTATGACCTTGGCGGCGGTACATTTGATGTGTCGATTTTGGAAATTGGCGACGGCGTTTTCGAAGTCAAAGCGACCAACGGTGATACATTCCTCGGCGGTGAAGATTTTGACATGCGCATCGTTGAATATTTCAACGATGAGTTCAAAAAAGACACGGGCATTGACCTGAAAGGCGACAAGCTTGCCTTGCAGCGCCTGCGCGAAGAAGCCGAAAAAGCCAAGAAAGAGCTGTCAACAGCCTCGTCTTTTGAAGTCAACTTGCCCTTTATTACGGCGGACGCGACAGGGCCGAAACACCTGAATATGAAGCTCACACGGGCCAAGCTCGAAGCCTTGGTTGCGGACCTGATCAAGCGCACAATCGCGCCGTGCAAGAAGGCTTTGGCGGATGCCGGGCTTAAGGCTGGCGATATTGATGATGTGGTTTTGGTTGGCGGTATGACCCGCATGCCGGCCGTACAAAAAGCCGTGACGGATTTTTTCGGTAAAGACGCCCACAAAGGCGTGAACCCGGACGAAGTTGTTGCCATGGGCGCGGCCATCCAAGGCGGCGTTTTGCAGGGCGATGTTAAAGACGTGCTCTTGCTTGATGTAACCCCTCTATCCCTCGGTATTGAAACCGAAGGCGGCGTGTTTACGCGCATGATCGACCGCAACACAACAATTCCGACCAAGAAGAGCCAGATTTATTCCACAGCGGCCGACAATCAGTCAGCCGTGACCATCCGCGTCTCCCAAGGTGAGCGCGAAATGGCGGCGGATAATAAACTGCTCGGTCAATTTGATCTGGTGGGTATTCCGCCGGCGCCGCGCGGCATGCCGCAAATCGAAGTCACGTTTGACATTGACGCCAACGGTATTGTTAACGTCTCGGCCAAAGACAACGCAACCGGCAAGGAACAGCAAATCCGTATCCAAGCCAGCGGCGGCCTGTCCGACTCCGATATTGAAGACATGATTCGCGACGCGGAAGCCAATGCGGATGAAGATAAAGCGCGCCGCGAGCTCGCCGAAGCCAAGAACCAGGCCGAAGCCCTCTCGCACAAGGCCGAAGCTGACCTGAAAGAGCACGGCGATAAAATCAGCGATGATGAAAAACAGGCCATCGAAGACGGCATCAAAGATGTTCGCGAAGCCGCTGAAGGTGAAGACGCCGAAGCGATCACTGCGAAAATCGCGGCTCTGACGGCTGCCGTCATGAAGATGGGCGAGGCGATTTATGCCAATGCTGGCGACGATGACGAAGTTGAAGCCGCTGCGAAAGCGCAGGAAGCGGCTGACGCTGAGGACGAAGACATTGTCGACGCCGAGTTTGAAGACGTCGATGACGACGAGAAACCAGCTTAAAGTTACTGAAGGTTAAGCGGCTTGCCGTTTACACTTCAGCCGCCCCGGACGCATCCCCCCTTAAAGCGTCCGGGGCTAAATGTTTGATGCAGCATGTCTGATCTCACTCCGCCATTTGGAACTTACGCTCTCCCAGCGGGAAAAGAGCGCGCCCGGCTCAGCGCCGCGCGTTTTCATGATACCCGGCTGGGACGGGCATCGATTTCTCTCTGCCGCAAACGGGCTATGGCGGGGACAAAAGAGCCCTATGATGTTGCCATTGCCAGCGGCGTCAACGCCCGGCTGTATCCGTCCAAGAACCGTTGCGAAAAGCGCGCTTTTGCCGGGGTGCAAATCTGGGATGCACGGGAGCGCAGCAGCCTTGAGAGGGCTGTGCAAAACGGCCAAGACGCACCCTTCGTTTTCCTTGATGTCGGCGCCAATGTCGGGCTGTATTCTTTATTCGTCAATGCCTATGCGGCGGCGGCCAAGCGCCCCGCGCGCATCCTCGCTATTGAACCCGGCCTTGAAACCTGCGCGCGCTTGGAGGCGAATATTGCCGCCAGCAGCGCGGACGTACAGATTATTCGTTCGGCTATATCAGACGCGCCCGGCACAGGGCATCTTGGCGGCGGCGATGATAATCGCGGCGAAGCCAAACTTGTATCCGGCGGGCATAATGTCGAAGCGGTAGTAGTCGATACGCTGGCCCGCATATGCCGGGCCAACGGCCTGACACACATTGACGCGATGAAGCTTGATATTGAAGGCCATGACCTCAAAGCTCTCACCGGGTTTTTTGATGACGCGCCGGAGCGGCTCCACCCAGTATTGTTGATTTTGGAGACCGGGCGCGAGGAGCCTTCCCCGCTTATTGAACTTTGCCGGGTTTATGGGTACAGCGTCAGCGAGCGCGCAGGCCTCAATGCAATTTTAGAAAAGAAGCCTCATGTCCAAACGTGATTATTATGAAGTTCTCGGCGTTGAAAAATCCGCCGATGAGAAAACCCTGAAATCGGCTTTCCGCAAGGCGGCTATGGGCTGCCACCCTGACCGACATCCGGATGACCCTCAGGCAGAGTCGAAATTTAAAGAGATCAACGAAGCCTACGGCGTTTTATCGGATCCGGAAAAGCGGGCGGCATATGACCGCTTAGGTCACCGTGCGTTCGAGCAAGGCGGCGGAGCCGGGCCCGGCGGGTTCCAAGATTTTGGCGATATTTTCTCGCAAATTTTTGGCGGCGCGGGCGGCGGCGGTTTTGCTGATATGTTCAGCGGCGGCGGACGCGGCGGGCAGCGCCAAGTGCGCGGCTCTGATCTGCGTTACGAGATGGAAATCAGCCTCGAAGAAGCCTTTGCCGGTAAAGATATGGAGATCAAAGTGCCGATCTCTGAAAATTGTGACCGCTGCGAGGGTCTGGGCGCAGAGCCGGGCGCGAGCATTGATACGTGCCAAACCTGCGGCGGGGCCGGACGCGTTCGTACCCAGCAAGGCTTTTTTACCATGGAGCGCGCCTGTCCAACCTGCGGCGGGCAGGGCGAATATGTGTCAGACCCGTGCCGCCAGTGTGACGGGGCCGGACAAACGCGGATTGATACCACGCTGGATGTGAGCATTCCGGCCGGCGTCGAGGATGGCACTCGCATTCGTCTCACTGGACAGGGCGACGCGGCCCCCCGGCGCGGCGGCCCCGGGCAGCGCGGCGATCTGTATATTTTTGTCTCCGTTAAGCCGCATAACCTATTTGAGCGCGACGGGCCTAATCTTTACTGCCGCACGCCTGTGCCGATGACGGTTGCGGCATTGGGCGGCGAGATTGAAATCCCGACCATTGATGGCGGGCGCTCTAAGATCAAAATTCCTGATGGGTCACAATCCGGTAAACGCATGCGACTGCGCGGCAAAGGCATGAGCGTCCTGCGCGCCGCGCAGCGCGGCGATATGTATGTGGAATTATCGGTTGAAACTCCGTCCAAGCTCAATGCCCGCCAACGCGAACTGCTCGAAGAATTTGCGCGCGAAGGCGGCGACAGCGTTAGCCCTCAATCCAAAAATTTTTTTGATAGGGCAAAAAACTTCTGGGATGATTTGGTCGATTAGGCAGGAATTACGCTGATGGATGCGATCACAGGAGAGTGTTTTTGCCGAGCGGTGACCTATACAATTACCCAACAATTACGCGATGCGCGCTCCTGTCACTGTTCGCGCTGCCGCAAAGCGTTCAGCGCTCAAGCTTCGGCCTATGCCGAGGTCGAGCCGGGATCTTTTGAATGGACATCCGGTGAGGACTTACTGACGACTTTTGATGCGGGCAATGACTTCGGGCTGCAATTTTGTAGCCGGTGCGGATCTACCCTATGCGGGACATATGACGGCGCGGTTCACGGCGTCACCCTCGGATGTGTCAACGGCGACCCGAACGTGGAAATAGGCATGCATATATTTGTCGGATCAAAAGCGGAATGGGAAGTGATACCCGAAGGCGATAATCAATTTATGGAAGGCCCGGGCGAGTAAAAACCTAGGCTCTGGACCTATTCATTTTGCGTATTGTATTTGAGAATGCGGGTTTAGGTGCCAGTTTTTTAAGGTATGATGTGTTGAAACCTGTTATTCTCTAAAATCCAAACGTGCCGCGAATAAATTCGAGCACTTTGAATTGGCTGACATAGTTGGTGTGGTGAACAGTTCCGTTCGTGCCAAAATCAAGGCGATTGGCTTTGGGTATTCTAATGGAGTCGTTTTCATCACTATCAGCTAAATCTGACATCGAATGTGTATCGACGACAATGTCGTTGGGAATGCTGACGGAACGGCCTTTACTATCTTGTTCCTGAAAAATCAATTTATCCGCAAACCCTTCGCCGATGGTCATGAGATAGTCTTTTCGGTTAATAAGGATGTGCCAGAACTTCCATTTATCAATTAACCCCGGTTCAAAGTTGGACGTGACCGCGTAATATTGTGCCATATGATGGGCATAGCCGCCGGATGCGCGAAGGTTGCTGAGTTCAAAATTTGTGTCGGTGCGGGCCTGTCCCATGAGGCCTGGGAAAACAGCGCAAGCGGCATCAAAGACGGGTGTTTTGGAAGCTGCGCCTGCGATCATGCTGACAATCGAAAACACGCCGCCCGCGACCACTGTTAAGGGATTGCCAATCTGTTTGGCACCTTTGGAAATGACTTTGCTATAATTGGCGATAACATTCATCCCGGCGCGCAAATTTGTCGGTGAGGCGAGGCTGGTACCTGCAAGAGGGCTACCGAGAAAGACAACGCGGTATTTCTTGTCTTGCGCCGCAAACCCTTCGAGCCACCACCGTGTCACCACTCCGCCTCGGCTGTGGCAAATAATATCAATTTCTTTAGGCTTAAAAGGAAGATCGCGGATTTCGGCGGCAAGCCGAAATGCATTGACCATGGGGCTAACCGACAAGGTTAAGTGATTGAAATTTATCACTAAATCATAATGTTTCTTGGCATCGCGTAAAAACTCTTCGCCGTATTGTCCATGTGCATTCGATTTCGCAGCCTTGATTTCGCTGCATGTCGTATCGCCGTGACTGAAAGTCCCGTGAACGAATATAAGGATACGGGCTTTCGCCGACGCAGAAAAGCTTTCAGAGTCCGATACTTTTTTAGAAAAATCGAGAGAGTCATCCAAAGCCCAGAAACCGAGCTTATCCTCTCCCGTACATTTTATGTCAAACCTGCGGACTTTTTTGGAGATTTGATTGGTGCCTTGCAGTTTATCGAAAGCGAATTGGGCTTTAATTTTACCGGGCGGTAGGGCCGCACGCACCGCGCGCCGATTTGACGGATTGCGGCGTCCGGCAGACTGCGTGTTGAAACGCAATATCCCGTCGGGTCCTTCGACAATATTGAGAAGGTCGGAGCGCCCGCGCCGACTTGAACTGGCAAAGGCACGCCTTCGGTCTTTGACGGCACCTTCGAAGCCGCCTGATTTACTTTCGTCAATATCCGCATCAACTAGGTTAAATCCGATGTCATCAAAGTCGCTTGCTAAACCCTCAATATTGTCTTTGTCCACAACGGGCTCCTACGAAATGATGGGCAAAGGCGTCACCGCCGGGCTGTAAGTTCGGGCTGTATGAATATCAATCAAAGCATCAAAGTTATGTGCGATTGTGAGGTTTTTGCGTCCGGTATCGACAGCATCATAAAAACTATCGCCAAAACACATGCGCGTGGACTCTATCATCGATAGTAATCCGTCATTTTTGGCTTTGTTTATGATATTGAATTTGTTCTTTTCAAACATCCACGGCGGAAATTTTGTTTCCTGCGCATTGTCGTCGGATGCCAACTGCGCATCACGGAGGATAAATTCATCATAATCCCATTCTGTGTTCCACCACACCGGAAAAGCATGCCCTGGAATTAAAATAACACCGGAAAAAATGCCAATATATTCGAGACAAGCGCAAAGCAGTAAGGATAAATCAATGCAGGTCCCCCGGCCTTCTTGGAAGATTTGTGTAGGGCTTCGCATGCGCTGTGCAAGCGGTGAATAGGTTGGCGGCGGGTTGGAATATGCGATGTGAAAGTTCTGGGTCAGGGCATACCAGATAGCGCGAACTTGGAGCTCTACCGCGTCCTCATACGCGTCCGCACTTTGGTATCCGTCGAATGATGCCATCCTATCATCGGTTAAGGCAATGAGATAGCTTTCTGCTTGGTTGACGATTTTAACAACTTCTGGGTCGCGGGGAAACACGAATGAAGGTAGCCAGTGCCGCCCGCCTTCTTTGGCATCACTGTTGAAAGTATCCATCCATTGATCAATGGGCGACAGAGTTACAGTGTGGGTCGAGCTTTCAATAACGTGTCCGTCGCACTCGATCTCAATATAGAGAACTGAATGGACGGGCTCTTGTACCTGGCGAATTTCTTGTGAGTTCAGGGGGAGATGAATGGCTTCATCACCATTGAAATCGATAACATTTCTTTGCCGGGTAAACTTGACCTGTTTCCGCCACTCGACATTGTGATTGCCTAAGTTCAGCGTAACTTTAACATTTGCAGCACCTGTTTTTCCGTAAGGGACATTGAGAGTGAAGACTTCGAAAAGTGAATTTTTATTATGCAGAGCACAGTAATTAAGTGTGTGAAAAGGTCTGCAATTTACGGAAATGTCTGTTGCGCTGAGTTGACTATAATCGATGTGGAAATCAGACGTGAAGTTAAAAAGCGCCTGTTCAGATTTCTCTTGGGTTATAAGGGAGACGTCCGACCACAATACAATGGTATTTTCATTGCCAATCGTTTGGCCCCGCGTTTGTCTCATGGCTTCATCGAGGGCGTGTAGTGTTTTCCAGCTGCTCTCCTTCCAGCGTTGGTAAAAAAGCGGAAAAAATGATAATGAAAATGCATCATCAAGCTCTCCGTGTACGCCCATAACCATAGAAATTCCTGAGGCCACAATTCTAGGGGCCATACGCCGTGCTGAACGTCCTGTAGCGAGCGCAACGAACCTCGGCGGGGGAGTATGTGAGGAGAGGAGGGCGGCGAGATCATTGGCGAGAAGCGGATTATAAACATTACCGTCATTGCCCGCCAATAAAATGCCGTCATGTTTCGATTGTGCAATCAGAGAGGCCGGCAGTCCCAGGTCATCGCCGTGTTTTTCGATATAATCCAAATCGACGCCGGCGATATGAACAATGTGCGGGTCGAAATGTTGAAGCGCAGTTTTTAGTGCGTCTACTGAGGGTGAGCGCAGTAAAAGCCCCGTACTCTGGTTATTCTCAGGCGCGTCTGGTTGCTTTTCAGTTAAGGCGATACCCATTTGACGAGCGCAAAATTCGATTTCGCGTTTAAGGTCGTAGACTTTTTCGAGTGTGCCCGGCACGGATTCGACGCCTAAAAACTTTAATGAGCTTTTACTAAAGGTTCCGTGGCTTTCTCCGTAATCCAAATGCCGCACGACTGTGATAGCATTTCCGGGGCCACGTCTCGCTACGAGATTAATGACATCTTCCCACGGAAAAAGCTTGCTTGCATATCCATAGTCCGGCTTTGTCTTATCATGCGGAAATGAGACCTCGATAACTTTTGACGTTCCGAGTGCGTTTTCGAGTTTCTTTTGGTTTTCGTCGTCGAAAAACTCGTAAAATTTACTCTGCAAAATATCTTTGGCAGTCGAGTTATCTTTACCATAGCGCGGCTGGTGGGTTTTCAGAACGTAATTACATTGTTTGTAAAGAGGGGTGATCTCTCTGTCTGATTTAGGTTTGCAGGTAATTATGGTGGGCTCAGAGGACGTGTCTAGTGAGTCGATGCACAAAAGACGAATAGATTTTACGGGTATAGAATTGCTTGTCACTCTATTGCGTGCCCCTCTATGCTAATTCGTGTGTACTACCGAATTACTACTTATCATAATTGTAGCGCGCGGGCCAGCGCAAATAAACCATCATAAACCTTTGAGCGCATAGAGGTTAAAGTGCCAAATAAATGAACTGTCCCGCATCGTTGAGGCGGCGGGTAATACGCCCGCGGCCTTTGAGGCAATTCAGGTGCGCGATTGACTCGCCGACGGCCATGATGCGGTTGCTGTCTGTGATTTGGCGCCGGAAGAGGACGCTGTAAACTTCGGTTGCGAGGCGCGGCGTTTTGCAAAACTCTTCCAAACGGTCGAGCGCCTTTTCGTGATGTTCAATCAGCTTATCAAGCCTGCGGTGCGCGCCGCGAAACGGGATGCCATGCGCCGGGCAGATCAGCACATCTTCTGGGAGTTCTCTCTTAAGCTTATGACAGCTATCAATCCAGTCTTGGAGCGGGTTGGCTTCGGGCTCTGTCGGCCAGACCGATACGTTTGAGCTGATGTTCGGCAGGAGCTGGTCGCCGGTGAGGCAAAGATTTAGCCCCGGGCAATAGACACACGCATGTTCCGGGGAGTGGCCGGAGCCGATAATTATGCGCCATTCGCGCCCATCAATCACTCCCAACTCGCCGTCGATAAGTCTGTCGTAAGAGTTGGGCATAGAGGATATGGCTTTCCCAAACCCGCCAAACCGCATTTTGTACAATTCGATCTGATTTTCAGTATAGCCAGCCTTGCGATAGAAAATGATGCCTTCGCGCGGGGCGACTTTGCCCGTATCAGCGGCCAAAATGCGGCACAGAAAATACTCACCGCGTGTCATCAAAAGCGGCGCGCCAAATTTGCGGCAAATCCATCCCGCAAGGCCCGTATGATCAGGATGGAGATGGGTGCAAATCACCCGGTCCACGGGCCGCCCGCCCATAAGCGTCTTAAAATGCCCTTCCCATATGTTTTTACTGTCTTTGTTGGCAATGCCCGTATCGACAACAACCCAGCCGTCGCCATCGCGCAGCGCCCAGAGATTGATATGATCGAGCCCTTTCATCGGCAGGGCAAAACGCAGCCAATACACCCCGTCCGCGACTTCAGTGACGCTGCCGGAAGCGGGCGTGTCATCCGTAATGAAATCCAGCAGACGCGAGGATGTATCGCGCGGCGAGGTCAGGGATTCGTCAGGTGAGGTTTTAGATATGGGTTTGGTCATAGGCTTTCATAGCGCGAATTGAGCGGCGTACCAGTATTTCCGGCATGATTTTATGGTAAAACTGCCGCGGGCACGCTAAAGTGTGAATTATGCGGAAAATTATAGCTTGGATCGTGGTGATAGTGTTGGGCGCGACGGCGCTCTTACTGGCGTTAGGGTGGACGCCGGATACAGACCGGGCGGAAATGATAGGAAAATACAGTAATTCTGCGTCTCAATTTGTCACGGATATGGACGGCATGACGATTCATTACCGGGATGAAGGCAACCCGGACGGCTCTGTGATTGTTCTTCTGCACGGCTCTAACGCTTCGCTCCATACATGGGATGGCATGATTGCGAGGCTTTCCGGTTCATACCGCCTTATATCGCTCGATTTCCCCGGGCATGGCCTGACAGGGCCCGATCCGATGCGCGATTATTCCGCGAGCTCGCTGATTGACGCGGCGGAGACTGTCATGGACACGGCTGGCGTTGAGCGCGCGGTGATTGCAGGCAATTCCATGGGCGGCTGGGCGGCATGGCGTATGGCGCTGGCGTCGCCGGAGCGCGTGAGCGGCCTTGTTTTGATAGATGCTTCCGGGCCTGTCATAGACGATAAGGCTAAGCCCTATCTGGCGGCAAGAA
>CAYGRF010000066.1:10447-13100 GCA_964352275.1 uncultured Caulobacterales bacterium
GATGCTTCCGGGCCTGTCATAGACGATAAGGCTAAGCCCTATCTGGCGGCAAGAATTATCAACAGTCCGGCCGGGCAGTGGCTTGCCCCCAAAATCACGCCGCGCTTTATGATCAAGCAAAGCCTGGCGCAAGTGATGTATGAGGAGGCGCAGATAACAGACGCGCTGATCGACCGCTATTGGGAGCTTAGCCGTTTTCCGGGCAATCGGGATGCTTTGCTGGACCGGGCGAAAACTGACCGAGAGCCGGAGTTTTGGAGCCGCGCCGGTGAAATCAGCGTTCCTGTTCTGATTTTATGGGGAGAGCATGACGTGACTACGCCTCTGGCCTTTGGGTATGCTTTTGATGCGGCAATTGAAAATACGGAATTTATTATATATCCTGATGCGGCCCATCTGCCGATGGAAGAGCGCCCGAGAGATGCCGCCCGCGACATTGACGCCTGGATGAGTAAAAGTTTTAAGGCGGCTAGGCCGTAACACCCGCCCGCATCTGCGCGGCGAAATGCGCGGCGATCGCATCGCCTGTGACGCGGCCCTTGGGATCATACCACGCATTGAGCCAGTTGAGCGCGCCCATAAAGAAAAACACGGTCAAGCGCGGATCAGACTGGCGTATAGATCCGTCAATAATGCCGCCATTTACAATATTGGTAATGCGCCGTTCAATCGCGCCGCGTTGCGCCAGCACGCGGTCTCGCGATTCGCCTGATAGGCTATTGACGTCAGTCAGGAGTGATAACCCGTCGCGGGTCAGCAAAGTGACGAGTTGCGCGAAAACGCTTGTGAGGTAATCCAGACCGTTTTTCTCTTCGCGGTGCGGAACGGCGAGAACCTCTTCCATGGCTTCGTACACCATTAGGTGACACTCAAACAGAACCTCTTCTTTATTTTTGACGTAATAATACAGCGCCGCTTTGGACAAGCCGAGCGCTTTGGCGATTTCTGTCATGGATGTGTTGTGATAGCCGCGTCGTCGAAACGCCTCGCCAGCCGCGCGGATAACGGCCCGACGCTTGGCGTTAAACTGTTTTTTGCGGTCAAAGGGTTCTTTTAAAGCCGTATCCATTTATTAACTATAGCGTTGAATAAATTTGACTCAAGGGTCAAATTTATATATTGAAAGTCAAACGGAGATTATATGCCTAAATTACCCACATCTGTGCGCCCCGATAGTCCTGCGTTTAAGGCCAATGAAGCCGCTATGGTGGCGCTGGTCGATGATTTACGTGCCAAAGTGGCCAAGATTGCGCTGGGCGGGTCCGAGCGCTCGCGCGAGCGCCACATATCGCGGGGGAAATTATTGCCGCGTGAACGGGTCGAGCGCCTGTTGGATCCGGGGACGCCGTTTTTAGAGCTCTCCCAAATGGCGGCCTATGATTGCTATGATGATGACGTGCCGGGCGCGGGGATTATTACCGGCATTGGCCGAGTGGCCGGGCGTGAAGTGATGATTTTTTGTAATGACGCCACGGTTAAAGGCGGCACTTATTTTCCGCTGACATGCAAGAAACAGGATAGAGCGCAAGATATTGCACGGCAAAACCGCCTGCCCTGTATCTATCTCGTTGATAGCGGCGGCGGGAACTTACCGCACCAAGCCGAAATTTTCCCCGATAGCCGCATGTTCGGGCAATGTTTTTATAACGAAGCCACGATGAGCGCAGACGGCATTCCGCAGATCGCTGTTGTCATGGGGTCTTGCACAGCGGGCGGCGCGTATGTTCCGGCTATGGCGGATGAAAACGTGATCGTCGTCAATCAAGGCACGATATTTTTGGGCGGCCCGCCTTTGGTCAAAGCCGCCACCAATGAAGAAATTACCGCAGAAGAGCTTGGCGGCGGGATGCTGCATTCCGCGACATCGGGCGTGACCGACCATTTGGCAGCAAACGACCCGCATGCCCTTCAAATCACGCGCGATATTGTTAAGACATTGGGCAAGCCGGACTATTCTTACGCGCCCGATGAGGCCGAGCCGCCCGCCTACGATATTGACGAGCTTAACGGGATTGTTCCGTCTGACCTGCGCCAGCCCTATGATTGCCGGGAGATTATCGCGCGCATCGTTGATGGCTCAAAATTTCAGGAATTTAAGAAGCTATACGGCGATACATTGGTCACGGGCTTTGCCAAAATTCACGGTTACCAAGTCGGAATACTGGGCAATAATGGTGTGTTATTTTCTGAATCCGCCCTTAAAGGCGCGCATTTCATTGAACTGTGCGCGCAGCGGAAAATCCCGCTCATATTCTTGCAAAACATTACGGGCTTTATGGTTGGTTCTAAAGCGGAAGCTGGCGGCATCGCCAAAAACGGCGCAAAGATGGTGCATGCGGTTTCCAACGCACGGGTGCCGAAATTCACTATTGTGGTCGGCGGCTCGTTCGGGGCGGGCAATTACGGTATGTGCGGACGGGCCTATAATCCGCGCCTGATGTTCATGTGGCCGAACGCGCGAATTTCCGTCATGGGCGGCGAGCAAGCGGCCAGCGTTTTGGCATCGGTGCACCGCGACCGCGAAAATTGGAGCGAAGCAGACAAAGAGGCCTTCAAGCAGCCGATCCGCGAGAAATATGAACGCGAAGGCCACCCCTATTATGCGTCCGCGCGGATATGGGATGACGGCATCATCGCGCCAACGGATACGCGC
>CAYGRF010000066.1:13200-15325 GCA_964352275.1 uncultured Caulobacterales bacterium
AGGACGAATATTTATGTCTAAAATCAAAAAAATCCTTATCGCAAACCGGGGCGAAATTGCCTGCCGCGTTATGAAAACCGCGCGCAAAATGGGCATTAAAACCGTTGCCGTGTATTCCGACGCCGATAAGAAAGCTTTGCACACGCGCACAGCCGACGAGGCCGTGCATATCGGGCCGAGCCCGGCGGCGGAAAGCTATCTTGTGATTGATAAAATCATTGCGGCTTGCAAAGAGACCGGCGCGGATGCCGTGCATCCCGGATACGGCTTTCTCTCGGAAAACCCTGAATTTGCGCGGCGCCTCAGGGCCGAAAACATTACCTTTATCGGCCCCGCGCCGGAGAGCATGGAGGCTATGGGGCTGAAAGACGCGGCGAAAAAACTGATGGTTGAGGCGGGCGTTCCGGTCACGCCAGGCTATCACGGTAAAGATCAAACGCCGTCTGTGCTTAAATCCGAAGCGGACGGTATTGGCTATCCCGTTCTCATCAAAGCCGTTGCGGGCGGCGGCGGTAAAGGCATGCGCAAGGTCGAAAAAGCAGGCGATTTTATTGCAAGCCTTGAGAGCTGTCAGCGCGAAGCGCGCTCAAGCTTTGGTGATGACCGGGTTTTGATCGAGAAATATATCACCTCCCCGCGCCATATCGAGGTTCAGGTCTTTGGTGATACGCACGGGAATGTGGTGCATATGTTTGAGCGCGACTGCTCGCTGCAGCGCCGCCACCAAAAAGTCATCGAAGAAGCCCCTGCGCCGGGTATGACAGACGCCGTGCGCAAAGCCATGACGGACGCAGCCGTTCAAGCGGCCAAGGCGGTGAATTATGTCGGGGCAGGGACTGTTGAGTTTATTGTCGACGGCTCAGGCGCTCTTAAAACCGACGGGTTCTGGTTCATGGAAATGAACACACGCTTGCAGGTCGAGCATCCGGTATCGGAGATGATTACAGGGCTGGATTTTGTGGAGCTACAGATACGGGTTGCGCAAGGCGAAAAACTGCCGAAGCAGAGCGACATTACGATGAGCGGCCATGCGATTGAGGCTAGGCTTTATGCCGAGGACCCTGCCAATGATTTTTTGCCGAGTGCGGGGCGCATCAATTATTTAATTTTTCCATGGGAAGATCGAATTGATGCGGCACTTGAGAGCACAGATCACGTAGATTCTCCGTTAGGTCAATCGGTGAGTATCTATTACGATCCAATGATCGCAAAGTTTATTGCCTATTCGAATAACCGAAAGGAAGCGATTGGAACGCTACTTTCTTATCTCGCGAATTTTCAAATCGAACCTCTCAAAACAAATGCAGCATATCTGTATCGTGTTTTGCAACTGCCGGTATTTTTGGATGGCAAACACGCAACTCAAACATTGGCCGACAAACATAGTGATGTTTTGGCAAGCATTGAACAGAACGAAGTGAGTCGAGATATACAAGCCATCTTAAAACTCATCGACTTAGAAACCAAAAGCACTTATCGAGACAATTATAAAAACCACTTCTCCATGACAGATTCACAGAGAAGCTATGCTTGGAGATTGAATCAAGCAAACGGTTACTCGCAAACATATTTTTGCAATGGCCGCCGGTATGATGTGTTTATTGATCAGTCCGGAACTCCGTGGCGATATACATTTAACGGTAAGGTCTTGCCCGCGGATTTCTCTCAATTCGAAAGCGAAGATAAACTTTCAACTTTATATAAATTCGCTCACACAACACGCTGTGGCCAGTGCGGTGACGTGCATTTCTTTGGCATCGAAGGCGTAACGATTGGTGTGTCAAAATACCCGCCGCTGGAGGTTTTCGGGAGCAATTCGAATTCTCTCATCGCCCCCATGCCCGGCAAAATCATCGCGGTAAACGCATCAGTCGGCGACAAAGTTAAAGCCGGAGACCCGCTCATCATTATGGAAGCCATGAAAATGGAAATGACGTTGGAGGCTCCGAAGGACGGGGTTGTTGCGGCGGTAAATACGGAAACAGATGCGCTCGTCAGTGACGGCGATGTGCTGCTGGAGATGGAAGACGAATAATATTTGCGGCTTTGCCGCGGCCCCCACCCTGACCCTCCCCGCAAGGGGGAGGGAACAACGGGGTTTACGCTCTATTCCCCTCCCCTTGGC
>CAYGRF010000067.1:0-5513 GCA_964352275.1 uncultured Caulobacterales bacterium
TTCGCTCAAGCGGACAGTCTCATCGGCGATTTTTGTGAGCAATGCATCAATCCGGGCCACGGGCAAACCAAGAAGTGTAAGTTGCTCTCGCGTTTTGGAGTCGCCGGTATCACGGGTCTCGGTGCCGGTTTCCATTTGCCAAGTTGTTATCTGATCCGGCGTTGGGCGGAAACGCTCAGCCGTTGAAGGAATACGCAGAATATCCGATTTGGAGTTGGTTGTGATCTGTAGATTCGTCGTCATCCCAGGCATGAGGACATTACCGTCATTGTCGGCGGCAACGACAGCCGTATAGGTCACAATATTGCTTTGGGTCTGGGATTTGAGGCGAAGTTGATCCACGATCCCGCGAAATTCCCGGCCCGGATACGCATCGACGCTAAAATTGACCGGGTCTCCGGCGTCCAGTCCAGAGACATCACTTTCCACAATCGCCGCATCAATTTTAATTTTCGACAGATCACCAGCGATTTTGAAAAGTTCAGGCGCGGATAAAGATGCCGCTACGGTTTGGCCCGGATCAACAAGGCGTTCCATGACAACACCATCGATTGGCGCGCGAATAATCGTTCGAGATAAATCCACTTTCGCGCTTCTCAGATCCGCCTGCGCTTGTTTGAGAGACGATTGGGAGCCTTGCAGGCGTGCCTTGGCCAGTTCAATATCCGCCTCGGCAAGTTGCATTGTGCGCTCTGTTTCCTCGAGCTGTGCCTTGGAGATTGCATTTTCCGCAAACAGTTGCTCGCGGCGATCCAAGGACCGCTTCGCTTGTGCCGCATTGACCTCAGCGCGCTTTAACGAAGCCAAATTTATATTGATGTCCGATTTCCGATTTTCGACGAGGGCTTCGGCTTGCGATACACGGTTCTCTAGATTTTCCGGGTCTATAACGGCCAGCACATCTCCTTTTTTGACAACGGAATTGAAATCAACATCCACCGTCAGGAGTTTTCCGGACACTTCAGATCCAACGTGAACGGTTATGTCAGGGCGTACTGTGCCGGTCGCATTGATAATTTTAGCAATCTCGCCCCGCGTCACAAGACCGGTTTGCAAGCTCGGTTCCTGCGATGCCCCCGCTTGTTCAGACCCGCCGTTCGTTCTGCTCTGTGTGTCACCGGCTGTATCACAACCGCTGAGAAAAAAGGCCGTGCCAAGGATCCATACTGCGGCGGAGATATGCTTCATTATGTAACCTTGCAGAATTCGACGTCTATAGAGAAAGATACGCTGCGCCCTGCCTAACGGTTTCCCTGTATAATAACAAGATTGTGCTCGCAGCTTTAGGGCTGCTTGAGGTTGAGGATGAAGATTAAGTTATGAGACGAATTACTCAGTTTTAGGAGGAGACCCGAAAGCGTTCACCCGCACAGCAAGGCTGTTGGGCGCAGACGTTAAGGGTTTTAACTCCTGCCAAGCAGCGGGGCGCTTTAAGCCAAAAATTCGCTCGAAATCACTCTTGTCTTAACTTCATTCTAAAGCCCAACAGGTCTCCGGGATGACAAAGCCGCGCACAGTGCCTACATAAGCATCATGTCATTTCCGTCCCCAACGATTCGGCGATTACCGCCCGAGACCGTCAACCGTATTGCAGCGGGCGAAGTTGTCGAACGTCCGGCCAGCGTCATTAAAGAACTGGCCGAGAACGCAGTTGATGCGGGGGCCACGCACATTGACATCCGTTATGAAGACGGCGGGCGCACGCTGGTCTCTGTTACGGATGACGGACGCGGTATGAGCCGGGACGAACTTCCCGTTGCCATAGAGCGCCATGCGACCTCCAAGCTCTCGCCCAATGATGCGGGTGAGTGGGATCTCCTCAACATTGGCACAATGGGATTTCGCGGCGAAGCGCTCCCGTCCATTGGTTCGGTCGCGCGCCTATCAATCCTCTCCCAGGTTTCGGACGGCGATACGGCGTGGGAAATTATTATTGAGGGCGGCGACGTTCACGCCGCTCGTCCTGCGCCGCGTTTCGGTCTGTCTGGGACACGGGTCGAGGTTTGCGACCTGTTTTATGCAACCCCTGCCCGCCTGAAATTTTTAAAATCGGAACGCAGCGAAGCGCTGGCGATTTCCGATACGGTCAAACGCCTGGCTATGGCCAATCCAGCGGTCGGCTTTACCCTCGCGTCTGGCACACGCACAACGCTGAAAGTCGCCCGCCAGAGCGGTGATGAAGCGGGGCGTCTCGCGCGGCTGGCCTCAATCTTAGGCCGTGATTTTGGCGATAATGCGCTTTCCATTGACGTTGAGCGCGAGGGTATTCGCCTCACCGGGTTTGCCGGGCTGCCGACTTATTCACGCGGCAATAGTCAGCACCAATATTTATTCGTCAATGGCCGCCCCGTCCGCGATAAGTTGCTACACGGCGCAGTGCGCGGAGCCTATCAGGATTTCCTGGCCCGTGACCGTCATCCGGTTGTCGCGCTTTATGTAGATTTACCGCGCACCCATGTAGATGTGAACGTGCACCCAGCCAAAACCGAAGTGAGATTTCGCGACCCCGGCTTGGTGCGGGGCCTCATCGTCTCGGCGCTTCGCCATGCCCTGGCAGCCGCGGGCCACCGGGCCAGCACCACAGTATCGGATTACGCGCTGGGCCGCATTCAAGGCGGAGGCGGAAACCTACCCCTGCAAGGCAATTATCAGGCTGACTTTGGCGGCGGGCGCGGATCTTATCAACCCCCGCGCGCCTATGATCCGGCCTTGCAGCCCTTGGTCGATGGATTTTCTGCCCGTGTTGAGGAACAAGGCGCGCCGTTTCAATCACCACATCCCGGTCAATCGGCACATCCCGGCGACGGTATCCCGCACGCACCCAACGCGCAACACTATGAAGCCTATCCCCTCGGCGCAGCGCGCGCACAATTACACGAAACCTATGTGGTCGCGCAGACCACGGACGGGATTGTCATTGTCGATCAGCATGCCGCCCATGAACGCCTTGTCTATGAACGTATGAAAACCGCTATGGCGGGCAAAGGTGTTGAACGCCAAGCCTTATTGATACCAGACATTGTGGATTTGGACGAGTCTGAGGCCGCGCGTATTCTGGCCCGCGCCGATGAATTGGCTGATATGGGCCTCGTCATTGAGCCCTTCGGCGCAGGCGCGGTGGCCGTCCGGGAAACGCCCGCAATGCTGGGCGAAATGGACGCGCGGGGCCTCATTCGGGATTTGGCAGATGATTTAGCCGAATATGACGAAGCCTTGAGTCTGAAAGAAAAGTTTGAACATGTCTGCGGCACCATGGCCTGCCACAGCTCTGTGCGCGCAGGCCGCCGCCTTAACGGGGCCGAGATGAACGCGCTACTTCGGCAAATGGAAGACACACCCCATTCCGGCCAATGCAATCACGGCCGGCCAACATATGTAGAATTGAAACTCGCGGATATAGAACGGTTATTTGGGCGGCGGTGAATACCGTAAATGATACACCGCGCTTAAGTTTTGGCAGTTATTCCGCCGCTTCTGCTCGGTTCCGCTCAGCTCTAATGACGTCCGCGCGCGCTTCGACCTGATTTACAATATCGTCGATCATGTCGTCATTATCGGTCTTGCCTGTTTTTTTGCCCGCAGAATACATCATGCCGTAACCAGCGGAGCCGCCGGTAAAGCCAATATCAGTGTAGGCCGCTTCGCCCGGGCCGTTGACGACGCAGCCAATAATTGAGAGCGAAATCGGCTCGGAAATATGGGCAAGGCGTTCTTCGAGTGTTTGCACCGTTTTGATCACGTCAAAACCTTGGCGGGCGCATGAGGGACAAGAAATAATGTTCACTCCGCGGGTTCTCAGGTTGAGCGATTTGAGCATATCAAATCCGACTTTAATCTCTTCCACAGGATCTGCCGACAAAGACACGCGGATCGTATCGCCAATTCCGGCCCACAATAGGTTGCCCATACCTATGGCGGATTTCACCGTGCCAATACGCGCGCCGCCAGCCTCGGTTATGCCCAGATGCAGCGGGGCCTCGGTCGCCTCGGCCAGAGCGTGGTAGGCTGCAACCGTTAAAAATACATCCGATGCTTTGACGCTGATTTTGTAATCTTGGAAGTTTTCATCCTCGAGCATACGGGCATGCATTAGCGCGCTCTCAACCATAGCGTCAGGGCAAGGCTCCCCGTATTTCTCAAGCAGTTCGCGCTCGAGCGAGCCGCCATTGACCCCGATACGAATAGAGCAGCCGTTTGCGCGCGCCGCCGCAACGACTTCGCGCACCCGCTCCCGCCCGCCAATATTGCCGGGGTTAATCCGAAGGCACGCTGCACCTTTATCAGCGGCTTCAATCCCGCGCTTATAGTGAAAGTGAATATCCGCCACCAACGGTACGCTGACCTCTTTGATAATGTCCGGCAACGCGGCTGTACTGTCCGGATCGGGGCAGGATACGCGGACTATATCCGCGCCAGCGGCCTCAAGGTCATGAATTTGCGCAACCGTTGCCGCCACATCATGGGTCAGCGTATTGGTCATGCTTTGCACCGCGATTGGCGCGTCGCCGCCCACGGGTACTTTGCCCACCATAATTTTGCGGCATTTCCGGCGCTCTATCGCGCGCCAAGGGCGAATATGATCATAGTCTTGCATGATGCGTCTCCGTCTGCGCGCTCAATGCCACAGTTTTATAACGGTATAAAGACGAAATTACGGCGTTTGAATAATACCGCGGCGCCCATTTTGATCGGCGCTATAGTCAGGGATGCTTTCGGAGTTTCCAGCCGCCGCCGCGCCGACATTGGGGCCCGAAAGATCGCGCGGAACAGCAGGCATGGGCACATCCGTCATCGGGATGCCTTGCCGCCCTAACGCGCCCATAAGCTCGCCGCCCAGATAAAGCTCAAGCGCGCCGCTATCACGGGCTGATAATGATATATTCTCATCAACATCCGTTTGCCAGCTTTCGCCGGTTACAAGAATGCGCGAGATGATGGTTTTCCCAGTCTTGTCTTTAATCTCGATCCATGTCGGAGCAACCGCCTTTATGACCATTAAATCAGGATCGACCGGCGCGGTTTGCGCAGAATTTTGCGCGGGGACATTCAGGCCAGACTGCGCGCCGAGAGTGGTTGATTGCGTCCCCGGCTGCGCGCCGTACCAAACTGCCAAAATCGCCGCGCACGACACGACAGTCACCGCCGCAAAAAACCCCTTCGGCAATCGCACTTGGCGTTTTGGGACAAAATGGGGCGCATCGCGCATACCAAGATTTTCCGGGACTTGGCTATCGACCTTATAACGCTCCACCGCTTCTTTGCCATCAAGGCCCAGATGCATAGCATAGGCTCGTACATACCCAAGCACATAGCCAATCGAGGGCAGCGCTTGCGTGTTGAGCGTTTCAATGGCATCAAGGAAAACGGCTTGGATGCGCAGTTCTGAGGAAATTTCGGCGTGAGACAGCCCTGCGCGCTCGCGGGCGGCGCGCAAGGTTTCGCCGATATGCGGCGGCGTTTTTGTTGTTTCAGGGCTCATGACCCAAATCTCTCTCATTTTCGCTGCTTATAGT
>CAYGRF010000067.1:5613-15323 GCA_964352275.1 uncultured Caulobacterales bacterium
TCATATTACCAAGTGCTTACTTCGTAGATCCTTAAGGCATTAACGCATATGACGCTCTCTATATGAATACAGACCAAACGCTGCAATCGGACACATGACAGACCGTCAAAAAGCTCCTATATATAATGTTATGAACGCACTCACTCTCACGCGCTGGCCATGGCTGGCCCTTATCCTCTCGGCGGGGCTTTTGGGTGGTGCCTTGTTTTTTGAGCATGTTCTGGGATATGCGCCCTGCCAGATGTGCTATTGGCAACGCCATGCCCACAAGGCTGTGATTGCGGTGTGTATTGCAGCGATTGTTTTCAATCATTTCGGTAAAGGCTCGCCAAAATTTTGGGCGGCGCTTATTGGTATAGCTTTTCTTATCAGCTTCGCGCTTGCCTTCTGGCATGTCGGGGTTGAGTATAAATGGTGGGAAGGCCCCAAGACCTGCATGACCGGAACGCCGAGCCTTGAGCGCTTTTCCGGCAATGACCTAATCGAGAGCCTGAGCAATCCTGTAAAATTACCCGGCTGCTCAGAGCCCGCTTGGCATTTCCTTGGCTTTTCTATGGCGGCATGGAACGCCGCCGCGTCTTTACTCGGCGCAAACCTAAGCTTTCTATCTTTGAGAGACCGAAAACATGTCTAACCGCCAACGACACACACGCCCCGCTATGCCCGGCGGCAAACGCAAAACGGCTCCAAAAATTGCCGAGATGATCCGCGTGGATCACGCGGGCGAATATGCGGCTGTTGCGATTTATAAAGGCCAACAAGCGGTATTTGCCCGCAACGCTAAGACACAAAAAATCGCCAACCAGCTTGGCGAAATGGAAGCGGAGGAACAAAAACATCTCTCGGCTTTTGATGATATGCTCGTTGCGCGCGGAGTGCGGCCAACAGCAATGGCTCCCGTTTGGAATGCGGCCGCTTACGGCCTCGGCGTCGCCACGGCGCTGATGGGCGAAAAAGCGGCCCATGCCTGTACAGAAGCCGTCGAAAGCGTGATCGAGCAGCATTACGCCGAACAAATTGACGCGCTGGACGGCGATACGGAAAATACCGAACTACGGGAGACTTTTGTAGAGTTTCGTGAGGACGAACTCCATCACCGCGATACCGCCATTGAGGAAGGCGCAAAAGAAGCGCCGGGCTACCCGCTTCTCTCCGCCATTATCCAAGCCGGATGCAGGTTCGGTATTCGCGTCAGCGAGAAAATCTAGAGTCAGCGAAACAAAGACCTATAATCATTTACAATTCACGCCCTTCATTATATGCATAAAATTGCATATTTACATAGGGCTCTCTCATGACCAATCTTTTCTCAGTTGCGGGTAAAACCGTTATTATTTCCGGCGGCTCCAGCGGTATTGGCGCGATGATGGCCAAGGGTTTTTTAGAGGGCGGAGCGAAAGTCTATATCACAGCAAGGAAGATTGAGCGTCTTAACGCGGCCGCCGAAGCACTCTCAGAGTATGGCGAATGTATCGCCATTCCCGGCGACATGTCCACAGTAGCGGGCATTGAAGCCTTTGTCGGCGCGCTCAGCGAAAAAGAAGATCATATTGATATCCTGATCAATAATGCCGGCGCCAATTGGGTCGCCCCGATTGAAAGCTTCCCGGAGGCAGGCTGGGACAAAGTCATGGACGTTAATCTTAAGTCCATATTTTTTATGACGCAAAAATGCCTTCCGCTGCTCAGCAAAGGCACTGCTGAAGATCCCGCGCGGATCATCAATATCGCCTCAATCCACGGTATCTCAAACCCTCAAATTGCCAGCTATTCCTATTCCGCCAGTAAGTCGGCTGTCATCCACCTGACGAAACATCTGGCCACAGATCTTGCGCGCAAAAAAATCAACGTGAACGGCATTGCGCCAGGGTTTTTTCCGTCCAACATGACCAAAGCGCTGACCGAAAACGAAGAGATGAAAAAGATGGCGCTCGCGCAAATTCCGCGCCGCCGCCCAGGCGAGCCGGAAGACATTGCCGGAACCGCTATCTATCTATCATCACGCGCCAGTGCGTGGGTTTGCGGGCACACGATTGTTCTCGACGGCGGGATGACTGCAAAAACTTAAGGTGCAGCATATCCCGCTTGCGCCAGTGCGATGAGTAACGCGATTTGAATCGCGATATGCGAATCTACATCTTGCCACGACTCATCCAAAGAGTGAGCCTTTTTCGATACGCCGCCCCGGCTAATCGTAATCGCTGGCTGCCCTAATGAGATGGGAATATTGGCATCAGTGGAAGAAATGCTCAGGCGCGGAGATATATCCATGCTTTGCATTGCCGCCATGGCTTGCTGAATAAGGGGCTGATCAAGCGGCGCTGTCCCTGCAGGTCGGTCGCCGACTTTTTCAATGTCCACAATCAGCGGCGGGCCATCTTTGCGGGCCTTGTTTTCTGCCGCCAACCCGTCCGCAATGGCCTGTTGGAATACGGCATCGACGTCAGCTAATTTACCAACATCACCGGAGCGCATATCGACTTCCATCCAGCTTTCAAAAGCAATGGAGTTGATGGATGTACCGCCGCCAATGCGGCCTACGCTAAAGCTCGACTTTGGGCCGGTGTTTGTAACTTGCGGCGCGCGCTCGGCAAATAAGTTGACCGCCCGGGCCAAAGCGTGATGCGGGTTCGCGAGGCCAAAAGCGCCCCAGGAATGCCCGCCGGGCCCCTTAAAGCTTATCCGGTAACGCGCCGAGCCAACCCCGCCGTAAATCAGGCGGTTCATACCGCCGCCGTCAATGGCAATCATGCCATCAATTTTGGGCGCGCCGGGGCGGTATAGATGCTTAACGCCGCGCAAATCGCCGAGACCTTCTTCGCCGACATTACCAATAAACAGAAGATCACCGTCTGTCTGGATGTTGTGTGCCTCCATGGCTTTGATCATGCTGAGCATGACAATAACGCCGCGTGAATTATCCCCGATGCCGGGGGCATAATAAGTATCCCCGTCTTGTCGAACCGTCAGGTCCGTTTCAATCGGGAAAACTGTGTCTATATGGGCGACCAGCGCAATATTTTTATTACCGGTTTTCCCAGGGCGGCGCGCGATGACGTTCCCAACCTCATCAATGCGCACATCCGTCAGGCCTGCTTCGCGAAACAATTCCGCCACGCGCTGTCCGCGCGCGTCTTCGCCAAATGGCGGGGCTGGTATTTCTGTCAGCTCAATCAGAGTTTTTACATTCTCTGCGCGGTGGGACTCAATCTCTGTAAATGCTGCCTTTACAGCAGGCTGCGCTTTTAGGCTTTCGATAGCCGCCGTATAAACGGGGCTGGCGAGCGCTTCGGGCATTGCCGCCGCGCTCTGGGTGCTAGCCGCCGGAGACGCGCTCACTGTCTGGCATGCCCCTAACAGGGCCGCCCCTGCCATCAAAACTATATATAAGGAGCGCACGGGTTTCATCATATCTTCCTATCCGAAAAATTCAGGCCAATTCCGCTTAAATACGTTGAGCAAAGGGTTTTATACCTATCGCGCCGATCTTAATTATCTTTCGCATGCGCATCAATCACAGCGGCGGCAGCGATAGCCATGCCGCGATTATCATGAGCAACACCCGGTACAATATTATAATTCCAAGAGGATTTAAGACGGCGCTGCTTGGCCAGCGTGTTCGAGAGTTTCAGGAAATATATCCCGCGATCATAACGGTTCAAACCCTGAGCATCCGCTTCAGGCGTATGTCGTAAGCTATAGCTTTCCGGATCCGTATCTTGATCGCCGAGCATAATCGTTAGAGGCGCTTTGAGGATCACATCGACATCATATCGGCTGCGTTTAAGCCCGCCCAAACCGTAAGGATATTTTGCCGCTCGCGTTGGGAGCGTGTACCAGCCGGAGTTGGCTGCAAGCGCCAAATTCATGCGCTTGGATTTACCAAAGAAAGCATAACGGTGCACAAACTGTCCGCCGGCAGAATGCCCAAAAAGATAATAGCCTTTTTGCTGGGTTTCGCGCCGCTCTTTGATCCCATCGAACAAAGGCTCGATTGCATCAAATGCTCTGTCTTTGTCTTTGGTCAGTCCGCCCAAATTATAGCCTTTAGATTTCGGGAAATGCGCCTTATCAAATTCAGGCGCGTAAACGGCAAATCCATATTGCTCCGCCAGATCAATCCAATTGTCGCGGTATTCATCAGCATTGCGCTTAACGCCGTGCATCACAATGACAATGGGCGCGTTGGCCGTTAGGCCTTCAGGCTCCACATAGAAAACATTCAAAGGCGGGCCATCCCATTCAGAGAATGTGAACTGACCGACAGTCCCCGATTGCGCCAAAACGGGGCTCACGCTTATCAAAGCCCAAAGCGCCAAGGCGGCAATGAGAATAAGGCGGCGCAATGAAACACGCTTTATTTGACATAAAACTGTGTTCATAAAGCGCCGCCAAAAGGGTTAGAAGTTTTTGCTAATATCTAAATAGATATAGCGTCCCCGAGATGAATGATACTCATTGAAATAGCCAAAATCTTCATCCGCGAGCGGCGGCTGTACATCAAAAGCGTTGTTCATTCCAACTCTGAAACGTGTGTCATCGAGAAGATTATCCGAGTCGAAAGTATACTGGGCATAGACATTTGTTGTGCCGTTATCTTTGACAATGAACGGGTTTCCATCGGGATCAAGTCCCGGTCCTTCTTCGATAAAGTCGCCAACATAGCTATAACGCGCACCTGCTCCGAAGCCGCTTGAATGCCGCCAAGTAACGCTCGCATTGGCCTGCCATTCCGGCTGGCCGTTAATGCCGACAATGTCGCCTTCTTGCGCGATAGAAATATCGCTAGAAATGAGGCCAGCATCAATCGCGTCTCGGATTAAGACTGAGCCGGGTGACAGAGCGATGAAGTAATCCGTCATCTGCGTGGCGTTAAACTTGAATCCGAAATCACCAAACGGCGTATCGTCCAGATCGTAATAGAGAGCGTAATCGATACCCTTTACTGTTTGCGACTCATTATTGTCATATGTGTCACGCGTGAAGTCGATCGGGCCAAAAGGATTGGATTCAAAGGCCGTGCCCTGAAGATAAGCAATATCGTCAATATTGGGCGCAAGCCGCACAACATTCGGATTAGAAGAGCCATTTAAGCGCAGAACCAAATCAAGGCTGATTTGGTTAGTCGCGCCGAAAACGCCGACAACATTTTCGCGCTCAATCTCCCACCGATCAACTGTGACCGTGAGATTGTTTAAAAAGCTAAGCGGACCGGAAAGCCCGCGTGGCTCAAATACACCGCCAAATGTGATATTTGTTGCATCCTCGGGCCCAATATCGCTAGCCACTTCACGGCGTTCTTCAGTGGAGTTAGAAAAGCCTATACAAGCATCAAAATCAGCAAATGTACCGTTTTGAACGCCGGCTTCACAAAAAACAGAATCTTCGCGGCTATTCGAACGGCCAACCGCTTGGTTAATCACCAGCAAGTTCGGAGCCCGGAACCCTTGAGACCACGCGCCCCTGAATTTCAAAGCGTCAATCGGCTTCCATGCTGCCGCAATACGCGGCTTAATGCCGGAACCGCCAAAGTCTGAATAATCTTCATAACGGGCCGCAAGCTGCACATCAAACGTATTGATGAGCGGAATATTCATGTCTGGGCTGACCAGCGGCAAGGATGCTTCTGCAAAGCCCGCAAACACTGTGCGGGAGCCTTGCGAATCAGGCGTTCCTGATGTGTTGACGACATCGGACTCCGAGAAATCCCCCGTAACAGCATCGGTGAATGGAACGGTTCCGTCGAGGCGCGAGTCGCGATTTTCATCATAACTCTCACGGCGTACTTCAACGCCTGTGGCAAAGCCGATACTGCCGCCCGGCAATGTAAAGAGATTATTATTCGTGACTTTAAAATCAGCCAGCAAAAGTGAGGACGCCGTAAGACGCTCGACAGAAATCACGAACGGGTCAATCAGGCTACGGTCATTCCCCGGCGCATCTCCGACAGACGGATTGCTTGGGTTGCCACCGTTGAAAATATTATAAACATTGGGCGTCTCGTTGAACAAAGCTTGCTGAAACAAGGTCGACGACACACGGTTCGACGTGGTGTCATCTGTTTCCGCATGGTTCCACAATAAAGCTGTATCCCAGTTCCAGTCTGAATCGCCAAAATCACCTTTAAAACCTGTCAACGCGCGGAATGATGTGTTGATCACATTCACATTTCGCGTTCCGACATCGTGTAGACGCCAACGTCCAGCATCAACAAACACAGGAAGACCTTCATCCGGCACATTCGATAGGCCCGGCAGACGGTTCGGGTTCAAAGATCCATCGGAGAAGCGGACTGGCCCGAACGGATTGTAATAATAATTCGCCGGAATTACAATGTCGCCGCTGCTGATCGGTGAAGAGCTGGAGTTGATCGGCTGTGTTTCAGCATAATAAAAGCCGAGTTCGCTATAGTGACGCACGCCATTATTCAGATCCCGGTTCATGAATGCAAAAAAGTTAATCCGGTCACGATCCGACGCTATAGATTTATCAAAGTCATCATCAAAGCGCAGATCACGATCCATCGAACTATCATCAATACACAGGTTAAGGTCGGCAAGATTTCCCGCTGCTGTACCCCTGCACCCGGCGAAGCTATCGGGTTGGATATGAAATACACCGCTTGAGGTTGTTAATATGCCGCCATTTTGCCGAACCCGGGTGGCCGAGGTTGTGCCGAGGGTAAACTGCCCCCAAGGCGAACCCGTTGTGCGGTTATCAAATGATGTGTCGCCTTCAAAGCTTGTTCCTACAACAAAGGGGCGCAAATCAGCCGCCGCCGTAAAATCCTGCTCACTTGCATTATACCCGTTTCGTTTGGAATACTCAGCAAAGAACGAGACGTTCGTTTTTCCGTCATTGAAATCCTTACCGCCTGTGACTGTGATGCTCGACTCGTTTAGTCCAGTATTGGTCGCAAAACCTGTTCGCGCGGACACTCTCAGGCCCTCATAATTATCCCGCAGGATCATGTTAACAACCCCGGCTACGGCGTCAGAGCCGTATATCGCGGATGCGCCATCATTGAAAACTTCCATCCGGCGGACGCCGCCAACAGGCAGCGCATTTGTGTTGACGGTCGTCACCGGCGTTGAAAGCTCGGCCTGGGTGCCGGGGTGATTGACCACACGGCGACCGTTCAGCAGAACCAGCGTACCGCTTGATCCAATTGAGCGGAGGTTAATCGATGCTATATCGCCGCGCGCATTGTTCGGCGTCGCATTGTTCGCGCCGTTAAATGCGACCGCCCCGTTTGAAGGTAGTGAGCGAATAAGATCTTCGCCGTCAAGCGTGCCGATGCTCTGTAAATCCTCACTCGTAATTACAGTGACAGGCAAGGCTTCATTGACCCGCGCACCTTGAATAAATGTACCGGTTGTCACAATTTCATCGGCTGGTTCAGGCACTGTTTGCGCTTGTGCTGTCATTGTACCCGTTAAAACTAAGGCAGTAGAAAAAAGAAGGGTCTGTTTAATCGGAAAGCGCATGATAATCCCCAAATGGTTTGCTCTGTTAATTCTAAACTAGCCCTTCATTAAAATCAGTCAATGCTAAAATTAAAAAGCGCTAAGCCGCTCAAATTTGACATGCGTTCGCTTATTACCTCACGGTCTGCGCTATGATGAGCCCAGTTGGGGAGGCCTTATGGTACACGCAGAGCAAGCCATCATCATCAAAGACGCGCTGATCTTTCTTGTCGCCGCAGGGTTAATCGTGCCTGTCTTGAAATCTCTTAAAATCCCTGAAGTCATGGGCTTTATCCTGACGGGTGTTGTGTTGGGCGTAAGCGGTATTGCCGTGTTTAGCGATACGGTGCCATTTTTGGGATATATTACGATCAATAACCCGGATGCCATTGCGCCGTTTGCCGAGCTTGGCATCTTATTTCTTTTATTCTTGCTGGGCCTCGAATTATCGGTTGAAAAGCTTTGGGCGCTTCGCCGGATCGTGTTTGGGGCAGGCCTGACCCAAGTCACCCTCAGCACACTCGCGATAGCCAGTTTGGCTTTGGTTTTTGGCTTTGCCGCGCCGGTAGCAGTGCTTATTGGACTTGCTTTAGCATTATCCTCGACTGCCATAGTGATGCAAATGCTCATAGAATCGCGGCAGGTATCAAACCCGATCGGCCAAACATCGCTGGGCGTATTGCTTATGCAGGATTTGTTGGTGGCGCCCATATTGATTTTCGCTGGCTTTATCGGGATTCACGAAGACGCGAATTTAGGCCGCGAAATCATCTCCGCTTTTGTGCAGGGCTTTATGGCTGTGGCAGTCATTGTCTTTTTGGGCCGCTTTGCTATGCGGCGGGTTTTTCACCAAGCGACCGCTGGAGGGCGCGGTTATCTTATGGCCGTAACGCTATTAACGGTGCTCGGTTCTGCCGTCATTTCCGCTAATGCCGGGCTGTCTGTTGCCCTTGGAGCGTTTCTTGCCGGATTATTACTAGGCGAAACGGAATTTAAACATCAGGTTGAGGTTGACCTCGAACCCTTTAAGGGACTTTTACTCGGCTTGTTTTTTATGACTGTTGGGCTTTCGCTTGACTTAGGTGCCGTCTTTGAAAATTGGCAATTGGTCCTCGGCGGCGTGTTTATATTGGTCTTGATCAAGGCTGTTATCATCTGGCTAACGGTTCGTATTTTCCTGCGCGACAAAGCCCTCTCGCTTGAGGCGGCGTTTTTATTAGCACCTGCGGGTGAATTTGCTTTTGTGGTTGTCGCAGCGGGCCTCGCCAGCGGCGCGATTGATAACCAAACGGCCACGCTTATTGCGGCCATCGCCGCGCTGACCATGTTGCTCATCCCCATCTCATGGAAGACGGGCAAATGGCTGGCCGGAAAAATCGCCGCTAAAACGCCTACGCATTTGGACTCTCAAGACATATTAGGCCTAAAAGAACATGTCATCATAGCCGGTTTCGGGCGGGTCGGGCGCGCGGTCGCCCGCATATTGACGGAAAAACAAGCGTCGATTACGGCGCTCGACACAAATCCGGAAACTGTGAGGCGCGAAAATGCTAAAGGGTGGAACGTATATTTAGGGGACGGCGCACGTCAAGAAGTGCTGCTTAAAGCCGGCCTTCGAGCCGCCTCCATGATTATCGTCACCGTTGACGACGCCAAAAGCGCTGAACGTATGGTGCAAGCCTGTCACAGCGTGAGACCGGACATCCCGATTTTTGCCCGCGCTCAAGATGTTGACCATGCAAAACGACTTTATAAGGTCGGCGCAAAATTCGTTGTCCCCGATGCCATTGAGGCCGGACTTCAAATGACATCACGGGCCTTGGAAGACATGGGTTATGACGGCCAAACCGTCCGCGCGCTAATCGCCAGCGAGCGAGATAGCGAATATAGAAAAGCATCGGATACGTCTTAACAATACGATCCGAAAACCTCGTAACTCTTGGAATTATACTTAACGAAATCCGAAAACGCTTTTAATCAAATTTTATGCATCCTGCGTTATCTCTGTTTTATAGGCGAGAGGCGCGACAGCGACTTTTGCTGCTCGGTCAGGTCTTTTCAAGGGTTTGACGGGGTGGGGTAATCGGGTTAGGAGACGTGCATGTCAATAGACACACCGATCCGAGCCGCCAACGGCAAAACCATCAGCGCGGCCGCACAGCGCGCTTTGGATGAAGCCGCTGAGCGCCGCGCGAAAGCGAACGCGGAGACATCCTCCCTGCCGCCTGAAAAGGCCGGACCGAA
>CAYGRF010000068.1:0-15320 GCA_964352275.1 uncultured Caulobacterales bacterium
CCATGCGCAATCTGGTGGATGAGAAACTCCAAATTCAGGAATCGCAAAAATACGAGCAAACCATAGGCCAAGCCGAAATTGACCGCTCGGTCGCCCGCATCATTGGCCGCAACGGTCTTGACCCGCAAGAAGTTGTGCAGCGTCTAGCCTCTGCCGGCATTTCCATTGATACGCTCCGCGATCAGGTTCGCTCTGAAATCGCATGGCAGCGCATCGTCAACGGTCTTTATGGCTCGCGTATTCGCATCAGCGACGCGCAAATTGACGAAACGCTCAACCGCTTAACTGCCAATGCATCAAAGCCGAGCTACCGTGTCGGCGAGATTTACATCGAAGCCTCACCCGATATTGGCGGCATTGAAGGTGCTATGGAAGGCGCCAAAGCCATGATCGAACAAGTCAATAAAGGCGCGCCGTTCCCGCTGCTCGCGCAGCAATTCTCGTCTGCGCCGTCTGCGGCCACGGGCGGTGATGTCGGCTGGATCCGCGAAGGCGAATTGCGACCGGAAATAGACCGTGTCATTCTGACCATGGAGCCCGGCACAATTTCAGAGCCCATTCAAACGCCCGGCGGCGTCTATGTCGTAGCATTGCTGGAAAAGCAAATCTCCGAGTCAGAAACCGTGTATAAGCTCAAGCAAATTAACGCTGCGGTTGAAAGCCCTGATCAATTAGCCAGCGCCAAAGCCCTGATCGAATCCGCGCGCGGCGTTATCACATCGTGTGATACAATCACGGCTGATGTAAAGGAAATAGAAGGCCTGAGAAGCGCCGATATGGGTGAACTGCGCGCCAGTGACATGTCCGAAACTATTTTGGAAAAACTCGCCACCACAGATGTCGGAGAGTTATCAGACCCCATTGAGACCCCCAGCAGCGTCGCCGCTGTGCTGGTCTGTGACCGTAAAGTCACCGGATCAAATGTTCCAACCCGCGACGAAGTGGAAAACCGCTTGATGGACCAACAACTCGCGCAAGCCTCTAAACGCCATTTACGTGACCTGCGCCGCAAAGCCTCTATCGTGATGCGTTAGGCCGGTTTGACGCCGCCTCATTCAGCTTTGATGACCGCTCCCCTGCTCGCCGTAACTATGGGCGACCCCGCCGGAATTGGCGCGGAAATCACCGCAAAAGCGTGGCAGGCTCTACGCAACTCACCGGGTCATGCTTTCGCGCTGATTGCGCCTATGGATGTCGCCGCAGCCGAGCTAAAAGCTTTGAACTTACCTGCGCCCCGGTGCATTTCGAGTATATCAGAGGCTGCACACATCTTCGAACACGCCCTCCCCATTCTTCATATTGACGGCCCCATGCCGGTCGCCGGAGCCCCTTCGCCGGACGCAGCTCCTGCTATTATCGGCAGTATTGAGCGCGCGGTGGCTCTGGCTCTCTCAGGCAAAGCCGCTGGGATTGTCACCAACCCCATCGCTAAAGACGTGCTCTATGCCGCAGGGTTCGCCCATCCCGGACATACGGAATATCTTGGCGAGCTGACCAAAACCGCGTCTGTAAACGGCCCGCGCGGCCCCGTCATGATGCTCTCCGGGGGCGGATTACGCGTTGCGCTCGCCACCGTGCATATGCCTCTCAAAGACGCCGCTGCGCGCCTAAGCGCAGAAACCATCATCACCCATGCCTGCGTCATGCATCATGCCCTTAAGCGCGATTTCGGCGTTGAAAATCCGCGCATCAGTCTGGCTGGGCTCAACCCCCATGCGGGCGAAGGCGGCGCGCTCGGGCGCGAGGAGATTGAGATCATCAACCCCGCCGCAGATAAACTCCGCGCCGAGGGCATAAATGTCACCAACGCGCAGCCCGCCGACACATTATTCCACGCAGAAGCCCGCGAAAATTATGATGCTGTGCTGGCGATGTATCACGACCAAGGGCTTATACCGATCAAGACGCTCGATTTTCACGGCGGCGTCAACATCACCTTGGGCCTCCCAATTGTGCGCACCTCGCCCGATCACGGCACGGCGTTTAATATCGCCGGGCAAAACATCGCCCGCCCCGACAGCCTCATTGCCGCAATAAAAACTGCGCGCGCCATCGCACACAACAGGCAAATTTATGACGCTGGCCTATGACCCTCGATGACCTCCCTACCCTAAGCGAAACCGTGCATATTCACGGGCTTGCAGCCAATAAAAAGCTAGGCCAGCATTTCCTGCTGGATATAAATATCACCGACAAAATCGCGCGGCTGGCTCTGCCTTTGGAAGGCGTATCTGTAGCCGAAATCGGCCCCGGCCCCGGCGGGCTTACGCGGTCTCTGTTCAAAGCCGGCGCATCCAAAGTCCTCGCCATTGAAATGGATGACCGGTTCATCCACGCATTGGATGATATTGCCGCCGCCGCGCCCGGTGACTTAAGTGTGCTCAATGCTGACGCACTTACAATCAATATTCCGGATCACCTGTCCGGAGAGTTGAAAATCGCGGCCAATCTACCCTATAATGTCGGCACAAAATTACTGATCAATTGGCTCACCGCGGATCCGATATTCTGGACGCAAGCGGTTTTAATGTTCCAAAAGGAAGTCGCCGAGCGCGTTGTCGCCCGCCCGGGCGATAGCGCCTATGGCCGCCTCGCGATCCTCTCGCAAAGTGTCTGCAACTGCTATCTCGCCTTCGACGTCCCCGCCCGCGCCTTCACCCCGCCGCCCAAAGTCGACTCGGCGGTTGTCGTGCTGGAGCCCCTGCCCATGGATAAACGCTACCCGCATTTAGGCCGCCTCGGAGACGTCACCGCCGCCGCCTTCGGCCAACGCCGAAAAATGCTCCGGCGTTCCTTGAAAACCATAGCCGCAAGCCATAACCGCACAGCTGAGGATTGGCTAAAAGAGTGCGGCATAGACCCTGCCAGACGCCCGGAAACCTTAACACCAAGCGAGTTTCATGGTCTGACGAATGCATTGATATAGGGCTTTCACACGGTTCATGCAAAGGTTCTGCGAGAAACCTCAAGGTGTAATTGGTATTGATGGTAAAGTTCTGCGCCGGGCCTACCAAGCTCACATCAACCGGCTCTCCTTAAACATGCCACGGCAGATTTCACCTATAGGCTTCCAAAAACCAGCCGGGTGAATGACATAAGGCCTCGGAATTCAAGCGAGACAAGTCAATTTTCATCACATATCCCGCTAGCCAACGCTGCGAATTGCCTCAGGATAAGAAACCGAAATACATTAAGGTTATAAACAGAGCGGCTTACGCCTCAACCGCGCCGGGTTTTCCGCTCTCGACCACATATGTCTTACGGGTGCTGGCGGAGCCTTTGGGGGAATAGACATCGTCCATTTCGCGCAAGGTCACGGTCCAGCTATCGCGGGTGACATCAACCATACAATAGCCGCGTTTACGGTCATCAAAGAAGTGAATATGCGGATTATCCGGGAGCATGTTTGAAAAACGGCTAAAGGCATAGGAATGCGACGTTATTGATGTACAGACAAATTCTGTTCCGATGGTCGCGGATTCCGGGTCGTGATAATCGGCCTTTAAATCGGCTTGCCACCAGCTATGCATATCGCCGCCGATGGAGACGAAGTTTTTCGGGCGGCGTTGCGCGACCGCATTGAGGATCATATTGCGCGTGCCGACATAGCCGTCCCATCCGTCTGTCCAAGAACCAAACTGCCCTTCACGGTTCTTTTGGAACAGTTTCGAGAACAATGTGGGCTGCGCGATGACCTCCCAGAGCGCGCCGCTGCGAGCGAGCGAACCCATGAGCCAGCGCTCTTGCTTCGGGCCGAACATTGAGCGGGTCTCATCCGCGAGCTCCGGACATGTGCCGAGCAGAGCGCCGCCCCGTTCCGGCGTTTGGCAGACTTGGTCGTCGCGATATTGCCGCCCGTCCGTGAGCGCCATGGTCATGAGATTTCCATAATAGAAATAATCATAGAACCGCATTTCATCGCCGCGCGGGCGGGAGCGCAAACGCACGGGCATGTGCTCGTAATAGGCTTGGTAGGCGGCGGCGCGGCGGCGTGAAAACTCTTCGATCGGCATGTAGTTTTCATCATTCAGGCCGGCATAATCATTGGCGACTTCATGATCATCCCAGATCATCAGCCACGGCGCGTGTGCGTGGGCGGCTTGCAGGCCTTTATCGGTTTTATATTGAGCGTGAATTTCGCGGTAATCGGCGAGCGTGATCGCATCATCCACTGTCTGGCGGCGCACTTGCGGGCCCCAGCTGCCTTCGTAAATATAATCACCGAGATGGACGATCAAATCAGGATTACCCTCGACCATATCGTGATAGGCGTTGAAAAATCCCTGTTCATAATGTTGGCACGAGGCAAAGGCAAAGCGCAAACTGTCCGCGTTTGCGCCGAATGTCGGCGCGGTTTTCGCGCGGCCCACGGGGCTGTCCTGCCCGTCCGCGATAAAGCGGTAATAATATTGCCGCAAGGGACGCAAGCCGCCCACTTCGACATGGACGCTGTGCGCCCAATCGGCGCTCGCGGTATTGACTCCTTCGCGGGCGATCCGGGAAAAGGACTCGTCCTCGGCGACCTGCCAGCGGACTTTCACGGGGCCTTTCATGCCGCCGTCGCCTTGCAGAGGTTTCGGGGCTAAGCGCGTCCAGATAACAAATCCGTCTGAGAGCGGGTCGCCGCTGGCGACCCCGAGTGTGAACAGGTTCTCAACATATTCAGGCGTGCCAGTCATGGACGACGCAGCGGGCGCGCGTATGATCTCTGTGCTGGCGCATCCCGCCAAAGATAACGCGCCTAAACCGCCAACAACGGCTCTACGGGACTGTGTCATAGTGCTGACCTCATGAAATTAAATACAAACCGAAAATCAAACCATAAAAAAGGGAGGGCAAAGCCCTCCCGATTGTATAGCTATTTATTGGCAGTAATGCCAGTCATCTTAAAACTCGTACTTTATACCGAGTTGGACTTGCCACAGTGACTGTTGAAGCACTTCAAGGTTTTCGATGCTACCAACATTGCGCAGACCGTTATACACAAACTGATTATTGACTGTGTCAATCTGTGCGGCAACGACGGCACGCTCATATTCATAACGCGTGCGCTCAATACGCCCCCAATCGCTATCGATGAGGTTGGTCAAGTTCTCAATATCAAAGAATAGGTTGGTCTTGTGGCCTTTCATCAAGCCCGGGAGTTCTTGCTGAAGTCTCAGGTCAATAATTGTCGTTGACGGTGAGGTATCGCCGTTACGCGGAGCAACACTTCCAGCATATTGAGCCAACTCTGAGCTGTTAATATAGCTGAAGAATGCTGCTTGGTCTGCCGCATTACCCCCAAACGACGTCGCTGAAAAGAGCGGATCATTGGGACCGGTTGGCACATAAAGAAGGTGTCCAGCATCATCAACACGGCTTTCCCGGCTACAACGGCCACCGCCGACATCAAACACACAATTATTGTTTTCGCTAAATGTGTAGCTGTATGGCTGACCGGTCCGGTGCGTACCGAATAAAGAGATTTTTGTCGCGTGATCTTTTAAAATTTCTTTTTCCCAATCCAAACGGATTTTAGCATTGTGCTTGACTTCAAAATTAGAGGTTCCAACGCTTAAGCTTGGGTTTTGATAGTCGAAACGCGCTGAGTCCGAATAGTTAGACGTCGCTGTTGACGATGTTCCGCCGCCGAAATCGTTGACGTCTGCATATGTATAGCTGGCAAACAAATCGAAATCACCGAATTTTGTTTCCCACTCTTTACGCGCAGAAAATGCGATTAAGAAGGCATCGCCTTCATCCACACTGCCGACACCCAAAGCTTCAGGTCCGCCTGTACAGTCATAAATACCCCGGCCATCCGGCGCAGTATCAACGGGTGCACCACAACGAATATCATACCAGAACGGAGTGTTTTCTTGTTTATTGTAAAGAATGTCAGCTGAAAGCAACAGGTCCTCAAGAATGAAATCCGTATTCACGGATGCGCCGATATTGGCTTTCCAAACAGTTGGAATTTTGAAATTCGGGTCAAGTGCATTCACGCTGCCGTCAGGCGCCGTGTTTGCCAATGCGTTAAGCTGTGCCGCAGGGATATATTGCCCTGTGGTCGCATCCGGCGTTGTTGGCACATTGACCACCCCAAATGCGTTTGCGCTGTCATTGAGAACACCATCGTTTGAATAGCTGTTAGAAATCCAAACTGTTGGAGAACCGCCTGAGAAACGGCCAAGACCGCCGCGTACACGCACATTCTCTGTCGCGTCCCAATCAAACGAGAAGCGCGGCAGGATAACATTCAAGCCATCGACATCTCCGGTGTTGGAGTAACCGAAACGGTTTCTGAAATTTTGGTTTTCGCGGATTGAGCCTTCTGATTCGTAGAAGTCGTAACGGACACCGAAATCAAATGTGAGGGATGGTGAGAAATTATACGTGTCCTGAATATAAATAGAGTTGAAATTGTAACCCCAAATCGCGCGCAAATCGTTCTCATCATTCGTGATTGCATTGTCATAAAGCAAACCGCTGGCTTGTGCATTTGCCAAGTCTGTCAGCGTATCAAAGTAATATGTACCCTCTGAGTTCTGGGCAAAGAGGTTATTTACGTTCACTTCTTCACGCTCAAAACCGAACTTGATGGTGTGATTTCCGTAAAGATACTCAGCCTTCATTTTCATAGTCAGGAAGTCCTGATCGAGTGAGTTGCCGTGACGGAATCTGTCGGGACCAAACGCGATGTCTTGATCGTCGCCTGTACCATAAATACCGTCAACACCCGGTGTACCAACTGCGCCTAAGAAAAATTCTGCACCGTTGAGTGAGTTTTGACCAGTGACTTGGTCAGTGAAGGCAAGCTTGAACTCTGTTGAGAAATTATCAGTCCAGTTAGAGAATAAGTGACCGATATAGGCTTCAATGGTTTCGGAACGCTTGTACCATGAAGACGAAAACGCGACATTTGCATTACCGAGGAAATTATTACCATTTTGCTCGGCAATAGAAGAGCCATCCGTGTTGATATAAGTGAATTTTGCGCGGTGATTATTCGAAATATTCCAGTCAATATTAGCAAGAATTTTTTCGTCTTGAACAGGTTCCTTATCGAACCCGCCAACATCAAAACCCCATACATTTTGTACAGTTGTACGTACAGCATCGGCGTCTACCGCTCTAACGCCAATCTCGTTCACAGCTCCGGAGCCGATAACACCTGTACGGGTCGTCGCAGCTTCTTCAAATTTGTCATATGCCGCAAAGAAGAAAAGCTTGTCTTTGATGATCGGTCCGCCGAGCGTGAAACCATATGTTTCTTCTTTAAAATCCAAATCAAAATCGCGATCTTTGGATTTATTGCCTGATAATGAGTCATCGGTCAGGTAGTAAAATGCTGACCCTTTAAATTCGTTGGTACCGGATTTTGTGACCGCGTTAATAGTTCCACCAGTAAATCCATTATATTCCACATCAAATGGCGCCGTTTGAACAGAGAGCGATTCAATTGCGTCAAAGGAAATCGGTGAACGCTGCGTTGGATAGCCATTTGCATTCAGACCAAAACGGTCATTCAGCGCAATACCGTCAACAGTCAGTGAGTTAAAACGGTTATTGGCACCAGCGATTGAAAGCTCTTTCCCGCCGCCTGATTGGACATTGATAGAAACGAATGGGTCAAGCTCTGCTGCGTCTGCAATATCGCGATCAATTGAGACAACTTCTTGAAGGGCCTCAAGACCTAAGCTCGTGCTAAGACCTTCACTCCGAAAGCCTGTACTTAGCATGATTGTTCCTGTTGTGATGACTTCGTCGCCACTCACAACAGTTAGGTTTAGCGGATACGCCTGATCGAGAGAGATAAAAATATCGTCGAGTTCAATCGTTTCAAAAGTGGAGCCAGAAACCTCCACACTGTAAGGGCCACCAACGCGCAAGTTTCTTGCAGCAAATGAACCCGCATCGTTAGTTACGGCGGTGCGAACAGTTCCCGAGGGGACGTGCGTAATGATGGCGGTCGCGCCGGTAACAGCAGCGCCGCTTTGCGTTGTGATTGTACCATTAATGCTGGATGTTGTGACCTGCGCCGCCGCTGTACCGGCGAGGCTGAGGGACAGGGCGACGGTTGATACGCCGAGTAGTCCGGAAAGAAGTGTTGATTTAAAAGCGTTATTCACGGTGAGCTCCATATGATGAATTGCTTGTGCCGGGGGGCATTTACGCGGCCTCTATTACATGAAGTTAACATTATTATGACACCAGAGCGAAAGATCAGGATTCGCACTTTTTGTCGCAGAGCGTGACAAAATTAACACATTGTTAAGGGTTTTTCGCTGTTCAGTTGCGACTCGCTCGCGGTTAGGCCGAGGCAAAGGCAGGAAAAGGCCGTGCTGTCACCGTGAATACGGGCAAGCCACTGCGAATCACTCACAATCACCACAAACCGCGCCTCCCTGACGCACCTTAGGGGCTCGTGGCGGTTACCGCCAAATCGCCAGAGACCCTGAATTTTGTCAGGGAGGCGGGTGTGGCTGCGGTCAGGTTAAATCAGGTCAGGTCAGACACGGCCAAATCCACCCGGCCTCAGATCAAGCCTGCGAGCGGCGAACTGGGGTCTGCGTATTTTTTACGGGGCATGCGCCCGGCCAGATAAGCCTCCCGGCCTGCGATCACCGCATGTTTCATGGCGCGAGCCATCCGGACCGGGTCTTTGGCTTCGGCGATCGCCGTATTCATCAAAACACCATCGCAGCCCAGTTCCATTGCGACAGCCGCGTCCGAGGCCGTACCGACGCCCGCATCGACTATGACAGGCACGGATGATTGCTCAACGATCAACCGAATATTGACCGGGTTTTGAATACCGAGACCTGAGCCTATTGGCGCGCCCAGCGGCATAATCGCCGCGCAGCCCATATCTTCGAGCTTACGCGCAAATACCGGATCGTCCGAGCAGTAAACCATCACGTCGAACCCGTCCTCAAGCAACAGTTTGGCCGCGCGCATAGTCTCTTCCATATCCGGGTATAAATGTTTGGGGTCGGAAAGGACTTCGAGCTTGACCAAATCCCATCCGCCCGCCTCACGCGCTAGGCGCAACGTGCGCACCGCGTCTTCGCCAGTAAAACATCCGGCTGTATTGGGGAGGTAGGTCGTTGACTTTGGGTCGATAAAATCCACCAGCATCGGCTCTTTAGGGTTACTAATATTCACCCGGCGAACAGCGACCGTGACCATATCCGCGCCGGACGCCTCAAGGGCGGCTGCGTTCTCTGCGTAAGTCTTATATTTGCCCGTACCAATGATCAGGCGCGAGCCGAATGTGCGTCCCGCAACCACTAATTTATCGTCCGTCACTATCCGCCTCCAATAAAATGTATGATTTCGAGCCTGTCACCATCCGCGAGCGCAGTTTGCGAAAATGTAGATTTCGGTACAATCGCGCGGTTGCGCTCTACGGCGATTTTTGTCTCCGGCAATTCCAAACGCGTGAGAATATCTGCGACTGACAAATTGTCAGGCAGATCATGATAATCCTCACCGTTAATCACCAATTTCACGTCTAACTCCGGCCTCGCGGGTTTAGGCTTGTCGGCCCCGCCTATGCTGGCTACCATATGGGAAACAGGGAAGCATATGTCAAAACCCATCTACATAATAAACGGCCCGAACCTGAATTTATTAGGCACGCGCGAGCCGGAGATTTACGGCGATCAGACACTCGGCGGTATTGAGGGCCAATGCCGCGAGCAGGCGGGCAGCGCCGGGTATGATATTGTGTTTACGCAGTCCAATATAGAGGGCGAAATTGTTAACCAGATTCAAGCCGCGCGGCACAGGGGCAGCGCCCTTATCATCAATCCCGCCGCTTACACCCACACATCTATTGCCCTTTATGACGCGCTAAAAACACTGGACATTCCGGTGATAGAGGTGCATCTGTCCCAGCCAGCAGCGCGGGAGAGTTTCCGCCGCAGATCTTATGTGTCCGAAGCCGCAACAGGGACGATAAGCGGTTTTGGGCAGCAGAGCTATTATCTCGCGCTGACCGCCGTGATCAATAGACTCGCATCTCAATAAAAACATCAAACATGACACAAGCGGGAAATATTATGGCCGGAAAAGCAAACACTCCAAGCAAAACAAGCGAAACCAAACTGGTGCGGGAACTTGCTGACATTCTCAATGATACTGATCTGACCGAGATTGAGATGAAAAAAGGTGATCTTAAAATCCGCGTTTCCAAAGGCGGTACCGCGGTGATGACAGCCGCAATGCCGACTATGGCCCCGCTGCCGGCGACCTCGTCTAATGCCTCGCTTGAAACCGTGCCGTCGGAAAAACCGTCTGACGCCGCATCGCATCCTGGCGCCGTGAAATCACCCATGGTTGGCACGGCCTATATCCGCCCCAGCCCGGACGCGGACCCCTTTGTCAAGGTTGGCGACAGTGTCAAAGAAGGCGACACAGTGATGCTTGTCGAAGCCATGAAAACCTTCAACCCAATTACAGCGCACAAATCCGGTAAAGTGACAGAAATGCTGGTTGAAGACGCACAGCCCGTCGAATTTGGCGAAGCTCTCTTCATTATTATTTAGGCGCGCTTCATGTTTAAAAAAATCCTCATTGCCAACCGCGGGGAAATTGCTCTGCGGGTGCATCGGGCCTGTAAGGAAATGGGAATTTCCACGGTGGCGGTCCATTCCGAAGCTGACCGAGACGCCATGCATGTGCGCCTCGCCGATGAAAGCGTATGTATCGGCCCGGCCTCTGCGGCCGAGAGCTACCTGAATATTCCGGCAATTATATCCGCCTGCGAAGTCACGGACGCTGACGCGGTTCACCCTGGTTATGGATTTTTATCTGAGAATGCCCGCTTTGCCGAAATCGTCGAAGCCCACGATATGGCTTTTATCGGCCCAACGGCGGAGCATATCCGCATTATGGGTGATAAAATAACAGCCAAACAGACCGTAGCCGACGCCGGTATTCCCGTCGTGCCCGGCTCCAAGGGCGGCGTCGAAAATATCAACGATGCGCGGCGGGTTGCGAAAGACGTTGGGTTTCCGCTCCTTGTTAAAGCGGCAGCCGGCGGCGGCGGGCGCGGGATGCGCCTCGCGCTTACGCCTGAAAGCCTCGACGAAGCCCTCATGGCGGCGCAGCAGGAAGCCATTGCCGCCTTTGGGAACGGCGAAGTGTATTTGGAGCGCTACCTAACGGGCCCGCGCCATATTGAAATTCAGGTCATAGCCGATACGCATGGTAATGTCGTGCACCTAGGTGAGCGCGATTGCTCTTTGCAGCGCCGCAACCAGAAAATTCTCGAAGAAGCCCCTTCCCCGACTTTGACCTCCAAAGAGCGTTCAGACATCGGGATGGTTGTCGCCAAAGCCATCAAAAAAATCGGTTACCGCGGCGCAGGAACCATTGAATTCCTGTATGAAAACGGCGAATTTTTCTTCATTGAAATGAACACGCGCCTACAGGTCGAGCACCCTGTCACGGAAGAAATCACCGGGATTGATCTGGTGCGCGAACAGATCCGCATCGCCTACGGCGAAAAACTCTCTTTTGAACAAAAGGATATTAAATTCTCTGGCCATGCGATTGAATGCCGGATCAATGCGGAAAATCCCAAAACCTTCCGGCCCTCCCCCGGCAAAGTCATCGACTTTCACGCCCCCGGCGGTATGAGCACGCGCCTCGATAGCGCGCTCTATGCCGGATATGTTATTCCGCCGCATTATGACAGCCTGATCGGCAAGCTTATCGTGCACGGCAAAACCCGCGAAGGCGCGCTGATGCGCCTAAACCGCGCTCTCGGCGAAATGGTCATTACCGGCGTCGAGACAACCATTCCTTTGTTTGAAGACCTGCTTAAAAACGAGGACTTCAAAAAAGGCGAATATAATATTCACTGGCTTGAGAATTGGCTTAAAGAGCAGGAATAGGTCAGCGCTGCCATCCTTCGAGACGCGGCTATGCCGCTCCTCAGGATGAGGAGAGTGATAATAGCATAACCGGAAAAATTAAAACTGTCCTCATCCTGAGGCCGGGCGAAGCCCGGTGACTCGAAGGATGGCAACAGGAACTTAGGAAAATCCAGCCGCCCTAACCACCGTCAATCAGAGATTTCACAAACGGACCGAGCCATAATTGGCGTTTACGCTTCATGCGTTCAGCCGAAATAATAGCGCGCAAACTATCCATCGCCGTGTCGAGATCTTCATTGACGATGACATAATCATATTCCGCCCAATGGCTAATCTCGGCTTCAGATTTTGACATACGTTTGGCAATCACAGCGTCGCTGTCTTGGGCGCGGGTTTTCAGGCGGCGCTCCAGCTCCCGCATATCCGGTGGCAGCACAAATATTTTCACAAGATCATCCGCCGCCGCTTGGGTGAGCTGCTGCGCGCCTTGCCAATCAATATCAAAAATAATGTCCTGACCTTCATCCAAGGCCGCTTCTACGGGGCCGCGCGGCGTGCCGTAATGATTATCAAACACCTTGGCGTGTTCCAGAAATTCATTCTCCATAATCATGTCGGAAAATGCTTCTTTCGAGACAAAAAAGTAATCTTTACCGTCAATTTCGCCGGGGCGCGCCGGACGCGTCGTGGCCGATACGGACATAGCCATGTCGTCATTTTCCGCAAGTAAGCGCCGCGTTAGCGTCGATTTTCCCGCGCCGGAAGGTGAGGATAAAACGATCAATAATCCGCGGCGCTGCGGCTGATGGCTATCTGGTTTATTCGGCATTGGCAGCTTGCTCCCGGAATTGCTCAATAATGCTTTTCAGCTCAAGCCCGATACGCGTCAGGGCTATGCTGGATGATTTGGCGCACAGCGTGTTGGTTTCGCGGTTAAATTCCTGACACAGAAAATCCAGTTTACGGCCAATCGGAGACCCGGCGGCAAGGTGCCCCCGCGCCTGCGCGCAATGGGCGACAAGGCGGTCAAGTTCCTCGCGAACATCGGCTTTCATCGCCAGAATAGCTGCCTCTTGCGCCAGGCGCTCTTCCGGGAGGTCGTCACCCAGAAGCTCGGATAGTTTCGTTTTCAGCTGTTGCCGGATTTGCTCCGGGCGGCTATCCGCCAAAGCCTCGGCTTTGCGAAGGAGCTGCTCAATGCGGTCAATCGCAGAGAGAAGAAGCGGCGCAATTGCAGCGCCTTCGGCACCCCTCGCCTCTTTTAGCTGAGCGGCGAGATCCTTGGCAGACGCTAAAATGACGGCTTCTAAGGCCACTTGCTCGTCCTCTTCACGGGTCTGCGCCTGCTCAATAACGACGCCAGGCACTTGGAGCAGCTCACCGATTTCCAAAACGCTGTGGTTCTCCGCCGCGTAATTGGTCAGTTTTTTCGCCAATTCTGTGTTGATTTGGTATGCTTGGCCAGCACCGGAAAATTTAAGATCGAGCGAGACTTGGATATTCCCGCGGCTAAGCAGCGCCGTAAAAACCTTACGGACAGGCCCGTCCAGGGCCGACATATCGGCGGGAAGCCGTAAGCGCACATCCAAGCCTTTGCCGTTGACGCTGCGCGCCTCCCATGTCCATTGGGCGTCACCATGAGCGCCGGATACGCGGGAGAAACCCGTCATGCCGGATAAGGTGTTCGGGCTGTTCTCTTTATTCATTGGGCTTTGGCTTTGCGGGCCCGCTCGATCGCGCGCCACTTTTTAACATTGGCATTATGACCGGCCAGCGTGCTGGCGAAAGCATGACCGCCCGTGCCGTCAGCGACAAAGAATATAGCGTCTGTTTCCGCCGGGTTGAGCACGGCTAGAATCGCTTCTTTGCCGGGATTACAAATCGGCGTTATGGGAAGCCCGTCAATCCGGTATGTATTCCAGTCGGTTCTGCGGTCAATCTCGGAACGGCGAATACCTCGCCCTAACGGTTCGCCTTGGGTGATGCCGTAAATAATCGTCGGATCGGACTCGAGCCGCATGCCTCGGTTGAGGCGGTTGGTAAACACGCCCGCAACCTCATGACGCTCGCCGAGAATGCCCGTTTCTTTCTCAACTACAGAGGCCAAAATCAAAGCCTCTTGTTTCGTTTTAATCGGTAAATTATCCGCGCGGGCCTCCCACGCCTCATCAAGAAATGCCGTTTGCGCCGCCTGCATTTTTGCCACCAAATCAGCACGGCTCATGCCGCGCGGCGTCAGGTACGTCTCCGGCAGCAACGTACCTTCGGCGGGAATTTCGGTAATCTCTCCGGTGAGCGTATCCATGGCGCTTAACATCCGCACTATCTGCGCGCTGGTGAGCCCTTCAGCGGCTGTAAACGGATACAGTATAGCCTTGCCTTCGGTCAGTGTTTTGTAAACTTCCCGCAAGCTGGCGCTCGGCGGAATGAGGAACTCTCCGGCTTTCAGACCGCCGTCTTCGCCTTCTAATCTGACCATCGCTTTAAACCAAGACGCGCTATCAATCAGCCCGTCCTGTTCAAGCTTGGCCGCGATTGAGGATACGCCCGCGCCGCGCGGCACTGCAAAGACTTGCTCGTCTTGCTGCGGGCCGGGTGCGGCGAATTTAGCTGTGACAAAACTATAGCCGCCATAGGCTACGGCGCAAAGTGCCAGAAGGCACAGCGTGATAACAATAAGCGCGAGTTTCAGTTTAGATCGTCGTGGTTTTTGCCCTGCGGGGTTCACCATAGCTTTCACGCGAGAGGAGCGAGCCATGCGGCTTAGTCATCAACTACGGCAAAAACAACGGAGGCATTTGTACCGCCAAAACCAAAAGAATTTGACATTGCGGCCTTGGCCTTAATCGGTTTGGCGGTGTGCGGGACCAGATCAATAGATGTATCAACCGATTGATTATCCAGATTGATGGTCGGCGGCGCCATTTGATCGCGCAGCGCCAAAATCGTGAAAACGGCTTCTATAGCCCCCGCCGCGCCGAGCAAATGCCCGGTCATGGATTTGGTCGCCGACATGCACATATTATCTGCGTGCTCGCCGAATAGGCGCTCAACCGCGCGCACTTCTATTTCGTCGCCCACAGGCGTGGATGTGCCGTGAGCGTTGACATAGCCAATATCAGAGGCGTCCAGACCGGAATTTTTCAGCGCCGCTTTCATCGCGCGGTACCCGCCATTTCCGTCGGTCGCCGGGCTGGTAATGTGAAATGCATCGCCGGACAAGCCGTACCCTGCGACTTCGGCGTAAATATGCGCGCCGCGCGCTTTGGCGTGCTCATACTCTTCGAGGACAACAGCGCCTGCGCCCTCGCCCATGAGAAATCCGTCGCGGCCCGCATCATAAGGGCGCGAGGCTTTTTCAGGCGTATCGTTATACCCTGTCGTCATAGCGCGGCAGGCGACAAAACCGCCGATACCCAGACGGCAAATCGCAGCTTCTCCGCCGCCTGC
>CAYGRF010000069.1:0-11798 GCA_964352275.1 uncultured Caulobacterales bacterium
CCGAACTGGAGTGCCTCCTGTTTTTCACATCTGCTAATCTTTATCGTCCGAAGGCATGCCCTCACGGAGGCAAACTGCGTGGCGAAATCGCGTGGCTATTTATAAATATTCTCCATATGCACTCCGTGCTTTTCACTCCCCTTTAAACTTGGTAGCACAGCTCATGATCCACAGATTTATACCGACCCTTATAGCTCTTACGCTCCTATCGACCACGGCTTGCGCCAGCGCGCCGGCTGCAAAGGCCTCGGCGCCCATGCCTGAGCCGCAGACGGGAAATACTACGCCCCGCATGCCATCGGCCTTGTCTCAATCCCAGCGTTTTGCCAATTGGAAAGTCGATTTTATCAACCGGGCTATTGCGCAGGGTTATAATCCTGCGATGGTACGCTCGCTGATAGAGCCTGCCGTCATCAATGAACGCGCGCTTGAGCGTGATGCCGATCAGCCGGAGTTTACCAAACCGATTTGGTCCTATGTAGATAGTGCAGCCAATGCGGTGCGCGTCTCCGGCGGAAGGGCCAAGCTGGCGGAAAACGCCGATGTGTTTACCGCCGTGGAAAAGCGTTATTTCGTTAATCGTCATATTCTGACGGCCATTTGGGGGCTGGAATCAGCTTACGGCAAAATCATGGGTACTCATGATATTATCAGCGCGCTTGCGACATTCGCTTTTGAAGGCCGCCGCACAGCCTTTGGTGAGCGCGAACTGTTCGGCATTCTCGACAGCGTGCAATCCGGATATGTCCGCGCGGATCAACTCAAAGGATCATGGGCCGGGGCTATGGGGATGATGCAATTCATACCGACGACGTTTCGTGATTACGCGGTCGATTTTAATAATGACGGTAACCGCGATTTATGGACCTCGCCAGAAGACGCGTTGGGCTCTGCGGCGCATTATCTCTCCCGCCATGGCTGGAAATGGGGAGAGCCGGTTCTGGCTGAAATACAGCTTCCGCAAGGGTTTGATTATGGCTTGTCCGGCGCAGCGGCAAAAACCGTCAATGAATGGACCGCCCTCGGCGTTGCGCCTTATGGCGGCGCGCGGTGGTCACGCGATGCCGGGTTCTTAAACGCAAAATTATTGATCCCGGCTGGGCACCGGGGGCCGAAATTCCTGACATTTAAAAACTTTGATGTGATCAAGAAATATAATAATTCGACCAGCTACGCACTCGGCATCCATGTGCTCGCGCAGACGTTCCAAGATTATCCGGCTATTCGTACGCCGTGGCCAAAAAGCGATAAGCCGCTGTCGCGCGCGGACAATGAAGCCATGCAAAGGCGCTTAACCGCGCTCGGATATGACACAAAAGGCGTTGACGGCCAAGTTGGACCCAATACCCGCCGCGCGATCCGGGCGTGGCAATCGGCAAACGGCTTGCCCGCTGACGGCTATGTGGAACAGAGCCTGTTTGCAAAACTTATGGGGCGGTAAGCCTCATAAAGCGCTGCTGCCGTAGCGCTTTCTTAAATCTCTCTTGGCATAAGTCTGCCCATGTTAGAGATTATCTTCATCGTATTGGTGATCGCCGGGCTAGGCTTGTGGGCATTCGGGCGGCCAAAATTTACGCCGCCTAAAACGGCGAAGTCAGACCAACGCACATACCGGCAATTTGAGGCCGCAGGCAGCCTGTTTGTCAACCGGGCAGAGATGGGTTTTTATCACGCGCTGCGCCGGGAACTACCAGAAGATTTCTGCCTGATGTCGAAAGTCCGTTTGGAAGATATAATCTGCGTCAAGGCCGGGGTTAAAGACGCGGAGGCACGGTGGAAATTGCGCGCGCGGGTGAAATCCCGCCATGTGGATTTTCTGATCATTGATGATATTGGAACGCCGATTGTCGCCATCGAAGTTGATGGGCCGTCTCACCAAAGCGCAGAGAGTTTTGAAGCGGACACGCTCAAAAACGGATTGTTTAAGGCTGCGGGGATTCCGCTGCGCCGGGTATTATCCAGCGAAGATTACCATGCCCGCGCCAAAGCCATCAGCGTAGAAATTTTAGCGAGCCGCCCATAAACGCATCCTTAACTATAAGCGGTCAAAAGAGACTTATATGAACGAGGATTGTCTCATATCAGGAGGACAGGGTGTGACCACTCAAAAAAAAGTAACGCTTGAGCAAAATTATCAAAAAGCGACGCAGGAACTGGCAACGCTAAACCGGGAACTCGCCGCGCAAATGGTGTTGTTGGCTTCGCAAACCGGGGACACCGAGCCTCTCATTGCGGCTGTCGGGGCTCTGCGCGAGGCGGATGAACTATATTCCCAAGACGCGACGCCGCGTGAAAACGCTGAGATTCGTCAGGCATTGGCAGATACGCTTTTGACGCTGGGCCGAGCCAATGAAGATGCGGTCGCCTTAGAGCATGCGATTGCCGCTTACCGCGACGCCATTACGCTGGCGTCTATGCTAGGCGATCAAAAATTAAGAACTGAGCTCAAACGCCAATACAAACAGGCTTTGGAGTTGGCTTCGCAGTATAATGTTCGCGTGCCTATGCGGGGTGCGGCGTAAACATTCTCGTTTTGACAAATCTGTCAAGTCCGTGCGAGTCTGGCTTACGAACTGGGAGTGATTCGCTGTGTTGCAATTAAATTGGTCTAAAAGTATTGATGGGAAGTGGCTTAATCTGTCCCATCTGGATTTAACGCATATACACACGACGGGCGTTTATGTGATCTGGCACGGCGGAGCGACTCCGCGCATTGTGCGAATTGGCCACGGCAATGTGGCGAGTCGTTTGACCGCTCATAAACTTAATCATCAAATTATGCGTTATATGACCGAAGGCCCTGTGATGGTAACATGGGCGGAAGTCGCTGATGAAACCAAACGCGTAGGCGTAGCCCATTATCTCACGCAGCAATTCGGGCCGCTGGTTAAAGACCGCACCCCGGAAGTTGCGCCCGTTGCCGCGCGCTCGCCTTTTGTCTGATTTGATTTATTAGGTCTGAGCTTGGAAATTTAAGCGGGTAGTAGAAAATCAGGCTCGGTTTTTACGGGCCGGAAAGCTTCAATACTCACCACATTCGGGCCAGTTAATTGCGGCGCAGATTGCGTGTCTTTGGCAGGGATGTCGACGCCAATAGACGCGTCCATACCCCCCGCCAATTCTAAAGATATTTCAGCTAATTGTTTGAGCTTGTAAAACGTCCAGGGTGGTTCCTCCCCTGAGTCCACCCTGGACTGCGCCCATTCCCCCACCGATTTTAGCGTATTTTTATCCATACGCGTTTATGACATAGAGGATTTTATATCCCGTTAAAGCCGCGTTTAGCCTTCCTCAATCAAGGTTTCTAGGAGCCTAAGAAACGGGGTTAACAGAGGCTCAACAAGAGGGTCTCAACAGCCGCTAATATATACAATCGCGGTAGGCTTTCATGATGTCGCCTTGCCAATCTGTCTTATATTTCTCAATTAAGATGTCGGCATTGGATTTTCCGGTACGGGCAAATTCGTCCAGATCCTGCAAAAACACGGTCTCGTTTTCGCCGTGATCATTCAGGGCATTCCTGGCGTTCAGACCTGCGCGGCTGATCGCCAGAGACTGTTTCGCGAGGTCTTGCAGGGTGCCGCCTCTAAACGGGGTTTGCAAGCCATGACGGGGAACGTCAAAGCGAATTTGGTCACGTTCTTCCGCCGTCCAGTCTTTGACCATATCCCAGGCGGCATCCAGCGCGCTTTGATCGTAAAACAGCCCAACCCAAAATGCAGGCAAAGCGCAAAGCTCGCCCCACGGGCCTGTATCGGCACCGCGCATTTCGAGGAAAGTTTTCAGGCGAACCTCGGGAAATATCGTCGAGAGGTGGTCGTCAAAATCGGCAATCGTCGGAATTTCGCCGGGCAGAATGTCGAGTTTTCCGTCCAGAAAATCGCGGAATGATTTTCCGCTAGCATCAAGATAAACGCCGCCGCGGTAGACAAAATACATCGGAACATCGAGCGCGTAATCGACATATTGCTCAAAACCAAAACCTTCATCAAAAGCAAAGGGCAGCATACCTGTCCGGTCCGGATCGGTATCAAGCCATATACGTGAGCGGTAGGATTTATAGCCGTTAAGCACTCCGTCTGTGAACGGGGAATTGGCAAAAAGCGCTGTGGCGATAGGCTGTAAGGCGATGCTTACGCGGAGTTTTTTGACCATGTCGGCTTCGGATGAGAAATCGAGATTGGTCTGCACCGTGCAGGTGCGGAACATCATTTCAAGGCCGTGCGTGCCGACCTTAGGCATATAAGAGCGCATGATGCCGTATCGCCCCTTTGGCATGACGGGCACGTCTTTGAGTTTTGTATCCGGCCGGAAACCCAAGGAGAGAAAACCAGCCCCAATTTCGTCGGCGACCTCTTTAACCTCCCGAAGATGGCGGTTGACCTCGCCGCAGGTCTGGTGAACGCGCTCCAGCGGCGCGCCGGAGAGCTCAAGCTGCCCGCCCGGCTCTAGGGAAACTGACGCTCCGTCGCGTTTGAGAGCGATGACGTTATCCCCTTCGAAAACGGGTTCCCAGTTAAATCTTTGCAGGCCGTCCAGCATGGCTCTGATAGAGCATTCACCCTGATACGGGAGGGGCGTTTTCTGTTCTAGGCAGAAGCCGATTTTCTCGTGCTCGGTCCCGATCCGCCATTGATCTTTGGGCTTGTTGCCAGAGGCAAGTCGCTCAATCATTTGGGATTTATTGCCAATTTGCGGGGAGAGGGTTTTATGATTCATAGGTCACCGTTTAGGCACCGGACGCATCCCCTGCAAGTCACTTTCTCGTAAAGTTGGGCCTGCACGATGCTTATTCAAAACTGCATGTTTTGAGGCTGCCTTGACGCTGCGCGCTATTTTGGGCCATGGTGTCCGAAATCAGGGGAATAATCATGGCAAAAATATTAGGATTGGGCGGGGTGTTTTTTCGCTGCCGAGATGTCGAAGCTTACCGGGCGTGGTGGGCAGAGCATATGGGCGTTAATGTGGCCGAGTGGGGATCGATGGAATGGGATGCCGACGGGAAAGGCCGGACAATGATGAGCCCGTTCAAGGACGATTCGACTTATTTGGAGCCGTCAGAGCACCGATTTATGATCAATTTGCGGGTGGATGATGTTCGCGCCTTGATTGAAAAGGCTAAAAAGGGCGGCGCAGCTGTCATTGGCGAGGTTGAAGACACAGAATACGGTATTTTCGGCTGGTTTATTGACCCGGAAGGTATAAAAATAGAATTGTGGCAGGAAGCATAAAGCTGTCTGTAAATTAGGAGAAAAATATGTTTGGGATGATACCTTTTGTAAAAGCGGCCGGTCGCGGCCTTGGTAAAATTTTTAAAGGCAAAGAGGCGGAAGAAACGCTCAAAAAAGAAGCGGATGATTTGGGCCTGGATACGACCGGCGTAGATATTCATGTTGATGATGAGGGTAATGTTTCCGTCAAAGGGCAAGCTGTCTCGCAGGAAATGAAAGAGAAAATCATTCTGGCCGTTGGAAATGTCGAAGGCGTCGGCGGCGTAACAGACGAGGCTGCGGTCGGTGTTGCGGGCCGCGCATCGCAGTTCCACACCGTTGTATCCGGCGATAGCTTGTCGGCGATTTCCAAGAAATATTACGGGACATGGAAACTTTATCCTGAGATTTTTGAAGCCAATAAGCCGATGCTATCGGATCCGGACAAAATCTACCCTGGACAGGTTCTGCGCATTCCGGCGATTGCTACGGCAAATTCATAAAGTCTTGGCGCTAAAGCGCCAAAATTCTTGATAGTGAGTCACTGTAAGGCCGTCATTTCTCGGAATGGCGGTCTTTTTTAGTGGAATTTTGCGAATAAAAACAATTCATTAACGCTAAACCTATTTTCCTATGCGTTTTCGCATAGCTTTAACGGCATACTTAACTGTTCTGTTTATGCCTCTCCCTGCTTATTTAAAATCCAACACAGGCCATAAGCCGCACAGGCATAAAAGGAGAAAGCCATGACAACATATTTTAACGGAACAGATTTCAACACAAGCGAGCCGCGCACTTTTGCCCCGACATTTGAAGGCGCTCAGGCCCGCCGTGAAAAAGGATTGGGTTCATTGATTTCGCGCCGTAATAGCCGCCGCGACCGCCGGGCCAACCGCGCGATTTAGTGCAATTCCAGTTAAGTCGGAATCGGAAATTGGGCCTTACTAGCCCATTTTCCGATACTTTCGTGAGCATGACTAAACGGGAAATGCACGAGTGAAAAATGATCGAGTGACAATCAAAATAATTCAGAAAAGCCCGGTTTCGACCGGGCTTTTTTTATGCAATGTTGAAGTCGCCCGGATTATATCCCGGATCGGGATATTGCGGGTTCATATCTTCGAGTTTCCGGCGCACAATTTCGGAGATGATCGCGCTGCGGTTTGAGCGTGAATCTGAGGGGATAATATACCACGGGGCATGCTGCGTTGATGTGCGCGCGGCCATGGTCTCATAGGCGTCCATAAAGTCCGGCCAGAGGGCCCTGTCGTCCAGATCGCCGGGATTAAACTTCCACAATTTATGCGGCTCAATCAACCGCTCCCGCAGGCGCTCGCCTTGGGTTTCATGGGAAATATTGAGCATGAATTTTAGAATTTGCGTCCCGTTTTCGGCGAGATGTTTTTCAAAATTATTGATTTGCTCATATCGCTGCTCGATTGCATCTGCGGGCGCAAACCCGCGCACTTTGACCACCAAGACATCCTCATAATGGGAGCGGTTAAACACGGTAATTTGGCCTTTGCGCGGACAAACAGCGTGAACGCGCCATAGATAATCTTGCGATAATTCGCGTTTGCTCGGGGCTTTAAAACTGGCGACATTGACATTAAGCGGCGGCGTTCGGTGAAACAGGGCGGCGGTGGTGCTGTCCTTGCCGGACGTGTCCATGCCTTGCAGGACAATCAAGAGGCTACGGGAGGCTTCGCCGTAAAGTTTGTGTGCCAAAGGCGCTATAGTTTTTGCATTGTCTTTGATGAAGGCTTTGGCGTCTTTTTTAGACGGGAATATATCAGCGCGAGTCAGACGTTTTGATAGATCAAACGGTTTGCCGGGCTCGGCGAGATAGGTGTCTGGGTTAATAAGGCGTGTCACGCGGTCTCCGCTTAAACTGATCTTGGGGCTGTGTTATCCTGCGGCTTTGTTATCAAGTGTCATCCATGCGATAAAGCCGGAAATTAACGCCGCGACCACGGCCCATAGCGGGTCAATCGTGAAATTCGGCAGCGAAACAGTGTTCATGAGCATGAGCGCGGATTGAAACTGAGCGGCAGCCATAACGCCGCCTAAAAAGCAGCCGGAGGCAAGGAATAAGAATTTCAGACGTTGTAGGCGTTTTTGCCGGGCGGCGATCGCGCCCAAAAGCGCATCCGTAAACCCGTCATCATCCACAGGCGCGGCGTAGGCCTTGAGCATATCTTCAAAAGCATTGTCTTTAGGCGAGTTCATTATGGTCATTGTGTCGTCTCGTAAGCGTGAAGGAAAGCCCTAAGCTGTATTTTCCCGCGCAGCACATGGGATTTTACAGTGCCCAGCGGCATTGATGTGATTTTTGCAGCTTCGGCATGGGTCATACCATAGGCAAGACACAGCATAATAGCCGCCCGGCAATCGGGTGGTAAGGCGTCCATAGCGCGGGCTATGTCTGCCGCGAGGGCCGGGTTGGTTTGTACGAACGGCTCTTCCGGTTGCGTTTGTGCTAAATCACTTCGGCGGGTTTTTGTGCGGTACTCATCGACAAAGGTACGGTAAGCGATCTGGAACAGCCATGCTTTTTCTGACCCGGGATCGCGCAGACGCTCCCGGGATTCGAAGGCTTTCAGAAAAGCTGACTGCGCCAAATCATCTGCCTGCGCCGCATTGTTGGTCAGGCGTCTTAGAAAGGCGCGGATAGCGCCTTGGTGGCGGCGCACCAGCGCCGTGAATGTAGTGTGCTCCGCTATGGTTACGCCGCGGGCGTCTTGCGGCCAAAAAAGTACCAAAAGGCAATATAGGCCGTGCCGACAAGTAAGGGGAACATGGCAATGCCCTCCATAACCGAGGCCGCTTCGTCTTCAGGGATAAGTTGGCCAAGGATGATAAAGGCCGCGCCGATGGCGACGAGTATGAGGCCGGTTTTCATATCGCCATGAGGCGTTCCCGCGCGAATGCCGAGCGTTTGTACGATTTCCGGCGTGATCGGCTCGCCGCGATCAATCAATTTGTCAATCAGGGCGGTGGTGCGGGCATGCGCCCGCGAACGAAAAAAATAAGTGACCCAAACCAAAAATGGGATAAGTCCGAATATGCCAATAACGGCGAGAGTGCCTTCCATGATGATCTCCTTTTTACATGGTACGCTTATAAGACGTCATGAGAAAAGGATTTGGATGCAGGGGGCAAGAAAATATTTTTTAAGCTATATTCAGGGCGCAGCGATTCACGGGAAGGTCTTAAGCCCCAATACTCTCGGCCTTTTATTCTATAAGCCGCGCACCGTCATCAGACCGGGGTTGCAATGGCGGGATGCCGCCCGCAACATGATCGATATTCACTTCTGTGTGGCTATTGCCGGTAAAGAGGAAACGCGCCGCAATAAAAGATGTGGCGGGAGAGCGTGAGGCAACCGGACTGTCGCTGCTGATCTCCAGCAATTGATTGGGCAAGTATGCTGTGCCAACAATTTTCAAACCGCCGCCCGTTTTGATTTTACTAACTGAGAGTTTTGGCGGTAAGGGCAATCCTGTTTTTTTATCGACTTTGGGCTTGGCAGTTTTCGCACCTATTAGCGTTTGATAAAACACAATGCCTTCATAATCTCCAGATTTTGGGGCTTTCAACATAACCCGAGAATTGCCCTCTATCTCAAGAGCATCTTTTTGTGTTTTCATGATGAATGTTACGTCGCGGCCATAGGCACTGGCGAATGATTTGAATTTAAGCTTCTTATCTTTGAGGATATAGGTTCCCGGCATGAAATTTACGTTGGTACCTTTGATTTCCAGCCCTTTGCAATAGGTGCCGGGATAAAGCACCGCATTATCACCGACAATATCCAATCCAAAATCTGGGTCGTCATAGCTCATGCTGTCTGCCGTCATAGCGCTCATAACATCATATGACAGTGCGACTTCATTATTGCCTTTGAGCTTACTTGTATCCATACAAACGCCATCATCTGGAGGCATTAAGTTTTCATAAGGGTCGGCAACGAGTGTGCAATCATTTTTAACGCGAGGTGCAAAAATGCCGTCACTGCCGCCTGCCGCGCAAAATGATTTTGCAAGAGGCGGTAAATGGCTTTTGGCCACCAAGGCTTTCTTATGGGTTGAGTTTACCTGAACAGTGCACGATGGTGCAGAGAATGACGCTTGACTATCAAACACGATGGCGTCTTCAGCATCGGGATCCAAAGCCAACACGCAGACAACATCACTTTGCGTGAGCACGGCGGTCGCCGTATCGCGAACATCAATACCCGTTTGTCCAATCGCGCCGCCAATGAAACTATCGGTTTTTAATTGTCCGGTGATGGATACGCGCTCGCGGGTGGCATCAACGGTCAGGGTGACGGGCGCGGATCCCATGAAGTTTTTTGAAAACACCTCTTTGGCATAGGCTTCACGCGCTTCATCACTCAGATGCGCCGGGATGACGGCTGCGAGAGCGGCGCTATCAAGCGCAGAGCTTAGCATGACGGAATTTTTATTGGCCCGGTTCATATCAAGGCTATAGCCAGCGGCTAAGATAAGCGGAATCCCCATAAGAGCCGTCATCTGCGCAAGGCTCCCATTTTCATCGGATGTATAGGCTCTTATGCAGCGATGTAGCCTTTCTTTCACATTCCTAAATTTTACCATCTGCGCGTCCCAATCAGAATTTCAAGAAGTGAACAATAGATGAAAGATATAAATTTAGTGTTTTTCATCATAGTGAGTGAAAAGTTAAAGAAAAGCGCAGCGCCCGAGGCTATAATTTAGCCCGGGATCCACATTTTAATTGCCAAAATCTCGCATTGAAATTTCATTAACCCTGAATCTGAACGGTATATTGACGGGTTTATTGTAATCTTTCTGCTCAAGGAGTGACTAAAACTGGGGCAAACCGTGAAAACCATCATTAGCAAACTCAAAAAACTCATGTATGGCCGCGACGGTCATTTCGCCGTGTGGTTCGCGCTCATGGCGTTCCCACTTCTTGCGGCCACCAGCTTGGTCATTGATTACCGAAGCACTGAAGCGAATGCGGCCGGGATAAAAACTGCGCTGGATACGGCTGTGCTTGCTGCTGTATCGAACGATTCTCTTGATAATCCCGCGAAAGAAGCGCTCGCGAAAGAGGTGTTTAACTTTCATTACATGGGCAAAGCCGACCTCACATTGTCTCCTAAGGCCACGGATGGCCGCGTTGAGATGACGGCATCCGGTACATTGGGCACAAGTGTTGGGCGGGCCGTAGGGTATAATCAGTATAATATTAGCGAAACCAGCATAGCCGAGATGAACCGGGAAAACACGATTTGTGTTCTGGCACTCGCCAATTCCGGGAAAGACAAGCTACGGTTTTTGGGCGGTACAGACTTTAATTCACCGACCTGTTCGGTTCAGTCCAATTCACAGGATGTTGAGGGCGTGTATTCCAACAGCCGTTACACGCCGCGCGCCAAATCTTTTTGCTCGGCAGGCGGCGCTTTGGGGCGGTTTGACCCAGCAATCAGAGGACAGTGCCGCGTGATTGATGACCCTTATGTTAGCCGTCCTGCACCAGCTCCCGGTACTTGCAAGCCTGCCAGTATATTTCGGACAAGCACTCTAACGCTCCCCGTTACTCAGGTATTATCGGCTGCAAACCTAAACGGGCATGAAAACCCCGCGAGTATTATTCCCAAAAACAATGGGAAACATCAACATTATCATTGTCACCCTGTGACCGGCGCTTGTAATAATGGCGCTCATGATGCGGGTGAGTTACATGCCCCGCTTCCCGGTTTAAGACTCGACAATCTCGGAGTAAGTCTTGCGGAGCAAATCCGCCTCAAGCAGGATTATGATTTAAATAAAATTATGATCACGGAGTCTATAAATTATACAATAGCAGGCGGTGTTTACCATCCCGGCACCTATTGCGGCGGCCTGACGGTTGACGGCAAAAATGTGACCTTCATGCCAGGCGTTTATATTATCAAAGATGGGCCATTGACGTTTAAGAACGGCGCATCGGCGAGCGCGCAGGATGTGTCCTTTGTGATGCACGGGGCTGACGCCGTTTTAACGGTTGAGAGTGGCTCCTATGTCAATGTTAAAGCGCCTCGCAGCGGCCCTATGGCCGGTCTTGCGTTTTTTCAGGATCAACACGTCAAAGCGACAGGCTTACAGAAAGCTATGGTTCCGCCGACAGGCGTGAATTTATTATCCTCCGGCGGGGAATTAAACGTGACAGGTACAATGTATTTCCCGACTCAGGCTCTGGAAGTGGTGGGCGACAGTGTTCTGGGCGCGCAGGCTCCGGCTACGTCATTCATCGCCTATCAGGTTACATTTGCGGGAGAGACCAAGGCCGAGGTGTCGGTCGATCACGTAGCGGGCGATATTCCGCCCATGCTGCCGCGCTCTGATGACGGCGCGCGTTTGGTCAAATAAGCCTGTGGGTACAAGTGTTAATATTATTCCTTTTTTAACTATCTTTCAAAATTGGCGATTAAGATTTTTTTGCTAATTTCCTGGTCTTAATCGGGAAGAGTACCATGGGACAGACAGCTTTCACATCAAAACTTAGACACTATCTCGGCAATCGCGATGGGCAAATGGCGATTACGACCGCCTTGCTCGG
>CAYGRF010000069.1:11898-15152 GCA_964352275.1 uncultured Caulobacterales bacterium
GGTGAGAACGCGATTGAGTTTTTAGATGATACGAAATTTAGGGCTCCGGCCTGTTCTGTGCAGTCAAATTCCAATCACCCTCGCGCGATAAATTCTGAGGTTTTGACTCCCCCATCAGCGCAGTCGTTTTGTGCTGTTGGCGGCACCCAAGGTGATTTTTTCCCATATTCAAAAGGGGGATGTTCATCTGTCATTGACCCTTATGCTGATTTGCAGATTATGGATGCTGCGGATGCGTGCGATGCGAAAAACAATGTTGTGCTGAAAGACGCCAGCAACAGAGATGTTCCTGTCAAAGAATCGCAGCTTGCTCGATCACTAGACGGAGAATCGATTATTCCGTCTAATGCGACGCTCAAGCCCGGTATTTACTGCCGCGGCGTTAAAATTAGCGGCGTGAACATTAAGCTAGAGCCCGGTCTATACCATGTTTGGGGCGACCTGGAATTTACGCAATTTGCTACTGTTGTTGGCGAGGATGTGACTTTTATATTGAAAGGTGAAGGCAACCGCCTACTCATCGAAAAAGGCGCGCAAGTTGATCTGAAAGCGCCGAGCACGGGCCTGACCGCCGGCCTTGTGATTTGGCAGGAGCATCTTAATTTCTTCCGCTACGTCCGAGGGCGTCCAACGCCGCCGCCAAAAGGCGTGACCGCGACATCTGAAATCAATTCAGGCGCAGGTATGCGGATTATCGGGACGGCTTATTTGCCCAATCACGAGCTCATCATCGATAGCGACAGTCCCGTTGCGTCCCAATCCCCGGCAACATCATTTATTGCTTACCGATTAAAGTTTGCAGGCAAAACCAATATGACAGTGAATGTCGATCACGAAGCAGGCGGCATCCCGCCGATCCTGCCGAGAGCTGATGATAGTGCGCGGTTAGTGCGTTAAGCTGATCAAGAGGCCGCGTCTTTCAAGGCTTCAAGCTCAAGCCACTCGGTCTCCAGATCATCAAGTCGTGATTGCGCCTTGCCAATGCCTTCGACGGCCGCGTTAAATGCGTCCGGGTCGGTAGAGAATAAATTCGGGTCCGCGAGCTTGCCCTCAAGCGTTTTTATCTTGGCCTCGCAGGCGGCGATTTCTTTCGGTAACTGCTCGAGCCGGAATTTATGCTTATAGCTCAGGCGTGCTTTTGGCTCTGCCGCCGTGCTGGGTTTGCCGTATGTTTTCCCGCTATTGTGCGCGGCTTCGCGGTCTTTACGTTTGGTCACGCCCGCTCCGCGCTGCGCGATCAAATCATTATATCCGCCCGCATAAACCTGCCAGTTCCCATCGCCTTCATAGGCAATCGTGCGCGTGACGGTACGGTCGATAAAGTCCCGGTCATGACTGACCAATAAAACCGTGCCGTTGTAATCGGCCACCAGTTCCTGCAACAAATCCAGCGTTTCTAAATCCAGATCATTGGTCGGCTCGTCAAGCACCAAAAGATTAGACGGCAGACGCAACCCGCGCGCAAGTTGCAAGCGTCCGCGCTCTCCGCCCGATAAGGCATGGAGCTGCGTGCGCGCCTGTTCCGGCAGAAACAGAAAATCTTTCATATAGCGTATGACGTGCACGCTGCGCTCGCCCAGCACAACACTATCACCGCCGCCGTCTGTTAAGGCTTCGGATAATGTCCAGTCCGGCGAAAGGCTTTCGCGTTTCTGGTCAATGATCAGCGGCTCAAGATTAACGCCCAGTTCAATCGCGCCCTCGTCGGCCTCCAATTCGCCCATGATGAGCTTAAGAAGTGTGGTTTTGCCGGAGCCGTTAGGGCCGACAATCCCGATACGTTCGCCGCGTGCAATTTTGATGGAAAAATCATCAATGATCAGGCGCTCACCAAAAGATTTTGACACATGTTCCAGCTTTGCAACGACTTTCCCGGATGTGTTGCCGTCTGTTGCTGTAAAATTCACATCGCCCGTGACGTTGCGCTGGCCTTTGACTTGCTGGCGCAGGTTTGAGAGGTCTTTAAGGCGGCGAACATTACGCTTGCGCCGCCCGCTAACCCCGTGGACGACCCAATGTTGTTCGCGCACAATTTTGCGCTTGAGTTTATGCCGCTCCAGCTCTTCCTGCTCAATAAATTCGTCGCGCCAGTCTTCGAAATGGGCAAAGCTTTTATCAAGGTCACGGGTCTCGCCTCTGTCCATCCATATGGTCCGCTTAGATAGGGCTTCGAGAAAGCGCCTATCATGCGATATGAGGACAATCGCCGATAACATGCCGGACAACTCAGCTTCGAGCCATTCGATTGCTGGCAAGTCGAGATGGTTTGTCGGCTCGTCCAGCATTAAAATATCCGGCTCAGGGGCGAGCGTGCGGACAAGAGCGGCGCGGCGCGCTTCACCGCCGGAGAGGTGCGCGGTGGATTCTTCGCCGGATAATCCGAGCGCGTCGAGCAGGTAAGGCAGCCGGTAATCCTGATCCGCTCCGGTAAGCCCGGCGCGGACATAATCGCCAATGGTCTCATAAGCGGTAAGGTCCGGCTCTTGGGGGAGGTAGCGCACCGTTGTTCCGGGTTTGACGAACCGCTCGCCGCTGTCAATATCCACCAATCCCGCCGCAATTTTTAGAAGCGTGGATTTTCCAGACCCGTTTCGGCCCACAAGGCAAATCCGGTCATAATTATGGATCGTCAGCGCTGCGCCTTCGAGCAGCGGCGTGCTACCGAACGTCAGGTGAATATTATCGAGGGTGAGAAGCGGCGGTGCCATTTAGTGCATTTCCTTTTCAGTCATTCGCATAGACGTATCGAAAAATGGGCATATAGGGCCCAATGTTCGATTTTGATTTAATAGGAAATGCACTATTTGCGCTCTGCAAGGGCGAGCCTGAGGCCATCGCGCCAATCGGGCATTGGGTGATCAAAGTCTTTTTCAAAGTCGCTGACATCCATAGCAGAGTAAGCGGGCCGGGCGGCATCACGCGGGAGTTCCGCCGTCGATATATTGCGAACCGGGCATGGGGTGCCGGTTAGGCGAAATATTTCCCGCGCAAAATCGGCCCAGCTTATAATATCGCCAGTATTGGACACGTTATAGATTTTTGGAGCATCCGGCATACGGCTCAACACGATCAGGCAGGCTTCTGCCAGGTGGTCAGCATAGGTGGGGCGGCCGATCTGGTCATGAACTACTGGAATGCTATCCATTTCGTTCGCCAATTTCAGCATAGTCGTTAAAAAGTTTTTACTGACGCCATTATAAAGCCAGCTTGTCCGAAGGACGAGGCTTTGACCGCCTGCGGCTATGACGCCGTCT
>CAYGRF010000070.1:0-15104 GCA_964352275.1 uncultured Caulobacterales bacterium
GCCCGTGATCTTCACCGCGCCGGAGCCGAAATCCATATCCGGATATTCATCCGTTATTATGGGGATTAACCGGTCGGCAAGCGGCAAGCGTACCATTTTCCCGACAATCGGCGCGTAGCGTTCATCATCAGGGTGAACCGCAACCGCGCCGTCGCCAAGCATGGTTTCCGGGCGGGTTGTGGCAATTGAGATATAATCCCGCGTCTCGCGCAGGGTGACATTGCCGTCTTCATCTTTTTCGACATATTCATAGGTTTCCCGCTCCCCATTTTTATTTTCAGCCAGCGGATATTTGAAGTGCCAGAAATGACCGTCAACTTCTCGGTTCTCGACTTCCAGATCAGAGATCGCCGTTTGGAAATGCGGGTCCCAATTGACGAGCCGTTTGTCGCGGTAAATCAGGCCGGCTTCATACATCTCAACGAAAGCCTTGGTAACCGCTTCGGCCATTTTATCGTTTGGGTCTTCAGGATTGCCCAGCGTGAATTTCTCCCGAGACCAATCACAGGACGCGCCGAGGCGGCGGAGCTGCTGGCTGATATTGCCGCCGCTCTCGGTTTTCCACTCCCATACTTTCTCCACGAACTCTTCGCGGCTCATATCCTTGCGGCCTTTATTACCCTCGGCGGCGAGTTTTCTCTCGACCACCATTTGTGTGGCGATGCCCGCATGGTCGGTGCCCGGCTGCCAGAGCACGTCTTTGCCGCGCATACGCTCAAACCGGATGAGAATATCCTGCAAGGTATTATTGACCGCATGGCCCATATGCAGCGAGCCAGTGACATTGGGCGGCGGGATGACAATGGAATAGGCTTCGCGGGACGTATCCATACGCGGTTTGAACGCGCCGGATGTCTCCCACATGTCGTAAATGCGGGCTTCTGCCTCTTTGGGATCGAAACTTTTATCGAGCATATCAGCCTCTTAAATACGCAAGCCCCGCCCCCTGCAATGAGGGCGGGGCCTATATTCGTTATCTTAACGCGGCAAAGCTGCGTTTTAAAGCGCTTAGTTTACGCGATTGTCTCGAGGCTTATTTGCCGGAGGCTATACGCTTGACTTCTTTGCTTACTGCGCGCTCGACAATACCCTTGAGATTAGCATCCAGCCACTCTTTGAGCATGGGTCGCAGAGCATCTTGGACGAGGTCGCCAATACGCGGGCCGGATTCTTCATACTCGCTTTTTTCTTCAACAAGCTGGTTAAGCGATGCAAAAGCTTCCGCCGATGCGCTCTCTGTGATTTCATCAAGTATTCCGTCTTTGGTGACCAATTTAGGCATGTCTTCTGTCTCCTTTGGGGGGGCTGTTTCGTCTACACTATCAATAATATCAGGGATTAAATCGTCTCGGGAACTAAGCGCGGCGCTCTCAGACAAGGCTAAACCGCCCAAATCCGGTATAAAATTTTCAGTCACAATAGCGGATGCCGATAGGGGCGAATCATAAATCGCTTCTTTGGATATGAGCCCAGTATCATCACCAAAAATTGCGTCAAAATCCACTTCATCGGGCTCTGTAGCATTGGCATCTGTAACTGAACCAACGGATAAAGCACTGAAATCCACAAGTTCTTGAGATGCGTCACCACCTCCAACACCGGACGCAGGTAAAACGTCGACGGCGACAACATCATCGGGCAGCCCGCTTGCATCATCAAATTCTAAAGTTTCAGCAAATAAAGCGTCAATTTCAAACACATCATGAGACGCTTGGGCCTCTTTATCTATAGTCATGGATGCTCCGGCAAGCGCCGCATCAGGTATTTCCAGGCTTTGCTCAATCAGAGCGGCGTGTTGAACCGCCTCAAATTCATCAATTTGGGGGCTGTTAGTAGCAGCTTGCAGAGGCGCAACCGCATCAAGTTCTGCTGCCGCCGCAATATCGAGCAATGACATACCTCCTGTTACTTCAGGCGTAGCAGCGGGCTCAATTTTTATATCTGTTTCTGCGGCCGCAGCAACAGCATCGGGTTCAATCATATCAAGTGCGTCAGGCGCGGGCGTTTCCGGAGCGTCAAGCATCTGTGTGATTGCTGCAGCTTCTTCGTCCATATCCAGAGCTTGATCATCAAGCGTCAATTCCAAAATATCGTCAACGAGTTGCGCTTCCGGCAGGATTTCAGGTTCCGCTGAGACGGCCTCCGGCGCTGCGCTCACAATATCGAAATCGTCATGTAATGGAACGTCCGTGAGTTCCGCCATCAGGGATTTTACAAGATCAATATCGTCTTCCCCGGCCACATCAGCGGACGGTGCTAAAATGTCTTCAGCAGGCGGAACATCGGTATGAACATCGAAATCGTCCGAATTCATAATATCAGACAACAGGTCTTCACCGGTGGTTTGCGGCGAAGTTTCTTCGGTGATCTCACCAACCAAATCGATGAGAGTATCATCATCCTGCAATGGTTCGTCAGTCCCCTCAAGCGGCGACATGATCATCTGCGAGTCATCGGCTGGGACCGCATCAATGCCAACAAGGCTCTCTTCAATCATATCGAGCAGTTCTTCTGCGCTCTCATCTGCATCTGCGACTATCAAGGCCTCATGAGCAACCGCAATATTATCAGATTTCTCCGCTTCGGGGCCATCTCCGTCAAAAACCAAATCCATATCAAGATCGAGAGCAGAAAAAATATCATCATCTGAAAGGTCATTATCATCAAACAAGTCAATATCTACATGCCCCCCTTGCGCATCATCCGCAGCAGCGGCGTTCAAGTCCACAAGCTGTGTTATCGCCGGGTCAACAGGGGGCTGAGAAATTTCGATAATATTAGCAATATCGCCAATCACTTCTGATGTTACGTCCTCGGCTATGTCCGTTTCGACTAAAATATCCGGCGTAATAGCTTCTGCGGCATTACGTTTTTTAATCATGGCCGCTATTTCGGCTTCTAAATCATCCGGTGCATCGTCGACATCAACATAATCCATGGATGCGGCTTCGACTTCCGCAAATAGGTTTGCACTGGGAATCTCAAGGTCGTCTGCTGCGAAATCCTCATCGTCCATGATTAAAATATCATCGAGATCCATAGACTCAGCGATGCCGCCGCCCTCATCAGCGGTTACAAGAACAGAGTTTTCATCTGCATGTATCTGAGGCGTTGCCGCTAAATCCCGTAAATCCACATGATCGGGTTCATTATCAAGACCGTCCATAGGGCCGCTATTAACATCACTCGTGTCATCAGCAATAATCCGGCGGATCGATGCGAGAATATCTTCCATACTCGGATCGCCGCCATCCGGAGCGATAGACGCAGTTTCTGATATGTGATCAGACATAGGTACTTTCCCGGCCCCTTGTGATTCGCTTAAAGAATCTGTTAACTGAATCATAAGGTTAGGCAAACCCGTAAGGCTTGTCTAGTTGTCTGGCGATTCTATTATGGGGGGAGACGGTTTTTTTGTTTGCCTGGTAACGTCATCGACTGCGTTTTTGACTGTAACAGCCGTATTATGCGCTGTGTCTTTCACCGCGCGCGCCGCATCCGGCAGTGTCGTAACCAAAATGGCATCTTTCGAGAATCCGATAACATCACCGGCAATATGCGGAATTTGCCTCCCAATTTTCTGCACGGCGATCGGGACATAATCATCAATGACTTTATCCATCCCGCCAGACGTAACCCGGTCAAAATTATCCGCAGGGTCATAACTATCAACGGCTAGGCTCAAGGCGCTTGAGTCAAATGCGCCCAAAGTGGACAGCAATTGAAACTCAGCAGTTTGCACCGCCGCCTCAGCATTGATGACGCCAAGCCGCGCATTGAGTAATTCCTGCTCTGCGTTAAGAACATCCAGCGTGCTACGTGTTCCGACCTGCTGCTCGAGCTTTACGCCCTCAAAGGCAAATTCGGCCGATTTAACTTGTACCCGGCTCGCCGTCAAAGAGCGCCGTGCCGCGTCTAATTGCGCCCAGACTTGACTGACCGCCTGATCAACGGCGCGCTCGGTGTCGCGGGTTTCGAACATAAACCGGCTGCGGGCCTGCGTTGCCGCTCTGACACGGGACTTGTTCAGCCCTCCGGCAAAAATCGGTATGTTGATTTGCGCCGTAATCTCGCCTGATTCGGCTTGCGGAATATTGGAGAGTTGCCCCCGGACACGCGCAACAGACCCGTTTAAGGAAATCGTGGGTTTAGAGGCGGATTTCGCCACAGCAATCGCCGCTTTGGCCGCTTCTTCATTCAGCATCGACGCAATAAGTTGCGGATTGTTTTCACGGGCAATCATCATGGCCGCATCAAGATTTGGCGGCAAAGCAAAAGCTGGAATAGCCTGAAGCTCTTCGGGCGGATAGCCGACAAGGCGCACAAAGGCTGCGCGCGAGACCTGTAATTGAGCATCGGCTTGCGCCAAACCAATATCGGATGCGGCAAGGCGTGTTTCAGCCTGCGCTATATCCGTCCGTGTCCCCTCGCCCACGTCAAATCTGTCATTGGCGGCTTGTAATTGCCGCGATAAAACCAGCACATTGTTGCGCCGGATCCGCGCCGCAGCTTCGTCGCGAGCTACATCGCTGTAGGCCGTCGCAACGCTGAGGAACAGGCTATTTTCAGCGCCCCGAAGCCCTTCACGCGCAGCCATAATACTGGCTTTCGCCTGCCCTTTGAGTGCGCGGATACGCCCGCCCTGATAGAGCGGCTGTATGACCTGTAATTGCACGGCGCTTGGCTCTGACTCCAGCGTATTTGTACCGCTGGCGGGTTGACCGAGAAAATTCGTATTGGGCGAGCGCAGCACAGAATAGCCGAGGCTACCGGAAACTGAAGAGGTTAGACGTCCGCCCGAGCGGGCCTGGATATAATTTTCGTCCGCTTCCCGCACGCGGGCGCGCTCCGCCATCAAGCGGGGGTTGCTATTATAAGCCGAGATAAGGGCCTCTTGCAGTGTTTCAGCCTGCGCTTGTAGGCCCGAAAGACCCGGCATAAGGCACAGCCCCATCAGTAAACAGGCCCGCAATCCCCCCATAAAGGTAGGTGTATATGTGGAAAGCGGCGGCATAATAATGATAGGCTAAAGCACGAATTCGGGGGCTCGGGTAAACTCTTTCAAAAGCGGCGCGTTTGAGTCGAATATAACCCGAACGCCGACAGTGTCGCCGGACCGTGTATAAACAGAGGCGTGACCTATAGGGCCATTTTGCACAACTGTGACAAGCCGTCCTTTGTGCGCGAGTTGCTTAAACAAAGCCGGCGGAACCTCATTGACCGCGCCGTTAATGACGATGACATTAAACGGCCCGTGCTCGGAAGCTCCGGCCTTAAGCGCGCCTTGCACCACAACAGCATTACTAATTTCGGCGTGGGTGAGTTCTGCGGTCGCCTTGGCCACACGATCTTCTGTGTCCTCAAGGCCAATGACCGTATCCGCAAGCTGCGCAAGTACCGCGCACGAATAGCCCCGCCCGCAGGCAATATCGAGTACAACGTCGCTAGGTTCGATCTCAGCCGCCATAACCATTTTTGAAAAATCACGCGGAGCAATCAGTGTGCGTTCGTCGTCCATGGAAATATGCGCGTCGCTATAGGCTAAAGCCTGTTTTGATTTAGGCACAAACCGCTCACGCGGGATAGACCGAAACGCGCGGAGCACATCCAAATCCGTCACATCACTGGTGCGGATTTGGCTGTCTACCATGTGCTGACGGACTGACTTAAAATCAAACATTGAGACCCTCTTTTCCGGTTTGGCACTCTAAAAATAGTAATGCCATATAGCCTGTGTTACGCCTGTCTTGCAATGACGGATTGCGCATAGACGATATGCGCAAATCAATTTCGCTGATTTTGAATTATTTCAAAAATGCACATTGCACGCGCACGCTCAAAAGGATATACGGCGCGCTTGAGATGGCACCATGGCGGAGTGGTGACGCAGCGGATTGCAAATCCGTGTACCCCGGTTCGATTCCGGGTGGTGCCTCCAAACTTTCTGTTTTACGTTTCTTAAAATCCTATGACTTAGGCTTCAAGCCCTCCATCCAATCGGCGATATCGGACAGGGCCGCATCGTTGGCGCGCGTTTGCGCTTTGATAATCGCGGACAAATTAGGCGCAGACGCGCGCTGCGTTTTGCGGACATCAAAGGTGCCGATGAGGTCGCGAGAGGCCGCATCAGAGACCGTTGCTGTGTAATGGACAACCGCTAAGGGCGCGCTCTTGTCGCCATTGTCAAATTGGGCTTCAAAGTTACGCACGGTTAGATGCGCTCTGTAAAGGCTCCGCGCGCCGGATGCGGGCAGTACGCCGACAATGTCCTTGCGAGTGCTCAGCATATTGAAAAAGCTGGTTTGTATGAGGGACGGGATATTTTCCGACCACTGGGCTTGGCTGGCGGATGCCAGGCGCTGCCCATCCGGCGAGACGATAACATCTGTTCCCATAAGCGCGGCCGGGGCTGTAGGCCGGTCAATCCGAAATACCAAGGCGTCAACCGCAGGCATGACGACATCCCCTGTCGTTGATAAGCGGTACATCGTATTCGCTGGAGCCGGATCTGGAATAATAGACGACAAACACCCGGCGGACAGTAATGCGGCGGGAACCAATACCCATTTAAAAAGGCGTATCATTGCGGTATCTCCACGGTTTCGCGTGCCTCTCCGGCGATGAAAGCCGTAGGATTTTGCTCAAGTTTCGTCGCGATTTCATTGAGGGTTTGAACAAGCTGTCTTAACCCGTCCGCCGTTTCTTCTATGTCTGTAAGCCCGGAGTTTGAGAGGCGGTTAATCGCATCGCGCGCATCCGTGGTCAGCTCAGCCCCGCCCGTGGCAAACTTCGAAATATCGGCAAGCATAACATCAACATTATCCAGTGATATTTGCGTTCGCTGCATCAGAGGGCTGACATCCCCGGTAACAAGAAGGTCAAATGATTTTGCCGCGTCATCAACTGCCAAGGCGGCGTTTGACACATCGAGCGCCGCTTTCTCAAAAGCGATAAGAACCCTGTCGACGACGTCGGGGTCAAGATCCACGTCCTGAAGGTTTGTGGTTATCGTATTGATATTGCCGAGAATGTTGTGAAAGTCGTTGATCGCGTCATCACTTAACACAGCATTGATACGGCTCAGCGCCCGCTGGACGCCTTCAATGACCGATTCGCCACCGTCCAAAAACGTATCAAGCTGACTCATGCGGCCGATAATTTGATAAGGCTCCCGCCCGCTAAAAACTTCTCCGCTAGGGCCTGTTGTGACCTGAATATAATTAAGTCCCGTTAGGCCTTGAGGCTCTAGCTGCGCAGTGCTATCGATGTGAATAGGGGTGTTTTCAACCACCTGAATGGACGCGATAATGGTATTATTGTCATCCTTGTCCCACCGAAGCCGCTGAACTTCTCCGACCCGCAAACCGTTATAACGGACTTCGCTGCCCTTTGAGAGTCCGCGAACCGGGCCTGTAAACACGACCTCGTAATCATCAAATTGTTGATCAAATTGCGCATTCGATAGCCAAGCGAAAAAGGCCACCCCCGCAATTGCTGCAATGAGAACAAAGGCACCTATCAGGGCAAAATGAGCTCTATTTTCCACGTTTATCCTACGTTATCTGTTGCGGTCGCTACTGTGCCGGCATTTTGCGCAGCGCGCGACCTTGGTCCGCCAAAATATTCCTGTATCCAAGGATCGGGATGCGCCATGACTTTAGGCAAGCTGTCCGCGATGGCAATCTTTTTGTCAACTAGGACAGCGACGCGGTCACAGATAGCAAACAAACTATCCAAATCATGGGTGACCATCAATACTGTTAAACCCATAGCCTCCCGCAGTCCCAATATAAGATCATCAAAGGCTGATGCGCCAATCGGGTCAAGTCCGGCTGTCGGTTCATCTAAAAACAAAAGTTCAGGATCAAGCGCCAGTGCGCGCGCCAATCCTGCGCGTTTGCGCATCCCGCCGGATAAATCAGACGGATAGAGCGTTGCTGCACGGGCGGGCAGGCCTACCATGTGGACTTTCATATCCGCGAGTTCTTCCATTAAGCGAACAGGTAAATCAGTATGTTCACGCATAGGAATCATAATGTTTTGGCGTACCGTGAGCGATGAAAACAAAGCGCCGCCTTGAAAAAGGACGCCCATCTTATTGTTAATCGCTTGGCGTTGCTGATGGGATAGCTCGTCCCGGTTGCGTCCGTAATATTTGACAATGCCGGCTTCCGGTTCTTTGAGACCTAAGAGCGTATTCATCAAAACTGATTTGCCGCTACCGGAGCCGCCGACAAGGCCAACAATCTCATTCGCCTCAACCCGAAAATCCAGATCCTTGTGAACGATATTGCTGCCAAATTGCGTAAGAATGCCGATTGCCTCCATAGGCGGCGCACTCATATCAAAGACAGATAGGTCAGCGGATTGTATGCTCATCGCTAAACCCCCATTTCCAAGAACAACATCGCAAAAATGGCATCGACCAGAATAACTGTGAAAATGGCTTGTACCACACTGGACGTGGTTCGAGCACCGAGTGAATCCACGCTGCCGGTCACGGCGAGGCCCTGGCGGCAACCGATAACTGCGATGATCAAAGCAAAAAATGGCGATTTGACCATACCGACCCAAAAGTTGTTGATGTCAATAACGTCCCGCATACGCGCAAAAAAGAGAATTGGCGAAATATCCGTTGGGCCAACCCAGGCCACGAGCATACCGCCTCCTATCCCTGACATCATCGCAAGGAAAGTTAAAACCGGGGCCGCTATCAGGCAGGCAATAGCGCGCGGCACGACAAGGGTCTCGAAGGTATCCAGACCGATCACCGTCATAGCGTCGATCTCTTGCCGCATTTTCATCGCCCCTAATTTGGCCGTAAACGCCGATGCGGATCGGCCGGCGAGCAATATGGCTGTGATGATAACCGCCAGTTCCCTTAGGATTGAAAACCCGACCAAATCGACCATGAAAATCTGTACGCCGAAAATAGCCAACAAGTCTGCGCCCATATACGCGATCACAGCGCCGAGGAAAAAACTGAGCATCATGACAATCGGCGAGGCGTTCAGGCCTATATCCTCAACCAAAGCAACCACAGAGCGCCAACGTATCTTATGGGGCCGAAAAATCAGGCCGACTAAAACCACTAAAAACTGGCCTAAGAACGCTAAAGTATCAATGGTTTCCGTCAAAAACCTAACTGAGCTTTGGCCCAGCCGGGTGAGCACATCATACCAAGGACGCGAGGCCGCAGGCGGGCGGCCGAGCTGCGCATTAGCGGCTGCCGTCATCAAAGTTTTCTTCCCCGCGTCTCCACCCAGTATATCCCACGGATAACATATATCCCCGTCGCAACGGATAGCCCGCGCAAAAATATATGCACCCGCAGTATCAAGCACGGTAATTTCGGTTAAATCATATGTGACATTGTCATAATCATAATCCTCCAGCGCAGCCGTCAGGGATTTGTCCAGATACCCCACATGGGCTAGAGTCCAAGCGCCTCGAGCCTTAAGTGTCAAACGCCGCCCGTGTTGAGTGAGCGAGAAGGATGATGTTGACATAGCCGGGCTATGGTCTCCCCTAAGGGCGGAATGCCGATCATCACTTTTTGGGTTGTCCGCCGCTGTCATGTGCATAAGGTGCAAAGCTGCGGCGCTTCGGTCAAGTAAAAGGATGGGTTTTGCGCAAACTATTTATACGTCATTTAACATTGCCCGCTCAGGGAGAGTTTCGCATATCGCGGAGCGCGCTCACCGCTTTTCCCGTCATTCAGGTTGAGATCAAGGAGGGCGAGCACCAAGGCCGGGGAGAATGCCGTCCCTATGCCCGCTATAAAGAGACGCCCCTCAGCGTTGCAGCGCAAATCGAATCCATAAGGCCTTTGATTGAGACAGGGATGAGCCTTGAGAGCCTTCAAACCGCCCTCCCCGCAGGCGCGGCGAGGAACGCTGTTGACTGCGCGCTATGGGATTTGCGGGCTAAGCAAGAGCAGCGCCGGGTCTGGGAAATATTGGGCCTGCCAGAGCCGCGCGCACGGGAGACGGCTTTTACGCTCTCAATGGGCACGCCGGACAGTATGGCGAAAGCCGCTTTAACCGCTACCGATTACCCGGTTTTGAAAATTAAAATTGGCGACGCAGAGCCTCTGCCCTGCGTTCAGGCCATTATCGCCGCACGCCCTGAAGCCAAGCTAATTATCGACGCGAATGAAGCGCTGACGCCGCGCGCTCTTGACGCCCTTCGTCAAAACATTCCGCCAGAATCGACCCTGTTGATAGAGCAGCCCTTACCCGCATCAGATAGCACGCCCTATGACCCATCGGTTTTACCGCCGATTTGCGCCGACGAAGCCCTGCACATCCGTCAAGATTTAGGCCCTTTATGGGATGCTGGTTACCGGGCGATCAATATGAAGCTTGATAAATGCGGCGGTCTGACAGAGGCGCTTGCACTCGCCAGAGAGGCCAAAGATAGAGGCTTTACCATTATGGCGGGCTGTATGGTCGGCTCATCCTTGGCCATGGCCCCGATGGTCATGCTGGAGTCGTTTGCGGATATAATCGATCTTGATGGGCCGCTTTTATTGTCAAAAGACATAGAGCACGGCCTGAAATATCATGGTCCGGTTATGCACCCTCCCAGCCGTGAATTATGGGGATAGATTCACGTCCTTAAAGCGTTTTTTAAGGCAATGGCAGACCCGGCAGGGCTCGAACCTGCAACCTGCCGCTTAGAAGGCGGCTGCTCTATCCAATTGAGCTACGGATCCCCGGTTTGGTGTGAATTACCCTAATGCGTCCATGGATGTTTACGGTCATAGTCGAAATTCTCCGCATATGAACGTGAAACCCGGCGAACCGTTTTAGGTTTGATAACCCTGTGTGCAATATTATGGGCTTTGGCATAGGCTACGGCTTCATCCGCATTCTCAAAGCGCAGATCCAATTGGGCTTTCATATCCGTCGAGCGCATGGTTCCCGTCAACGGATCAACAGACCGCGTTTTGGACTTTGGAAACTCCAAGACCCAATCATCACTGCCCTTACGGCCTGATTGCATGGCGCTAGGGGCGGGCTGATAAATTCTTGCGAACATGATTGTCTCCAAACGAATTGGTGTTGGAATAACGCCGTTATCCGGTCATGTAAACATGCAAGACAATCATGCGTCGCGGTTAAAAGCCCCGTTCAGCATTTTTTTCACATCCGAGAGACTTTGGCGGCGATCATATTGTTGGGACGGCAGAGATTGCCGCAATTCCGACACTGAGGTCTGCGGCGCGGCTGGCTTACGGCGCTCAGGCTCATGATTTACGACCGCCTCAGTCCGGCGCTCCTGCAAGCGTCTATCCTCTTGCATTCGCTCTTCACCATCCATACTGCGATAGCGCCAATTGGCATATACATTTTCCATAAACGCAGTGTCAGTAATCTCTTGTGTCCAGAGGTCACTAAACTTAGCACTCGAACTATGCGGTCTATATTGGGCCGGAAGTGTGTTCAAAATAACCCGCATAGGCATGTTGACACTCTCACCAAACACCATGGCCTCAGCCGTTCCGAGCGAAGGTAAAAATGCGAGCAATTCGGCCGCGCCGTCTGGCACCGCGGATTTAACAAAATTTTGGTCCACTTCATTGCTCAGCCGCATCGAAAATATTGTCGAACATTGTGACAGGGTTGAAGGCTCAAGTTCTGACGGTCGCTGAGAAATAATCGCGAGGGACACCCCATATTTACGCCCCTCTTTGGCAATACGGGAAATTGATCGCCGCGTGGAATTAAATCCAAGCCCCGGATTATTTGGAATGTAACGATGCGCCTCTTCGCACACGAGCAAAATAGGAATGCGGCGCTCACTCCACATCGCCAGATCAAATGCGAGGCGGCTCACCACAGAGACAACAATATTCAGCGCCTCGGCCGGAATTCCGGAGAAATCCAAAATCGCAATAGGCTTATTATTGACGGGTATCCTGAAAATACGCCCAATAATTTGCTCAATTGGCGGGGGCGCGGCCTGATTGCGGAATATAAATTGATAGCGTGGATCGGCAGCCAATGACCGAATGCGGCGAAGGAGTCTTTTATAAGGCGCGAGATTGTTCGAATTTTCAAGTTTGCCCATGTCATGCTCGATCAATTTGATCACATCGCGAATCCGGAACGGCACGGGCGAGTCCAACGAAATATGGGATGACATCCGCGAGAGTTCATTTTCTATATCCGCGATTTTAGCATGGGACGTAACATCGCCGCTGGCCGCAGCCCTGTCGTAAATTTGCTTGGCCTTTAGAATGACATCATGAAGGACTTCTTGCTCTTCGTGCGCATGGTCTTTGATCTCGCTTGTAATAAGTTCAACCAATTCTTCGAAATTAAACATCCAAATTGGTACATCCAAATCCGTACTGCGAATAACCTCAGCCATTACGCCAAAACTTTTGGAATACTCGTTGTGAGGATCAAAGAGAACTACATGGGCTTTATTATTTTGGCGTAAGATAGCCTGCAAAACCAAGGCAACTGTGCAGGATTTGCCGGACCCTGTTGACCCGATTATCGCAAAATGCTTTGACAGCAAATCGTCGATACGGACACGCGCCCCGATTGACTTATCCTGATGTAGACGCCCGACTTCGATAAAGGGTTCATTTTCCTTGTTGAAAATGATTTCCAGTTCTTGCGCCGACATATTATAAACAGGCTCATTGAGAACCGGGAACGTGCGGACGCCGCGATAAAACTGCGTCAGCCGGGTTGTTGGATTGGTGGTGATTTCACCCAGAATGTCAAGATGAGCAATGCAGCCATCTTTCATTCCTTCTTCATCAACCCCGCCAATTTTAAGAGACGAGACCATCGCAACAACAATCGAGTCGCGCGTGACAATTTTGAGGATGGTACCAATTTGCGCCATATGCAGCAAATTGTTCATAATGACCGATTTGTTGATTGAGACAACCGCTCTCGATGCGCCCACAGATAATATCCGGGCGACTTCAACCTGTTTAAAAGGCTTAACCGCATTATTGTGCGGCGTTTGAAATATTGGTTTCGTCTCTGTAGCTACCGCAGTCATATATGATTCCCAATTTGAGAAAATATACGCGCAAATGCGTTATGAAACTCTTACCAAATACCACTCACCCTAGCAGTTACTCGCCCAAAACCTCATAAAGCACAATCAAATGGCCATCATAATCGACAAAAGCCTGTTCCAAGAACCTAAACTCGGCCCCGTCAGAGGTTTTCGAATCGGTTACGTCAAGCCCAAGGGCCTTAATCTGCACGATTTTATCCGCTAAATCCGTGACCCCAATCACCGATGCTGTTAGATGCGGCGAATTTTGCGGCCTCGGCAGATCAATATTGGTGACTTCCGTCAAACCAAACACCCGGCTCTCGCCCGGCTCTCCCAAATAGGTATAGCGCATGCGCGCCTCACGCGGAATATTGAAAACTGGGTAAGAAAACGAATTGACAGAGCTTTCTGAAATCGTCCCCGCTGAAAACCCTAATATATCCTGATAAACCTTCAATGAACGCTCGAGGTCAGCCACGAGCAAATTCACCCGTTTATAATGCGGTAAATCATAAGGCACCAAAGACGCCGCAGCCGGTTTCGAATCTGCTGTCGCTACGCCTTGAACGCCCTGAAAGCTGGCGCAGCCCGTGAACAAAACGGCAGCAAGCGACAAAATCAAGCACGACTTAATCATTTCGTCCACCGATTATGCTTATCCAAATAAGGCTTTGCATCCTCAAGGCTCGGCGGCTGAAAGTCTTTGAATAGTCCCGGCGCGTAGCGGGGCTGATATTGGTCATAAATGGGCTGATACAAAGCTTTGTGCACATCCGGTAATTTATGCCGTGCGCGAAACGCTTTCATATCAATGCGCGCCGTTACATCTTGCTCGAACGCATTGCGCGCCTCGGCCAAAACCTCGCCGCGCGGGCCGAATATAGTGCTCCCACCGCCTCCGCTATCCTCAAAGAAGTTCGGGTTAGTCGGGCTGACGGCATTATTGACGATGATTGAAAACACCGAATTATAAGTGCTCATCATCTTAATATCATCTATTGAGAACCCGCCGCTGGCTGTCCGAAGAAGAATCTCCGCGCCCTTCATGGCCATAACCCGAAAGAGTTCAGGCTCGCGTTGAACCGAACTGGTGGTCAGATTTCCAATATCTGTGCGGTGAACCGGGATAACCGCATCTTCGCCGTACATTTCGATATATTGATCAAGCACATTATAAACTGTGGTTGTGATGAGCTCAAATCCGGGGAACACACCTTTAATATTACGCGCCTTCCAGTCCTTAGCAATAATATTGCTCTTAGGATCAATAATCGAGGTGATCGACAGGATATGCCCCGGCCAATCCGGGTCGCGCACATAAGAGCCGAACTTGATATAACAGCCATGCTCTTTTGCCTTTTTGGCAATGGCCTCAGTTTCCGGCCCCGGTATCTCAATCGAGAGACGCTCAATTTCCTTGCGCGACCACTTATCCCAGCCGGTTATCGGAAACTCGTGAAAACATAACAGGTCTTTTGGCCCGGAATAATAGACCGCCTTGTCGATCGCTTTGAGCATATGTTTCAAATTGTCTTTTATGCCCGGACGCGGGTTTTTCCCGTCCACAGCCACAACCCGCGTTTGAACGGCAGACACCGTGACTGTGCCTTTCTTCAAAGGAACTTTAGCATAATCATATCCGTTTTGCGGCACGGAAAGCACAGGTTTTTGCGGCTTCGAAGCCTCGCTTTGCGCGCCCGCGTGCGCTGCCATAGCGGCGGCGCTGAGGCCAGCAGCGGCAGTAAACATATCCCGCCGAGATAATTTTGATGATGTCATTATTCCCTCCCATTTTTATGCAGATTAGGACTGAGAAATATCCGCGCTTTGATACGCCGCAAGTCGGTGCGTGGTATTTCGCGGCTGCATAGATTGCACGTCTCAAATAGCTTGGCCTCTCATCGATGATGTGATAGGCGGCGATATGTTTGATTTGACCGATATTTTTGCAACTATACAGGCGCAGCGAATTACCGGCCCGGCGCAGATTTAAGCGCCGGGATAGACGCCCTTTTTCCATTACGCCTTTTATTCGAGATCATCATGACAGACACACACCGCGATTACCGCGA
>CAYGRF010000071.1:0-14871 GCA_964352275.1 uncultured Caulobacterales bacterium
AGGTTGGAGTTGATGATATCACCCATTCTTGAAAAAATTCCCATTGTCGTCTCCTTAAGTCAGTACGGGGTTAAAAGATTGTCGCGATCAGGAAACCTGCGGCGAAGAAGCCCCAACATTCCATCTGGCGGGTGGATAAATAACGCAGGAAGCGGAAAAATTTAGCTTTCATATCTTCCTTGGTTTCAAAGTGGCCCGCACGGTCTTCAAACATGCGGTCCAAGTCGTCATTGTCTTTGCGCGCCATCGGATTAAAATCCAAAACCAGCGATGCGTGCGCCGCCGGAGCGGTGAGATAAGGCCCGTGCGCGGCGACGGCTGCGAACGTGGCGGGTAGGAGCGGTCACATCCGTGTCAGTGGGGGCGTGACCTGCATCTATGTCTAAAGTGCGGAAGGTCATTTTTACTCTCTCTCGTTTGTTTGGCCTTGATTGGCCGTTCTTGGCTGATCCCGATGACCAGCGACAAATTCAATATGTGCAATCTGATATAATTTGTCGATATTTTTTAAGTCATTGATTTTATTGCATTTTCTAAATTTTTCAAATTTTCTAAAAATAAAAATAGTAAAAAATACTAATTATTGGCTTTTACTTCCAGTAATATTTAGCTATATACGCCATTATGGTAGCCCGTCCTCCACAGCTCATCGGCGAATCGCCGCTTTTCCACGCACTTTTGGAGCGTGTTTCGGATCTTGCCTCTCTGGAATATCCCGTTTTAATCGTTGGCGCGCGCGGAACGGGCAAGGAATTGATGGCGTCCCGCATGCATTTTCTCTCTCCGCGCTGGGAACAGGCTTTTATGCACGTCAATTGCGCAGCCTATAAAGACAAGGCTTTGGAGGAGATATTGTTTGGCCGCGCTGACTATACAGGTCGCGCGAGCCTTGACGGGCGGTTGCAAGCGGCGGACGGCGGAACATTTTTGCTCGACCATATTGAGGCCGCTTCGCCGCGCCTTCAGGAAAAACTCGCGCGCACACTAGAGCACGGCGAATATGAACCTGTCGGCAGCCCTGATACGGAAACCGTTGATTTGCGCTTTATCTGTTCTACGTCTGCCGATCTGCCTGCAATGGTGCGGGCCGGAGCGTTCAGCGCTGAATTGCTGGACCGTATGTCGTTTGAAGTTTTGCGGCTTCCGCCGCTCCGGGGCCGGGCTGAGGATGTCGCCGCTCTGTCTGAGCATTTTGGCCGCCGCGCTGCCGCCCATCTTGGGGCGGACCGTTTTCCGGGGTTCACGCCGGAAGCGCTCGCCTTTTTAATGGGGCAGCCTTGGCCCGGCAATGTGCGGGGACTTAAAAATGTGGTGGAGCGCAGCGTCGCCAATGCTTTTTTAATCGATGAGAGCCTTGCCCAGCCGGTACAGAAAGTCCGTATGGATGTTTTTGGCGGCGGCGCGCCTGATGATGAGCGCCAGATTGCGGCGACCGATATGGCACCGGCCGGAATTGTAGCAGCCGAAGCTCATGAGGGCCCGCCGGACGCGCTGGAGACAACAGACTTTACCGTCCGCGTTATGGCGTTTGAACGGCGTTTGCTGGATCAGGCGTTAAGCCTTCACGATCACCACCAAGGGCGTGCGGCTGATTATCTCGGCCTGACCTATCACCAATTTCGCGGGATGCTGCGAAAGCACGGGATGAAAAAGTAAGTGTTGCCTTTATGGATGTTACAATAGCAAGCCGTAGGAAAATCAAGCGGCGCATATGAACTGTCGCAACAGCTTTATTTGTTTATACCCGAATAAATTCAAAATAATGGCAGGTACGGCCTTCGCGTATGGCTTTGGCTTCATACCGTGTTTGCGGCCAATCATCCGGACGAACCCGCCAATCGCTTTGCTGGCTGACTGGCCAATCAAAGCCGCCATGGGCTTTGACGCGCGTTAGCGTCCAGTCGACATAATCGATAATATCGCTGGCAAAGCGAAACCGGGCACCAGGTTTGAGAACGCGGTGAACATCAGATAAAAACTCCGGCGTGATAATTCTGCGCTTATTGTGGCGTGATTTCGGCCAGGGATCCGGGAACAAAACAAACAGGCAGTCCAGAGACGTCGCTGGCAATCTGTCCATGACAAGCCGGCCATCGCCCTGAAACAGGCGAATGTTTTCAAGGCCGTGTTCAGACACGCCGCTGACAGCTTTGGCAACGCCGTTGATAAAAGGCTCTGCACCGAAAATGACGGCGTCCGGATTGTGCCGGGCTTGCCAAATCAGATGTTCAGAGCCGCCAAAACCAATCTCCATCCAAATCTGCTTGAAATGTGAAAGGCCGCATATAGGGTCTTCACCAATAACCAGTGACGGATAGAGGTCGTCCATCAGGCCTTGCTGCAAGCGGCGAAGGGGTTTGCCCTTCACGCGTCCGTAAAGGCGCGGACGGCCCGGAGTTGTGGGTTGCAGAGTGCGGCGCGTCATAATTACTCTAGATCAATATCCTGATTGTCAGCGAGTGAGCGGGCGAGCTCTAATATTTGCCGGCGCACAGCTTTGCTGTGAATGCGCGAGACGGCTTTGGCCAGTTCAACACCTTCAGAGCTGTTGAGAAAAACATAGACAATCGGAGTCTGGTCATCTTCAGCAAATCCGTCAGGATCGGCGCCTCCGCTCAGACCATCAAAGAAAAACGTCACTGGAATATCTAAAACTTGTGAGAGTTTCCAAAGGCGGCTCGCGCCAACGCGGTTTGTTCCGTTTTCATATTTTTGCACTTGCTGGAAGGTCACCCCAAGAATATCGCCGAGTTTGCTCTGGCTCATTTTCAGGATCTTTCGGCGCAAACGAATGCGCGTGCCAACATGAGTGTCAACATAACTGGCAGAGCGCGGAGCGTGCATGGAGGACATGGTAATGTTACTTTTCGATATTAAAATGAACGGGCCAAACATTCGGCCACTATATTTTATGTCTGTTTGTCTCGCTTTGATATTAGAATAGAAATAGCAGTTGCAGCAGTAATTATCAAGAATAGAAGCAGGACATGCTGCCGCGGCAAGTGAGACCGGCTCAGGGCCTTAGGCAATTGTATATCCAAAACGCCTAAATCCTGAGGCCCTAATTTTTCACTATACCGCCCGTAAGGATCGACGAGGCCGGAGACGCCGTTTGATGCGGACCTGACCACCGGCATGCCTTCTTCTATGGCGCGGTAGGCGGCAATATTGGCATGCTGTGCGGGCCCGATGGAGCGCCCGTACCATGCGTCATTAGATTGGTTGAGTATCCATTGCGCGCGCGGGCCAGAGCGCGGCCGGGGCGTCAATCCGGGGAAAATAATCTCATAACAAATTTGCGGACTGACGGGCGGAAGGCCGGGGAACTGAGACAGAATTTTCTGCGGCGCGGGCGTGATAGAGGCAAGGCTAGTGGAGAGAGTTTTTGACCCAAGCTCTTCGACCCACCGCCCGCCGGGGAAATACTCGCCAAATGGAACAAGGCGGGTTTTATCATTAAACCCGACAAGCGCCGGGTATCCTTGCGCGTCATAGGCAATAATAGCCGATGTGTTATAATAGTAGTCGCGCGGCGCGCTGTCCGGCATAGGCTTGGTTTCAACGCGGAGACTGTTGAGTAGCCAAAATGGCGGGGTTATATCATTGGCGGTCAGGACATTCCCCATGGCTTCCAGCAGCGGGGTGTTTTCCAACGCTAGGCCAACAACGGCGCCCTCCGGCCAAATTAAATGAGTTATATCGTCAATGCCAGGCTCAGCGCTCATGCGAATGAAATCATTAACAATGCCAATGGATTTCGCGCGGTCAAACTTATCTTTTTGTGAAAACGGAACTTGCACAATGCGGATTGTGGCAGATGTATCCACTGTAATCACAGCCTGTGAAAGCCGTATTGCACCAAAGCCCCATAATCCGGCAATCAGCCCCGCGCATAGCGCAAGGCCGCCCCAGGATTTGGAGCGCGATAATACCGGCGCAATACAGGCGGCCATTATAAAGACGAGAAAAGACAGACCATAAACCCCGATAAATGCAGCGATCTGTGATAGCGGACTGCCGCTTTTAAAAATATAACCGGGCAGGTTCCAAGGAAATCCGCTAAGCAGGTTTCCGCGTGCAAACTCCGCCATCATTAACAGGCCCGCTAAGGCGAGCCACCGGACGGGGTGCTTCCCGCTGAGCCGAATATAAGCCCAGCCGGCTAATCCCCAAAACAGGGACAGCAAGGCCGCAAGCCCTAAAATCATGGGCGGCATAACCGGAATAAATTCGGGGCCGCGTACAATAAACGCCGAGCCAATCCAAAAGGTGCCAAACAGGAAATAGCCGAGTGCAAACCAGAAGCCGCGGCTAAACCCGCTACTGCGCACCGCGCGCGCCGCATCTAAACGGTTCATAAGAAAGGCGAGCGCGATGAGCGTGATCGGCCAGATATGAAAGGGAGCATGCCCTAACACGGCAAGACCGCCTATGAGGACATCAAGTCCTCGGCCCCGCCAACCCGATAGGGCAAAGACGCGTTTCGCGAGCGTCATGGTGATGCTGTCACGAGGCTGTAGGTTCCGACGGCGGCGACTCTGAGGCCGCGCCCTCAGACGGTCTTTCCGGCGTTGCCCGTATCCGCAGGCGTTTAACGCGCCGGGGATCCGCATCGATCACTTCAAACTCAATCCCGTCAGGATGGCGAATAACCTCTCCGCGCTCCGGTACGCGGCCTGCGAGGGTAAAGACAAGGCCGCCCAATGTATCGACATCATCTTCTTCGTCCGGCGTCGCAAAGTCGCGGCCAAAAATTTGTTCAAAATCATCAATGGTGACGCGGGCATCGGCCTCCCATAAAGACTTTGTACCTGTTCCGGCAACCCGGCGTACTTGCGGTTCGGCGTCGTCATGCTCATCCTCAATGTCCCCTACAATCGGTTCTACTAAGTCTTCAAGCGTAACAATGCCGTCGGTGCCGCCATATTCGTCGACAACAATGGCCATATGAATACGCCGGGCTTGCATACGCCGCAAAAGATCCTGCGCGAGCATGGAGGGGGGCACAAATAAAACCGGGCGGCGAATATATTGAATGACTTTTTTAACGGTATAGGTTTTCCCGCCGCGCCCTTTTGCGTCAAGCATGAGGTAAGGCATGACATCTTTTATGTGAACCATCCCGAGCGGCTCATCGAGTGTTTCTTTGTAGACAGGCAAGCGTGAATGCCCAGCCGTTTTAAAGGCGATGGATAAATCATGCAGGCCTGTAGAGGTTTCAACGGCAATGATATTGGCGCGCGGAACCATCACATCGTCAACGCGCAAATGGTGAAACGCTTCCGCGGCTGTCATCATACGCTTTTGCGCCGCAACGCTCTGCGTGTCATCGCTGACGATATGGGTGCGCCGCAAAAACCGGCGGACCAAGCTAGGAGGAGAGGCAGGGTCTGTCATGGATAAGAACGCTCGTTAATTTTATACGGATTGTCAATATTTAACCCGCGCAAAATGCCGACCTCCAGAGCCTCCATAATGTCGGCATCAGAATCGCTTTGATGATCATAGCCTTGGAGGTGGAGGTAGCCATGCACCAATAAATGGGACGTGTGGTCTTGAGCCGTTATGCCTGCAAGTTCCGCCTCGCTTATAACGGTTTCACGCGAGATAATAATATCCCCCAACATTGGCACTGGCCCGCTTGCGGGGAAAGACAGAACATTGGTGGGTTTATCCTTGGCGCGGTATGCTGCGTTAAGGCCGCGCATTTCAGCCGCGCTGACCAATGCAATACTGAGCTCGCCTTTTTGAGGATCTGTGAGCGGGCGTGCGGCCTCACTTATGATGCGCTCGCAAAATATGTCTGGGTCGGGCACAATATCCAGCCATCTCTCATCTTTGATGGCAACATCAAGACTATGGATCATGACCGTCTTTGCTGCCTTATATCTCCAGCCTCACTATGATCTTTCTCGTAAGCATTGATTATTTTTCCAACAAGCGGATGGCGCACAACATCACTCGATAGAAACTCGCAAAAATCAATCCCTTTAATGCCGCGCAATATAGACAGCGCGTGGGACAAGCCAGAGACAGTGTTATAAGGGAGGTCGGATTGCGTGACATCACCCGTTACAGCATATTTCGCCCGCTCGCCGAGCCGGGTTAAGACCATTTTCATTTGTGAAATCGTCGCGTTTTGCGCCTCGTCAATAATCACAAACGCGTCGGATAGTGTCCGCCCACGCATAAAGGCTAGGGGCACAACCTCGATCTCGCCCGCGCCCCGGCGGCGTTCAACCTCGTCTCGGCCCAAAACCATATGCAATGAATCCCAAATGGGTTGCATATAGGGGTCAACCTTTTCATTGAAATCACCGGGCAAAAAGCCAAGCCTCTCTCCGGCTTCAACCGCCGGGCGGCAGGCGACAAACCTTGCGACTTCGCCGCGCGCCAGCAATGACGCGCCGTAGGCCGCTGCGAGAAAGGTTTTCCCTGTCCCTGCCGGGCCAACACCGAAGCTAATGGTAGAGTCTTGGAGCATCCGGATATAAGCTTCTTGGCGCGGCGTTTTTGGTACAATGGGCGCGCGGCGCGGAAATGGAATAATCGCATCAACGGCGGCGGCTTTCACTTTGCCTTTGCCGACGGCTTTGATCAGCGCGCGAATATCGCCCGTGCTGCAAGGCCAGCCGCGCTCAAGACGTTGATAAATTTCGCGTACAATTTCGCCTGCCCGAGCGCGCGACGGCGAGTCGCCATTTATATGAACGCTCGCGCCCGGCGCTTCGACATAAACGTCAAACGCCTCTTCGATCAGCGCCAAATTGGCATGCCCGGCGCCGCAGAGTCTGCGTACCAAATCACCATCATCAAATTCTAAAATATCAGTCTGTTTACTCATGGTGCGTGTTTAGGCAGTTTTGTTTGGGATTGCGAGCAGGAAATACGTGGCAAATTTTGTCATTGCCTACCAATATAGGCGCTGCCGCCCGCTTATAAGAGAGGGCTTAAAATTTTGCGGCGTGCTCTATTGCCGCAATTTTGTCTGCTTCGCCAATGAAGACAGGGGTTTTTTCATGTAGGGTTGTCACGGGGGCGTCTAGCAGCGAGCATTTGCCATTGGTTGATGATCCGCCCATAGTGTGGATAAGGAAGGACATCGGGACCGCCTCATAGACAAGCCGTAAATGTCCGCTTTCATAGCCTGCGCGGCTCGCGCGTGGATAGACGAACAATCCGCCTTGCAAAATAAGCCGTTTAATGTCCGACACCATAGAAGCGTACCAGCGCACATTATAGGGTTTGGGCTGCGCCTTTGTGATCGCAAACCAGCTCGCATAGTGTTTTTGAAACCAACTGTCCCAAGTGGTTTGACCGGATGCATTGATTGAAATTGTATTAGAGGATGGTAGGCCGCCCTCAATGGGCAGGATTGTCCATTCCCGCGTCTGTTGATCAAACACGCCCCCATAAACATTGCCGCCATCAGCGAAATAGGCTTCCAAATTCATCCCAAAGACAAAAAACCCGCCAACAACAATATTGCGCCCGTTAAAATCTTCCGCGCGCTCTGCGTTCTCAAAAACGCCAAAAATCGCGCCGGACGGGATACCGACAAGTGCGGATTTTGAACCATCCAGCGGGTCAAGCGCCACGCTGTAACGGGCGTCGGCAATTTTAGTCAAATCAGGTCGTTCTTCGGAGACCACGTAGCGCACATGCGGGTCTTGGCTTAAGGCAGCGAAAAAAGCCTCATCAGCAATCACGTCAAGCTCGATTTGGTCATCGCCGGATTCGTTGCTGGATGTGGCGAATTTCAGGCCGGAGCCTTTCTTCAGTTCGGCGTAGATATTCTCTCCAGCCTTGAACAAGGCATCATAAATGCCGTCCATGTCATCGAGTTGACTTTTGAAATTCAGTGTCATTATGTGTCCTATGAAAACCGATGCGTCTCTATCGAACAAAAGAGAGTTTAGCAACGCCTTGCGCCAAGCTTCGAGCGGTTCCGGCTATACCAAAGAGATAGTTATGCTTTGGGCGGAACGTCCGCCCGTTTGACCCGGATTTTAACGCCGTCAACGATTTGGTTGTTCAGGGATTTAATCGCGGCTTTCGCGTCAGCCGGTTTCGGCATTTCCACGAAGCCAAACCCTTTGGAGACGCTAGTTTCTATATCGAGGACGAGATTGCAATATTGAACCGCGCCAAATGGCGCGAACAAACTGCGTAAATGCTGTTCGGTGGTCAGGGTGGAGAGATTGCGAACGATGATTTTCATGAGTTAACTTGCGCCAATTCACCCGTGAGCGAGTTGCGTCCAGCGCCCGTAATTATCACAGGTACAATCTGTCCGACAAGGGACTCGTCGCCATCAAAATGTGTGCCTTGCAAATAAGGACTTCGCCCGAAAAGCTGTCCGTCATCACGCCCGCCATTTTCCACGAGCACATCAAGTGTGCGCCCAATCAGGCTTTGGTTAAAGGCATATTGCTGGGTATAGAGCAAGTCTTGGAGGCGTTTCAGCCGCTGCGATTTGACATCTTCATCGACTTGGCGCGGCATGGACGCGCCGGGCGTACCGGGGCGTACCGAATATTTAAAGCTAAACGAGCTACCGTATCCGATCTCTTCGACGCATTTTAAGGTTTGCTCGAAATCGGCTTCGGTTTCGCCGGGGAAGCCGACAATAAAGTCGCCGGAGAGCGCAATATCCGGGCGGGCCGCGCGGATTTTAGCGATCAATTGTTTGTAATGGTCATAGGTATGATCGCGGTTCATGGCGCGCAAGATTTTGTCGGACCCGGCTTGGATTGGTAGGTGCAGATAGGGCATGAGCTTAGGTTCATGGCCGAGCGTTTCAATCAAATCATCATCCATGTCGCGCGGATGGGATGTGGTAAACCGGATACGATCAATGCCGCCAATGAGCGCCACATGTCGGATGAGTTGCCCAAGGCTCCAGTCGGATCCATCCGGGCCTTCGGCGCAATAAGCATTCACATTTTGCCCAATAAGCGTAATTTCGCGCACGCCTCTGGAGGCGAGTGACCGGGCTTCTGCAACAATTTGCGAGACTGGACGGGAGACTTCCGCCCCGCGCGTATAAGGCACAACGCAGAACGTACAAAACTTATCACAGCCTTCTTGTATTGTAAGAAACGCAGAGAAACCTTTCGGGTCGCGCGTGGTCGGTAGTTCGTCAAATTTCTCTAATGTATCAAAATTAGTCTCCAGTACGCCGCCTTGGCCGCGGGTTACGCGAGCGATCATTTCGGGCAATTTATGATAGGTTTGAGGCCCTAAAACCATATCAACCACAGGCGCGCGGCGCATAATTTCAGCGCCTTCGGCTTGTGCCACACAGCCCGCAACGGCAACCGTCATATCGCCTGTGCCTGATGCGGCCTTAGCTTCTTTCATTTTGCGAATCCGGCCAAGCTCGGAATAGACTTTTTCGGCGGCCTTTTCGCGAATATGGCAGGTATTGAGCACAACAAGATCCGCCTCATCCGGCGTATTAACAGCGGCATAACCAATCGGCGCAAGGACATCCGCCATACGCTCACTGTCATAGACATTCATTTGGCAGCCATAAGTTTTGATGAATAGTTTTTTTGCGTTCGGGATATTTTTGCCAGCGTCTTTGACTATGACGGGAGCATCAATATCACGGGGCGCGTTTCTATCGCGGGGTGATATGGACATGATATTTCTTTCTGCGGTTTGCGAGGGCCTAATAAGCGGGATAAGGGCGTTTGGCAAGTAGAGGTTATGTAAGCCTGCGAAATTTCGAATTAAAAATAATGCATTTGAATTGTCCACAGGCCCTTGGATTCATAGTTGGTGTCAGATTTTAGCCCGCCAAATATAATGAACCTGAAAACGTCACTACGGGATGGTGGGAACTGGCGCTCAAGTCAAAACTCTGCCCGCATTAAAGTAACATATAGCCGAATATTATTTCGGCTATACCTGTGTGTGATCCGCGCTAATGATTGACGATAGGTATTCTTGCAGCATGTGCGCCTTAACGCTCAGAGCAAAAATTATTGCCCAGCGCCCAAAAAATTCATCCGCATAAACACCTTGTTAAGCAAAACGAGGCATGAATCGTTAACCATAGTGCAAAATTCTTCGTTTGCGCGTGTTTGGAGGCTTAAGTTATGCGGATTGCCGTATGTGCATTGTCAGCAGTTTTATTATCGGGCTGTTCTTGGTTGGGCGGATTTGGCGGATCAGGCCACGCATATCAACAAAAATATGCCCATTATACTCCGGGGCATGGCCAAGCCGCTGCGCAAAACCAGTATAATTATCAGCAAAATTTCCAAGGGGGAGCCCAAAAGGCGGGTCCTTACGCAGCAGAGAAAGTGCACGGTTATGGTGGTTTCCCGCAGCAGCCTGACTTTAACGGTGGATATACATCCGGCGGATACGGGTCTCATGTGGCAAGCGCTGGACAGCAAGGCGGCAATTTTGCACAAAAACCGCGGTTGAAAAAACCCAAATTGCGCGGATCACTGTCTCTCGGCATCGAAAAGCGCGCGGCAGGTGATTTATTGGATTATGCGAATGTGCCAACCTTGGCACCTGCCGTGACGTATAACCCCAATGACTACGCTGAGGGCCGAACCACAGGCACACCGGGCGATGGATCCGTGACCAATGTTACTTATACGGCCGCTGTTGAGGAAGTACGGCAGCCGACAATTTCGTTCGATGATGCGTACAGCACACCGTCGCGAGTTGCGGCGGGCTTTGAATATATTATGTCGCCGAAGGCGACATTGTTTGCCAATGGCGGCTTTACACATTCAGAAGGTAATGCTGGGGACAGTGTAGAAGTAATCGGAACATTGCTTAGAATTTCAACAACTCAAGCTTATGATACAGGAACACTCGCTCCTGTTGGTGCGCCAATGACGTCAACATCGTTTATTCCTAATGTGCCTATCGCAAATTATGCCTATGACTTTACGGATATGGAACGCTATGATCTGGAAGTTGGCGGCCGTTACTATTTTGATCCGATCGTCAAAGACCAAGCCCACCGGACAGTGACGCCCTTTATTGGCGCGTCTGTCGGCGCGGCCCATCATAATAGCCAGTCTTTTGATATTACCCAGAATCAGGTTTTCTACGAACGTGCGTTTGAAAGCACAACCACGCCTCGTACATTGGATACTTATAATGTGCCGGGGCCGCGCCAAACCGTTGATCTTTATAATGCGCAATGGGTGCCGACCGGCCGCGTTACAGCGGGCATGGAATGGCAAGTTACGCCCAAGGCGGCACTTGCAGTTGAATCCGGCGTAACTTTTGAAGGCGCGCGGGATTATGCCAACGGCGCGAAGGGCGACAATTACGTTTCGATCCCTTTGACCCTGCGCGGAAGCTTTAATTTTTAGAAAACAAATAGACCTTAAGACTTTGTTTTATATTTGAAAACCTTTTCTTAAGCATAACATGGTTAACGTGGCGCAATAGACAGGATGTCATTGAAAAGGGAGACCAATATGCGTTTAGCAACCTGCGCATTGTCCGCAATTTTACTATCCGGCTGTTCATGGCTGGGCACTGGCGGCGGCCATAACGACGTATATGGATATAGCAATTACGGCTACAGTAATGCGGGCTACGGCGCTTTCGGCCAAGGCTATGGGCAACCCGGATGCGGCCCCGTTCAAGGCGCTCAATATTACACTATGTCCGCAGCCAATTGCGCGCCGGGTCAAGGTTACGCCGTTGGTCATCAGGGACAATCCGCAATGGGCGGCGCTTTTAATCAAGGCGGGGCTTATGGGATGCGCGGCATGGCAGGGTCTGGCTTTTCTGGCTCTGGTTATGCAGGTGCAACCGGCAGCAATACGACCGTTTTATCATCGCAAGCCCCGTTTGGATCAGCCATTAGCGGCGGCGCATCAGCAGGCGGCATTCCCGGCGCAGCTTCAGTGACGTCTGTGCAAGGCGCGCCGATTTACGTGCCTCAGCCTTATCCCACTTATTATAATGCAGGGGCCCCATCGCTTCGTGGGTCTATGCAAGGCGGTTATGGTAGCAGAGGCAATAATTACGGTGGTAACTATGGCAGCGGCGGCTCTTATGGTTACGGCGGAGGCTACGGGGCTGCATGTTGTGGTGGCGGCGCGATGCCATTTGGGGTCGAAGCCAGCCTTGGCACAGAATTTAATATTGGCGGTGACGTTTTCCCCGGAGAGATTTCTAAACCTTTCCTTGGCGGGCCCGGTACAGTGTCAGAGCTTGCGTCCGTGGGTTATAGTGACGCCTTTAAAAATGGTGTCCATTACGGCGTAGCAGCGGCGTATGATCTGGATCAGAACACAACGCTTATCGGCCAAATCGGCATTTCAAAATCTAAAGGCCAGAAAATTAAAATTGGCACTGTCGACAACGGCGCAGGAACAAGCGAAGATTTATCCGCTGAATTTAGCGATCTTGATCAAGTGCGCCTCGAAGGCGGTGTGCGGCGCTATATGGGTCATCCCGGCTATGGTCTGCGTCCTTATGTCGGCGCTAGCGCGGGGTTTGTGAAAACTGACGATGTCACACTTACCCAATCGTCTGCAACGCTGGTTGATCCGGCTCTTTTCCAGCAAAGATATATTCGCGGTGGATGGACACCGACGGCAGCTGGTACAGTTGGGGCGGAATGGCAAGTGGGACATCGTTCAGCTATTGGCGTTGAAACAGGCCTACGCTGGAGTGATGATTTACAAACCAATTTCACATCTGGTGACCAATGGAGCATTCCATTAAAGGTTCGCGGGCGGGTTTCTTTCTAAAAAGTAGCCCAATTTCATATATTTGAAGTCTTCTTAAACCCGGCATTGTCCGGGTTTTTTTTTATTTTCATGTCCTCTTGACCGTCTGAAAGGGTGGGTTGGCCCCAATATTGCAAAACTTACATCTAAGAAAAGGAAGTGATTGGCAATTGTGCCATAACGGAACAATAGGGATGTAGATTATGCGTATATTGCTTTTAGGTGTAGCAACTGTCGCACTTTCGGGGTGTTCATGGCTTGGTTTAGGAGGCAATGCACATAACGGGCCATCAAGCAATGATGGATATGGTTATTACGGTGGTTCAGGTGATGGATGTTGTAACACGCTCAGCCGCTGGAACCTAGAAGCGGCTGTCGGGCCGGAATTTATTGTTGGCGGCGATGCGCTCACAGGCAATAAAGTGCACGCGCCGGCTGTATCGACGACCCAAAAAATGAAAGACATTTATGATCCTGGCATGCGATATGAATTGGGCGGATCTTACGCGCTTAATCCAAACCGCAAGCTTACATTGATGGGCTCGTATGCGAAGGCTGAAGGTGAGCAAGTCAATCTCGGTACATTTGGCGGACAAGCTGTTACTGGTAAAATGGGTGATTATGAGCGTTGGGGTATCGAAGCTGGAATGCGTCAGTATTTCGCGCCTACTCCTGCGCCGCTTGTGCGCTCACTGCGTCCATATGTTGAAGCGAAACTGGGTGCAGCCAATGTCCAAGATATAGCGCTTGAAAATGCTATGCGCGGCGGCGTCGCTTATAATGGTGGTGCGGTGCCTCTTTATAAAAGTAGCTGGGTTCCTTCCGCAGCCGGCATGATTGGCGTTGAAGCCCCAATTTTTAAACGCGCAACACTCGGACTTGAAACCGGTATTCGGTACACAGGTGAAGCGAAAAGCGATACGAGTTTTCTGAACGGTGCTCACCCGCTCGGCGGCGTGAATAACGGCACGGAAAACTGGACAGTTCCAGTAATGCTGCGTGGTCGCTACCGCTTCTAAAAAATAGCGTCCTCCCTTTAAGGGGGCTGATTAACAGGCTCAGCCTGTATGTGGGGCAACCAAACCCGGTATGTGAAAGCATACCGGGTTTTTTATTTAGGCAATTATGGCCGTTATGGCTACGGTCGTATATGGTATTACAACAAAACTACCATGGCTTGAGAGTCCGGGCCATGAAGTCTAAGCTCGGTTCGCTAAAGGTGATAATAGCCTTTACACAGTGCGCCGCCTACTGATCAATCGCGTAAGTGATATTAACAGTCACAGACAGAGCCTGTTCGCCTGCTGCAATCGGCGTACTTTCGGCCATATCGGCTGATGCGCGGGCCATCATCATCGGGCGCGGTTGATTATAACCGCCGGATTCCGACAATGTGATGATTTTACCGAGGCGAACGCCTGCCGCTCCGGCCATTTCTTCGGCTTTTTTTCGTGCGGCCTTAATGGCATTGACGCGGGCTTCAGATTGCGCACTTTCAGGATTTTTGATTGAAAAATTTACGCCGTTTAAATTATTGACGCCGGCCCTGACTAACGCGTCGAGCATCGCGCCAACGGTCTCAAGGTTTTCACTTTTGGCGGTGACTGTGTTACGTGCCTCATATCCCGTAATTACGGGTGCTTTGCGGTCAGCGTAATCATAACGTGGCTGCAAGGATAATTGCGAGGTTTGTATGTTGCGCTGCGGAATTCCCGCGCGCATCAATTCATTAAACGCAGCATTCATTTGGCGGGCATTGGCTGCCATGGCGTCTCCAGCCGTGGCCGCTTGCGTCACAACCCCGGCAGAGACCGTGGCCGTATCCGGCACGCGGAATGTCTGCCCGGTCGCAGACACGGATATTTGCCCCGGCCCGTCGGCATTACAGCAGGTTTGCGCTGCGGCGGAACTAGCGCTCATCAGCGTCAATCCCGCGATTAAGGTCATCAAAGTTTTCATAATCAATCTCCATACACTGCTTATGTCACAGAGGTTTGAGCGAAACAATCCGCAAGCACATATCAATAGCAGAAGCCACATAAAAAGGGCTTTGCAGGGCCGCCATGCCGCGCTATACGGCCCTCTGTTTGGCCAATGGGGGGATAGCTCAGTTGGTTAGAGCCATCCGCTCATAACGGATTGGTCG
>CAYGRF010000072.1:0-7107 GCA_964352275.1 uncultured Caulobacterales bacterium
GGGAAAATGGAGCGGGCGATGAAATTCGAATTCACGACCCTCACCTTGGCAAGGTGATGCTCTACCACTGAGCTACGCCCGCTCATTTTTGCGTATCACGGCACTGATGCGCCGCGTCTGCGATAGACGGGGGTATATGGCCCAAAGTTTTGCGAATATCAAGCCTAGAATCGCGGTTTTCGTCAAAAATTTGCAGGCTTTTGTTTCGCGGGCTTTCCCTCTATAGCCACAGGGTAATCATGCCCGGCTATGACCTTAGGAGAGCGCGTGCCCGCAACCCGTGAAGATCTGTTCGCCCGCTTGGACGCCCTTGGGATTGCGCATGAAACCACGGCGCATGCGCCGATATTTACTGTCGAAGAGGGCCGGGATATCAAAGCTTCACTGCCGGGCGGGCACACGAAAAACCTGTTTTTAAAGGACAAAGCCGGGCGGCTCTTTCTGATTTGCGCGCTCGGTGAAACCCTTATTAAAATCAATAAATTACATCCACATCTGGGCTGTAAGCGGCTTTCTTTTGGCAAGCCGGATGTGCTGCTGAGCGCTTTAGGAGTGACGCCCGGGTCTGTCACATTATTCGCGCTGATCAACGATATATCCGGCGATGTGACCCTGGTGATAGATCAGGCTTTGGCGGAGCATGATGTGGTAAATTTTCACCCTCTGCTCAATGACGCGACCACCGCGATTTCGGCGGCTGATATGATCCGCTTTGCCAAAGATACGTGGCATGATCCGGTGATCATGGATTTCGCGGCTATTATGGACACGCCCGAATGATGATCGACCAGTTCATCGCGCGCCGTTTATCCGGCAAGCTCCTGATGATGACGATCGCCTTTGTCATGCTGGCCGAGATTGTTATTTTTATTCCGTCCGCCGCAGTGTTTCGTCAAGATTGGCTCGGCGATCGGGCCGAGCGCGCCGGGCACCTGACGCTCGCGCTGACCGGCGTGCCGGATTATGAAGGCAGCGAGATTTTATCCCGGCAATTTATGCAAGACACCGATGTGGTCATGCTGGCGACAAAACGCGAAGGCATGACGGAATTGATCCTCGGCATGCCCCCCGATGCATCGGACTTTGAGGTCATAGATTTGCGCAAACCCCAAAGACTGCCGCCGCTGATCGACACGTTCCGAACATTTTTTGGCAACGGCGACGGATATTTACGCGTGATCTCATTCCCGATTGTCGAGGGCCAGGACCAGCTTGAATATATCGCGCCAAAAGCGTCGCTCAAACAAGCGCTGATTGATTATTCCCAGCGCATATTGCTGCTCTCACTTGCGATTGCCATTATCACGGGCGCGCTGCTCTATTGGGCTCTGTCAATGATGATTGTCCGGCCAATTAAAGACTTGGCCAACGGACTTTCGGCGTTTCGCGAAGACCCCGAGCGCCGCCGCAGCAACCAACCGCCAACGTCGCGGCTTGACGAGATTGGGCAATTGCAGAGTGAATTTTATGATATGAAGCAAAGCGTACGCGCAGCCCTGAAACAACAAGACCGGCTCGCCGCACTTGGCCTCGCTGTGGCCAAGATCAATCATGACCTTCGCAATGTGCTGACCTCTGCGCAGCTCGTTTCCGATCGCATCGCTATGGATAAAGATGAGCGCGTCGCGCATATGGGAGAGCGTCTCGTGCGCGCTGTCGACCGGGGTATTAAATTATGCACGGATGTGCTCAATTACTCGCAATCCCGGGACGAGCCGCCGGATTTGAAACCCCTGCGTGCGGCGCTTTTAATCGGCGAAGCGGCAGGCGATACGCTGTCAGCTTTCGGGAGCGGCGCTCAGTCCGTGCAATTTATCAATCAGGTGCCCACCGACCTAACGGTCACAGCGGACGCCGATCATACTTACCGTATTTTCCAAAACCTGTTCCGTAATGCCGGACAGGTGCTGGCGGGCCTAAAAGACGATGACGCCGTTCGGCAAATCCGCATCAGCGCCAGCGCAGTTGACGGCGCGGCGCATATCCACGTTACAGATACAGGCCCGGGCCTTCCCGCCCGCGCGCAAGACAATCTGTTTAAAGCCTTTGCCGGCGGCTCCGGTCACGGCAGCACAGGGCTCGGCCTGACAATTTCGCGCGAGCTTGCCCGCGCTCAAGGCGGCGATTTGGCCCTTGTCTCAACCGATGAAAACGGCACGACATTTTCTGTCAGCTTTGCTCCGGATAAGAGTTAACGCATATTGACTCGCGCGCGGCCCCTGTTTAGGCACAGAGCACTGACCGCGCCGATTTGCCTACCGCTTGCGGGCGCATAAATAAATTCCGCTAAAGAGACATATTATGCCTGTTCCAACGATTGTTATCAATTTCGGCCATAGCGTCCTAAACTCGCTGACAGACTATACCGAGGCGGCTTCTGAAATTTACCGCCATTACAGACAAGGCCGCAACGTCATCGCCGTTACGTCCGCCCAAGGCGACCAAACCGATGTTCTCATGGCTGAGGCGCGGCGCATCGGCCCGGACGGCACAGCCAAAAACCTCCCGGAACTTATACAGCTCGGTGAGCGGCGCTCGGCGGCTTTGCTGGCACTGGCACTGGAGCGCATCGGAGCGCCCGCTTTTGTACGCCAAGCCCGTGACCTTGGCCTTAAGGCCGCAGGGCCGCACACAGAGGCCGAATTGGTCGATTTGAATGTCGCGCAATTAGAGCGCGATCTTAAAAACCACGATATTGTTGTCATGCCCGGCTATGTCGGCATTGGCGAGAATGACCGCCCGTCCCTGCTCGGCCAAGGCGGAGCCGATTTGACCGCGCTATTTGTCGCGCACAGGCTGGGCTGCAAGGCGCTTCTGCTCAAAGATGTTGACGGGGTGTATGAACACGATCCCAAAGATAACAAAGACGCCAAACGCTATGATATGATCTCTTGGGATGATGCCCGCGCCCGCGCCGATGTCCTGATTGCCCCTAAAGCGCTGACCTTTGCACAGCGCCATGCACTGGCATTTGACATCGGCATGCCTGGCATTCCCTCTTACACAACCATTGGCTCCAAAACCGCGCCGCCGCGCGCGCCCAAATCACCGCGCCCCCTGCGCGTGGCCATGATGGGCTGCGGCATTGTCGGCGGCGGCGTTTACCGCCGGATCAAGGCTTTGCCGGAGCGGTTTGAAATCGTCAAAATCATGGTACGAAGCCCGCAAAAATATTTGGATCAGGGCTATAAAGACCATGTGATTACGACGGATTATGCCGATCTTGTCTCTGCTGAACCCGATATTTTTATCGATGTTTCCGGCCCGATTGAGCCGGGATTGGCGTATAGCCGCGATATGCTCGCACGCGGCGTCCATGTGGTCAGCGCCAATAAACAGGCCATTGCAGCAGGCGGTCAGGATTTGCTCAATTTCGCAGAGCAATCCGGCGCAGTTTTAGCCTTCTCCAGCGCCGCTGGCGGAGGAATGCCCGTATTGGAAATGTGCCGCCGCGAGGCCGGGCGCATCGTCCGCGTCGAAGCCCTGCTCAACGGCACTACCAATTATATGCTCGGCGAAATCACCAAAGGCGTATCTTACGCAGACGCCCTGAAAGATGCCCAGGATAAAGGCTTTGCCGAGGCTGATCCGAGCGCCGATGTCGACGGCGAAGATTCAGCGGCCAAAATCCGGCTTGTCGCCCTGTTAGCCTTCGGCGAGACCATCGGTCTGGATGATATTCCGCGCGATACGATTCGGGACTTTTCCATTAACCCGCCCCTACACGGAGCCATCAAGCGGGTGTCGATCTGCTGGCGGCACCGCGAAGGGTTTAACGCGTCTCTGGAGCTTAAAGACCTATCGCTCAATAATTTCATCGCCCAAGCGGACGGGGAAGAAGCCCACGCCGTCTTCTATTTCGATGATGGTGACTCCTATAAAATTCGTGGCAAAGGCGCTGGCCGTTGGCCGACAACAGAATCCGTCATGGCTGATCTTTATGATATTTCCGCTGCGGATATGGCCTTGGTTTTTGGGAACTAAAACCCGCCGCTTTGCGTATCAAGCCTAAGTCCTGACGAAAGATTGCCTTATGACATCACCGATTATTGTCTGGTTTCGCCGTGATTTGCGCGTGTCGGACAATCCGGCTTTGCATGAGGCCGTTAAAACAGGGCGGCCCGTTATACCGCTTTATATTTTAGAGACAGACGCGGCGCGGCCGCTCGGCGGAGCATCGCTTTGGTGGCTGCATTATTCTCTGCAAAGCCTCGCTGATGACCTTGAGACAATCGGGCTCACCCTTGTCCTTGCCAAAGGCAGCGCGGAAGAGACCCTCACAAAAATTATCAAAGAGACCAAGGCCGAAAGCGTTTTCTGGAACCGGCGTTACGGCGCCGATGCCGTCGCCCGCGATACCGCCATGAAAGAGACATTAAGCGGCAAAGACATCACCGTAAAAAGTTACAAGGCTAATCTTTTGCATGAGCCGTGGGAGATTAAAAACGGTAGCGGCGGCTATTATAAGGTGTTTTCCCCGTTTTGGCGCGCAGCCTTGCGCGAACCGGCGCCGGAGCGCCCTTTGCCAGTTCCGGACGCCGCCGCGCCCTTTGAGGGCGACATTACATCTATTCCCTTAAGCGCGCTGGATCTTCTACCGGCCCGGCCCGATTGGGGCGAAAAAATGCGGCCCTTTTGGCACCCTGGAACGCACGGCGCAAAAACCGCCCTCACAGAGTTTCTATCAGGCCCCGTTGAGACCTATAGCAAAGACCGCGACAGGCCCGGCGTTGAGGGCACGTCAAAACTCTCCCCGCATTTGGCGTTTGGCGAAATCTCGCCCCGGCAAATCTGGCACACGGTTATGGACGCCAATGTCAGCGGCGATAAATTCCTATCGGAAATCGGCTGGCGAGAGTTTTCCTATACGCTATTATTTTACAACCCGGATCTTGCAACAGAGAATTTCAAACCCGCCTTTGACGCGTTTGAATGGACGCAGGAGGATGAACGGCTGGAGCGCTGGCAAATGGGCCTGACCGGATACCCGTTTGTCGATGCTGGCATGCGCCAATTATGGGCCACCGGGTGGCAGCATAACCGCGTGCGCATGGTCACGGCGAGTTTCCTGATTAAACATTTGATGCTGGATTGGCGGCACGGCGAGCGGTGGTTCTGGGACACGCTGGTCGATGCTGACCCGGCGAGCAATGCCGCAAGCTGGCAATGGGTAGCAGGCAGCGGCGCAGACGCGGCCCCCTATTTTCGGATTTTCAACCCGTTTGGCCAAGGCGAAAAATTTGACGCAGATGGCGACTATGTCCGCCGCTGGGTGCCCGAACTGGCGCGTCTGCCCAATAAATTTATCCATGCCCCGTGGGAGGCCCCGAAACTCGTACTGTTGGAGGCGGGGGTCACGCTCGGCAAGACATATCCCGCGCCCATTGTCGATCATAAATTTGCCAGAGAGCGCGCCCTCCAAGCCTATAAAGCCACGCGCTCATAGCGCTTGAGTAAATATCGCGCCTAATGAAACTGGTAGATGACCGGGATAATATTGGACTTTACCCACCTCACTCATCCTAGCGAAAGCAAGCCCCAATCTCTTGTGGTTTTGGCCTTAGTGCATTTCCTGTTTGGTCATACTCACCACAGTATCGGAAAATAGGCAAATAAGGCCTAATTTCCGATTTCCACTTAACAGGAATTACGCGAGACACCGCCGCGCCGCTATGGCGGGCGCTAAGCTCAAGCCACAACCCTATAGCGGTTAGCGTTTTATTGCCTTTAATAATCCGGCGAAAAAGCCTGTTATCCCGCCTTCGCGCAACTCTTTTAATATCTCGGCTTCAGCGTGATTGGCGAAATCTTGTTCGTCTTCATAAAACGCCTGCAGGAGTTCAAGCTCGGAAGCATCGAGCCACATGCCGTGGCCTTTGGGGCAATTATCAATCATGATTTGCGACGAGAAACTATATTCTCTTTTAACCAATGCTGTATCGCATGTCACGCAGGTCAGTGCCTTCTCGGTTTTGGCTTTTGCCATTGCGGAAGCGGCCGTGACCTTATCCATCACAGAGAGCGGAACATCGCGAAAATCACTGTCTTGCGTGGATTGAATGGCCTCAAGCTCTCCGTGGTCGAGCCACACACCCCGGCAATGCGGGCAGCGGTCAATGGGAACACCCTCATAGAGTTCAGGTTTAAGCGTAAAATCATCAACAGGGCATTGGCGCATAATGAGTCTCCTTATCTCGGTCATGATATGGGAAGACGAGCCATCTGGCTATTAAATAGGACAAATTTCAGTATGAGCATTCATGCATTCTGCACACACTAATCATGGGCATGGCTTTGCCTGATAGTTCTGTGTTCCCCGCTTATATGTAAATAATCAACGCCGCTGTCTTTGAGGTCATCGGGAACATCAAGCGGGACATGGGTGCCGATGGCCGTGTCGATATTCATATCATTATACAGAATATCTGTTCCGACGGTTGAGACTAAAAACCAATAAGGCGGGAAGGCAGTGTCTGTGCGCTTGGCCTGCCAATGGGCGGCAAAGGGTGCGTAATGCTCGCGCCGCACGTCCGCGTCGCCCATATGCATCACCACCGCGCCGCCCCCTAGCGTGACGCGGTATACCATATTTTGCACCATAGCGCGCCTCGGTGCGGGCCAACCCGCATGAGGAATACGCACGGCGCTGGCGGTTATATCGCCGATGGTTATCATTTCCGGCACGTCTCCATACTCCATATCAAACGCGGTTATGCGCGCCATGAGGTTGGGATCCCAGCTCTCATCTCTTAACATCATATCAAGCGCTTGCTGCGGCGCAACGAGGCGCGCCTGAGTTTGCGCATTCATAAACTCCACCATGCGGGAGGCGGAAAAGTGGTCTCTGTGGGCGTGGCTAATAAACACGGCATCAATCAAATCGTAGGGCGGCGATCCAGCCATCATAGCGGCCTCATCCTCAGCCGGCACATCCATATAAATCCCGAACCCGGATAGCGGCAGCGGATCAAACAGGACTTTCACCGTGCCGTCCGAGATCATAACGCCCTGATTGGCAATATAGCGGGCGTCTGCGGATGCGCGCATATCATGGGCAAAGGATTTTGAAATCGGGCTTAAACCGATAAACATAATCATACACATAAT
>CAYGRF010000072.1:7207-14661 GCA_964352275.1 uncultured Caulobacterales bacterium
ACATAATCATACACATAATTAGACGGATATACATGCGCCGGAAACTCCAATCTATTTGTCTATTATGGAAGGCAATTCTTAAGATTATTCAACTATAGATGAGGAAAGCAACAAAAGAACGAAGTTATGGTGTATCAACTTGTGTATTCAAGCCGGACGCAGTTCGGCATTGATGAGCGCACAATGGAAAAAATCGCATTGACCGCTCAGGAAAATAATATGGCGCGAGGAATAACCGGCATGCTATTATTTTCCGGCGGTCATATTTTGCAAGTCATCGAAGGTGACTACGAAGACGTGCAATCACGCTACATGGCGATTGCCCGCGATCCCCGTCACGCCGAAGTCACGGTTCTGGCGCAACGGGAAACCGAGGCTCGCGCCTTTGGCAATCAGCCCATGGGATATAAATCCATTCAATCATCCGAAGGCCGGGCCGCAATGACCGCGCTGACAACAGCCCTACAAACAGCGGCCTATGCCTTTCCCAAGGATAATCAGGCTTACGCAGCAAATTATTAACCGCTTAAGCCAAGTCTTTCTTTCAAAGCCAAACCCTCTATATGAGGGTCATGCGTGTTTCCTCACATCAGACAATTTTCGCACTCGCCAGCGGCCCGGGCCGAGCCGGTGTGTCTGTGTTCAGGGTGAGCGGGCCGGATGCCGGATCTATTATCCGCAGCCTGACAGGCCGGGTGGCTCCCGCCCCGCGCCGCGCGGTGTTTCGCGCCTTTCACGCCGCGGATAAAAGCCCCATAGACGAAGGGCTGCTGGTGTGGATGCCGGGACCCGGGAGCTTTACTGGCGAAGACGTTGCCGAATTTCATACCCATGGTAGTCTTGCCGTAATCGAGGCCATGGCGAGCGCTTTTTCAGCTTCCGGCGCGCGCCAAGCCGGGCCCGGCGAGTTTACCCGCCGCGCGTTTGATAATGGCCGTATGGATTTGACCGAAGCCGAAGGGCTGGCCGATCTGATTGATGCAGAAACAGACGGCCAAAGACGGCAGGCTCTGCGGCAAATGCAAGGCGGCTTGAAAGACATATATGAAGGATGGCGCGAGCACCTGATCGACGCACTTGCTGCCATAGAGGGCGAAATAGACTTTCCTGATGAAGGCGATATTCCCGATGCCTTAGCCCATAAAGCCGCCGGGCCTTTGGACTTGGCAATATCCGGCATGAAAGAGGCTCTGACCGATCATGCGCGCGGGGAGCGCATACGCGCCGGACTGGACGTGACTATTATCGGCCCCCCTAACGCCGGGAAATCAACGGTGCTGAATTATCTCGCTGGGCGCGACGCGGCGATTGTGTCTGATGTGGCCGGAACTACGCGGGACATTATTGATGTGCATATGGTCATGGCAGGACTGCCCGTGCGCGTGTCTGATACGGCCGGGTTACGCGATACAGTCGACGCCATTGAAGCGGAGGGCGTGCGCCGCGCCCGTAGCCGCAGCGCCGAAGGCGACATCACCGTCGGGGTTATCGATATGACCAATACAGACGGCGTACTGCCGGATATGGCGGCGTGTGATTTTATTTTGCTCAACAAATCTGACCGCACTGAAAACTTAGACGTACAAACGCAGTCGGCATCCTCCGCGCCCGCTTTCCGCGTGAGCGCAAAAACAGGCGACGGCATGGCAGAGTTTAAAGCCGCGCTTGAGACCATGATCACAGATCGCTTCGCGCCGTCGCAATCGGCGGGCCTGACCCGAGTGCGGCACAGGGACTGTGTGAGCCGGGCAATGGAAGCCTTGCAGCGCTCAAAAACCCATTTATCCCGCGCGCCTGAACTGGCCGGTGATGATGTACGCGCCGCGCTTCACGCCATTCGGGAATTGGCGGGTGAGGCCGATATTGAAGCGGTGCTGGGCCGGATATTTGAGCGCTTTTGCGTCGGAAAATAATCGCCCTTAAAGTTTAACCCGATTTGTGGTACGGATTGATATGGCTATCAAATACGCATTCATTATCATTTCTACGATCTGCTTTGTCAGCATCGCAACGGCGCAATCGCAGGATGCGCCTAAATCACCACCGCAAAAACAAGAGCAGACCACGCCGAATACCTCTGCTCCAAAAACAGATAAGCCTTCGGGCACACTGAAAAAAGGCGCTCCCAAAGATTTAGACCTGTTCTTCAAACAGGGCGCGGAGCAAGCCAAAAAAGGCCCAACCTGTTACAAGCCGCCTGAACCGGTAGCTTAACGCGCCTTTTTCTCTTACACTGAAAACAGCTTGCACGCGGGCCGTAAATCAATAGCTTTGAGCGCCTATGCCCCGCGCTAATTCATCCGAATCTGATCTCTATGAGCCCGTAAAGCGCATGCTTGAAGCGCAGGGCTATGTTGTTAAATCAGAAATTGGCGCAGCAGATGTGGTCGCCGTCCGGGGCGAGGAACCCCCTGTGATTATCGAATTAAAAACCAGTTTTGCGCTGACGCTCTTTCACCAAGCGATTGAGCGCCAAGCCATCACGGATTTTGTCTATATTGCGACCGGGCACAAAACCGGCAAGCCGTTTCAAAAAGCGCTCAAACGCAATAAAAGCCTGTGCCGCCGTTTGGGTCTGGGGCTGATTATTATCAACGATGACCTTGCGCAAATTCACCTTGATCCCGGCCCCTATCAGCCGCGCAAATCCAAGGCCAGAACCGGGCGCTTGCTCAAGGAGTTTTATGACCGGGTCGGCGACCCGAACGAAGGCGGACAAACGCGCAAAGGGCTGATGACGACCTACCGTCAAAACGCGCTTAAATGTGTTATCGTCCTTGCTGGCGGGGAACCGGAGAAAGCCGCAATTGTCCGGGACATATCCGGCGTGAAAACCGCGCGCAATATTATGGCTGATGATCATTATGGCTGGTTTGAGCGCGCCGCGCGCGGCGTTTACCGCCTAACCCCCAAAGGCAAAGCGGCGCTGACAGATTATGCCGCCGATATAAAACTGCTCAAAGGGTAACGCCCTCATCACATTAATCGTAAGCAATGGTTATGGCCTGCCGCGCACGGTTGGCTTTCGCCCGCGCATTACCGATACTGTCCGCGCGCGCCGCAATCACGCCGAGACGCCGCGTGCCGTTTATCTCAGGTTTTCCAAACAAGCGAAGTTGCACATCAGGCTCACACAAAGCCTCGCCCAATCCCTCAAAAGCGATATTATCTGATGTACCCTCCCCCAAAATCACAGTCGAGGCGGACGGGCCAAGAAGCCGGATGTCCGGCACAGGCAGCCCCAATATGGCGCGGGCATGCAGAGCAAATTCTGATAAATCTTGCGAGACAATCGTGACCAATCCCGTATCATGCGGACGGGGCGAGACTTCGGAAAAAATGACGCTGTCGCCTTTCACAAATAATTCCACACCAAAAACGCCGTACCCGCCGAGTGCGTCCGTGACGGTGCGGGCCATATCCTGCGCGTCTTTAAGCGCTTTTCCGCTCATCGGGTGAGGCTGCCAGCTTTCGCGGTAATCGCCGTCATTTTGGCGGTGCCCGATAGGCGCGCAAAAGCTCGTCCCGCCAGCGTGGCGCACCGTCAGGAGCGTGATTTCATAATCGAAGTCAACAAAGCCTTCGACAATCACCCGTGATTTTCCTGTGCGTCCACCCTCTTGGGAATAATTCCATACTTTGGAAATATCCGCTTCGGTTTTCGCCGTGCTTTGCCCTTTGCCGGATGACGACATAACGGGTTTGACAACGCAGGGCAGTCCAATCGCCGCCATCGCCGCGCGGCATTCGGGCTCGCTGTCGGCGAACCGGTAGGGCGAGGTTGCGAGGCCTAAGTCTTCGGCGGCAAGGCGGCGTATGCCTTCCCGGTTCATGGTCAGCTGAGTCGCCCGCGCCGTCGGGACAATGGTCACCCCTTCACGCTCTAGCTCTGCCAGCGTATCAGTGGCGATGGCTTCGATTTCGGGAACAATCAGATCGGGTTTTTCGAGATCAACGATGCGGCGCAGCTCCGCTCCGTCCATCATATTGATAATATAGGATCGGTGCGCCACATGCATGGCCGGGGCATTAGCATAGCGGTCAACCGCAATGACTTCGACGCCGAGCCGCTGGAGTTCGATCACGACCTCTTTGCCCAGCTCGCCCGCGCCGCATAGCATGACTTTTATTGCACCCGGCGTCAGAGCCGTCCCTAACTTTACCATATGATTTTACCCTTAAACGCAATTCATCCCGCCGCAGCCGCTCTGTTATTATCAGAAGCTGGCGCGCGCCGGGCGGCCATAATGGCCCGCACCTGATCGGTGAATGTAGACATATGATGATAGCGGGCGCGCAAGATTGCGTCATGAAATAATTTGGGATAAAAATCATCACCCATTTCAAAGGCAATGTCTGCGCGGGCCATCTCAATGGCGCGGCGTGCGAAAATATAGCCCAAATGATGCTGCGACGAGCGTATGAGGCGCTTATGCTCACGGGCAAAATAAGGCCGCAGGCGCGGCGGCACGCGGGCGATCCAGAGCGCGTTTAATTGCTCCGTATTCCACCCGTCTCTCGCCATATGCACATCCATTAGAATGCGCATCGCTCGGATATACCGGTAGTCAAGCCAGCCAAGCCGCTGCTCCGGCGGGGAGAAAAACCCGGCCCTGTCGGCGATATATTCTGAGTAAGTCGCCCAGCCTTCTTCGAGATCATGCATGCCGCGCAAGCGGCCGCCGCAAATCGCTCCGCCCCGGCGCGCATATCGCGAGATATGATGGCCGGGAGTGATTTCGTGCACTGCAAGCATGCGGTAGAGCTTTGTGTCATAGGCATCCTCGGTAAAATACAGCACCATTTGATTGAGGGAATAACTGGCAACAGCGTTCCAACGGTGAGGCGTGGTTTTAACCGCAACCCCGGCGCTCTCTGCGTTGTAATCATAAATTTCGCCGCTAAGCTGCGTACGCGCCGTTTGCAATAAGGCCTCATATTCGGATTGAATACGCGCCGGATCAGTTCGAAAAAACTCCGGCAAGGCCGCAAATTCTTCGAGCGTATCCGCTGCACCGCTTTGGGTGATACGATTTTCTAGCGCCGCGAGCTCACTTTCAATCTCAGTGATTTCCGCTTCTGCAATCGCCTCAATTTCATCAATCCCGTAGGGCGTCCCGGTCAGCTTATAGACGTAGGCTTCAATGTCGTGAACCTTAGACCGACTTGAAGTCTGTTTGAGATGCCAAAGCTGGCTTTGCATATGCCCGATTTGGCTATGATAAAGATAGCGCTGGCACAGCGGCAGATGACTCGGATTAAGCGCCTTAAGCCGGGACAGCATATCGGTCGTTTGTTCGCTGAGAAAAATGTCTTTAGGCGCGTTAACCGTATCGGGCAGAAGCGTCACCACCGCACGCGATGTCCGCACAATGCTCCTATACATTTGACGCTCCGATAGCGCGACTGCGTCTATGTCAGCACTCAACAGGTCATAGGCTGCGCGTGTTTGCTCAGGCGTCATGGGCGGGACATGCTCATTCGCAAATTTAGCGAGGCCCAGCCCTGCGGTGAAATATGCGGTGATTATCAGTCCAATCCAAGAGCGCATTAGGGCATACCGCGCTGCATTGTTTGAACATAGTTCAACGCCCAAACCCGAAGATAGGCCGCGAGGCCGCGCGGGCTAAGGCGGCTCACGCGCTGATCATCAATATCCGTTAAAAGGCCGGCCACCGATTGCTGCTGGGCCAATGCGGCCTCGTCGATAATAGCCCAAAATTCAGGCTCCAGCGCCACAGATGTGCGGTGCCCGTGCAGGGTGAGCGAGCGCTTTTCGCGCATTATGAGCGTCCATAGATCATAAGGGGTAGATTAGGCACGGCCCGGCACAAAAGCAACAGACCCTATTGAAAGACATCGCCGAGAATACAGCAACAGGGCTATGCGATATGAGAGCCGCTCGCGGCTGCATGTAATGACGATTGCGCGCGGGCCCAATCTGCCGCGCTGGCGATTTCGCGGGCGTAGCGGCTGGCAATATCGGTGTTGACGGCGGCCTCCGCCGCGCGGCGGTAAGTTTGCGGCGCAAGGGATTTTGCGTGCTGACCTGATAGTGTCTCATATTTCGCTCTAAGGTCCTCGCGCGCTAGCCCAAGATCGAGCCATGCTGCGCAGCTAACGCCCGTATCAACCGGGTCGCGGCGCAGGTCCTGATGCGAGATTTGCAGCGCGGAAACATCGCCGCGCGCGATGATATGGTCAAAATCCCGGCATTGAATACTATGCAAAATCGCTAGCAAACGCAGCGTCGCATCTATGCCGGATGCCGCGAGCAGACCTTGCGCGTCGCGGGCTGCCCCTTTCCATTCCGGTGCAAAATTCAGAGCAAAATTGAGCAGGTTCAGCGAATAGCTTATCCGCGCGGTCCCGCCGCGCAGGTTCGCGATAATAAAATCATCAATATCCATATGAATGAGGACAAGACGGCTACCGTACAGCGCGGAGCTTCGCGCCCACACCGGATTGATCCAGTTAGACGGTTTGATAAAGGCCGTAGTCTCGCCGCCGGGGCCAGCGCTAAACTGCCTCAAGAGCGCCCGGGTCAGCGGCTCGATGGCCGCGCCGCGCGGGTCTTCGGTTGCCTCGATAAACACTTGGGGCTCGCGGTAGCTGACTGTGCGTCCCTGATGGGACAGGAGCCGGGCGAGGAATGTTGAGCCGCAAAAAGCATGATGCAGGATAAGGCGGTTTGGAGGCTGTCTATTTGAGCCTGCAGTGTCATCCACAAGGGATTGGATAGGAACAGCCTTGGCAACCGTTTGTAAAAACCCATCGCGGCCATCATGAAACGGGACATTATAAAAGGCCGCTAGGTCCAGCCGCCGAAAGATAACGCTCTTGGCGCTCCAGTCAATTTTGGCCGGAAACCACGCAGGGTCACTGCCTATAGGCGCAAACCCATCCACCATCTGTCGTCTCCTCCCGTACAGTGATAAGTCCCACGAAACGGCAAGGTGGCACCCTTGCGGCTAGCGGTTTTGCATTCTATCAGCTGCATTCACTCTAATTGATTATCGATAACATAGAACGACACTCGTCGCAAAAAATTTGTTGTTTATCGCAAATAATTCCTGTGCCTAATACCCATAAATTTTTGTAATATTTTGGAAATCCCTTGGATGGGAAACCCAGCAATATTTGTAAAAGTCTTTACGTGTATGTGTGCTGGCTGGATGGATTACAATTGCGTAATGTGCTTAGGGGTTTTGGCTTCCCCGCCGCACAGCATCTCTTGCTAAAGCGCAGCGTTTAGCCCATAATCAACTTTCCGAGGGGCACCGAAGTAATCCGGCTTTGCCGGAATTTTTTATCCAGTGGATGGAAAATAACGAAGGTGCCGCGCATGCAAGTGCGCGGTTCTTCAAGTCGCGGATGTTGAAAGGCAATAGCCTTCCAACGGGTTGAGACGCACCCTTTGAACTTGATCCCGGTTGTGCGGGCGGAAGGACGGA
>CAYGRF010000073.1:0-14537 GCA_964352275.1 uncultured Caulobacterales bacterium
AAAGTCTCTCTTAGCCCAGACCTAAATCTGAGACACAGGCCCTGACGTTAGACACTATGCTATTTTTACGGATGATGCAGGCGGCCTATCACTGCCAGTTTATTTCCATATCCGTCCAGAACTGGAAGAAGTGCAACAAGCGGATGCCTACGTTTTTCTATCAGAATTAACATGGATAGCATATAATAATTTTGGCGGCGGGTCGTTATATCGAACCGACCGGATTAACGATAATTATACCGTTGATATTACCCATAATTCAAAGTCGTTTCATCAAGGCAGTAGCTCACAGAAGCCATTATTGCGGGATCCCAGCGGACAATTTCCGCACCCAACATCCGACAAAGCGGCTGATTTATCGCGGCTTGCCGCTGCTGCGGATATAGACTTTGGGAAACCTAATTTCATTGATTATCGCCGCGATATGGGATGGCTTAGAACCTCGCCTGAGGGACAAATGTCGGTCGTCCGGTCACTCACAAAAGCCGGGTACAATATCGTGACGCTCGCACAGGCGGACGTGCAGGAGGATCCCCGTCTTATGACGCCCGATAGCCTGCAAATTCTAACGGGCCACAATGAATATTGGACGCTTGAAATGCTCAACACCTATCGCAATTTCTTTGAGGCCGGAGGTAAAACACTCAATCTATCAGGCAACTTAATGTGGTGGCGCATAAAATATGATGGGACTGGGCTTTATCTGGATCAAAATGGGCATACACGAACGGACGAGTGCCTAGCAGCCATGCCTGACTATATAAGCGGCACGGGGTATCCGGCCTTTAGCGGCGATTTTGACATAATGGAATATTTGGGCGTTAGCTATATCTATGCAGCTTATCCGCTGAGTTACGGCAAGGGCGTAAGCCCAGATACAATGGTTAATGTCTATAAGGCTGATGCAGACCTTTGGGACTTTAATGATGACCAAGGATTGATACTCACGCAGCCCGATCACCCGCTCTTTACCGATATTGCAATAGACCGTAAGACAGAAACCGGTAAACCAGTGATATTTGATACGGTTCCGGCTTTAATGGTTGAAATTGACGGTATCGCAATTACCCCGGAAAACACTATAGACCGCGCTCTCATTCCTGATGTCAAAGCGGATCCGAAAGTTCTCGCAACAACGGATGCTTTTGTCGCTTCATTGGTGTCAATTCCGGGCACAAATGATCGTTGGGGCGGCCCGCAGCATGTCGGATTTATTGTCGAAATGCTGGATGATGAGGGTAGGGCGCAAGCCGTCAGTTTTCCGTCCATTGGGTTTCCCCTGCTTATCCATGCGGGCGACCCAAACGCAGAACGCTTTCTCATGAATTCTATGGCGTACCTATTGGACGAATAAGTCGGCAACTCTTCGTCCTGATTGTCCACAGACCCTAGGAAAACAGCGACAATTCAAAGTTCTGCGATGGTGTTGGGGGAATGCCCCACGCAGGCCTGGGCGCTGTCGTTTCGAGCCGCCGCGCCGCACGCCACGTAAAAATTTTCGACAGGTCACTGCCTGCCGGACAATACCAGCGCTTGACCGACGCATCCCAGCGCGCGCCGAGCCGTTTCGCGAGATCGCGGTCTTTGTAAGCAACATTTAAATATTGTTTGGCCATCGCAACCTCCAGTGTTCTATTGTTCGGAATATAACAAGAACATTTATAGTCTGCAACATATTTTTACAGCCTTACGCATGGTTATTTCAGTGCCTGTTTTATAGTCGCCCGCGCAGCAAGCGCCTTTTTCCAAGGAATTGAGTTGTGCGTCATCCGATAGCCACTAAAGTAATGAGTATGGATTTTTTTGATGAAATGCTCGATGAAAACGCGAACCCACGAGCGCCATATCAACACTACCATGATTGGTTTCACTCTCAGGATAAGTCAGGGCTGAAAAAAAAGATGTCCGAGGCCGAAGCTGTCTTTCGGCGAACGGGCATCACGTTTAATGTTTACGGCCAAAAGAAAGCCGCTGAGCGGCTCATCCCCTTTGATATTGTCCCCCGTATTATTTCGGCGCCCGAATGGAATAAACTCACAAAAGGCATTGAGCAGCGCGTGCGCGCGATAAATGCGTTTTTGCATGATATTTACCACCGGCAGGAAATCCTGAAAGCCGGGCGCGTGCCGCAAAGCCTCATCGCCGGAAATGATGCTTTTTTACCGCATATGATGGGCTTTACCCCGCCGGGCGGCGTCTACACCCATATTGTCGGCGTCGACCTTGTGCGCACCGGTCAAGATGATTTCTTTGTTTTGGAGGATAATGCCCGCACCCCGTCCGGCGTGTCTTATATGCTGGAAAACCGCGAGACCATGCTACAAATGTTCCCGGAACTCTTTGCGGATAACAAAGTCCAGCGCGTCAGTCATTACCCGCATGCCTTACGGCGCTCTCTTTCGGCCTGCGCGCCGAAAATGTGCAGCGGTAAACCTGTCATTGCCGTGCTGACGCCCGGCATTCATAATTCCGCCTATTTTGAGCATGCCTTTCTGGCGGATCAAATGGGCGCAGAACTGGTTGAGGGCCATGACCTTAAGATCGAAAAGGGACGTGTCTGTATGCGCACGACGCAAGGCTACACGCCAATTGATGTTCTTTACCGCCGCGTCGATGATGATTTTCTCGATCCGTTGAATTTCAATCCAGAATCCATGCTGGGCGTACCCGGTATTATGGATATTTACCGCGCGGGCGGTATCACCATAGCTAACGCGCCCGGCACAGGCATTTCCGATGATAAAGCGATCTATTCTTATATGCCGGATATTGTCGAATTTTATACAGGCGAGAAAGCCTTGCTGAAAAATGTGGAAACATGGCGGTGTTCCGAGCCGGATTCGCTCGCTTATGTACTGGATAACCTTGCCGAGCTTGTTGTCAAAGAGGTTCATGGCTCCGGCGGATACGGCATGCTCGTCGGCCCGGCGGCATCCAAAAAAGAGATCAGACAGTTTGCCAAAAAACTAACCGCAAACCCCGGCAATTATATCGCTCAGCCAACGCTCGCTTTATCCACCACGCCCGTTTTCACTAAATCCGGCCTCGCGCCCCGTCATGTGGATTTACGCCCCTTTGTCTTGGTGAGTCCGAACGCGATTGACATCACGCCCGGCGGCCTAACCCGCGTAGCGATGAAAAAAGGTTCGCTTGTGGTTAATTCAAGCCAAGGCGGCGGCACCAAAGATACCTGGGTTTTGGAGGGCTAAGCATGTTAGGCAAAACAGCAGGTGGCCTTTTTTGGATGTTTCGATATTTAGAGCGCAGCGAGAACACGGCGCGCCTTGTCGAGGCTGGCTTTCGGATTGCGCTTACGCGCTCCGAATCCGCCGATAATGAATGGGCCTCGGTGATTAACACAGCGGGCGTCATGCAAAATTACCAGACAATCCACAGCGATTTTGGCGGAGACCGGGTCATTGACTTTCTCCTGCGCGACCACAGTAACCCATCCAGCGTATTATCCATCATGGATAATGCCCGGCAAAATGCGCGCCTCGCCAGAACGGCCCTGACCCGCGAGGTTTGGGAGGCGGTGAATGAGTCGTGGCTTGAACTATGCAGCGCCCTTGAGAAACCCGTTGCTCACAAAGACCTGCCGGACGTTCTCAGCCTCATTCGGCGGCAAAGCGCGCAAGTCCAAGGCGCCCTTCACGGTACCATGCTGCGTAATGATATTTTTGATTTTGCCCGCCTTGGCACTTTTATTGAGCGTGCCGACAGTACCGCCCGGATTTTGGACGTGAAATATTATGTCCTCTTGCCCTCCGCGGCCTCGGTCGGAAGTTCTTTGGATAATGTGCAGTGGGAGACGATTTTAAGGTCGGTTTCAGCCCTGCGGGCTTATCGGTGGCTACATCACGGCGAGGTCACGCCCGGCGGGATCGCCGAGTTTTTAATTTTAGACGCGCGCATGCCCCGATCATTAAGTTTTTGCATCAATGAAATTGTTGGCAATTTAACGCATCTCGGCAAGGCCTATGGCGATTCTGCTCAGAGCCTCAACGATGCGTCCAAACTGCTCGCACATGTTAAGAACAACTCCATTGAAGACATATTTAATGGCGGGCTCCACGAATTTATTAACGCGTTTTTGACCGCCAATAATGCGCTCGCCGGGCAAATCGAAGCCGACTATAGTTTTCAGGCCTAACCATGCAGCTCTCAATTTCCCATAAAACACATTATACTTTCAAAACCCCGCCCGCGTACGGGCTGCAGCAACTTCGGCTAACGCCCAAAAACGGCAACGGGCAGAGCATTACGGAGTGGTCCCTGTCGGTCGAAGGCGGTGAAAAACAGGCCAGCTATTCCGACGAAAATAATAATAAAGTCCATTTAATTACCCTTGAGCCTGGCAGCCGCGGCGTGACGATCATTTCCGAAGGCGTTTTAGACAGCAAAGATAATGGCGGCATTATTGGCCCGCATGGCGGGTTCGCGCCGCTCTGGTATTTTCTCAAGACAACGCCGCTTACGCTGCCGGGCCTGCATGTTGATAATCTTATGAAGGGATTTGGCCCTGATGACACAGGCGATATTGGCGCTTTTCATGCATTATCGGCGCAAATCCTCGGCCTTGTTGCCTATGAGACCGGCGAAACCGACGCGATGACCACAGCCGAAGGTGCTATGGCTCTCGGGCGCGGCGTTTGCCAAGACCATGCGCATATTTTTATCGCTGCATCCCGTAAGATGGGCGCGCCCGCGCGCTATGTGAGCGGCTACCTCATGATGAATGACCGCGTTGACCAAGACGCGACCCATGCTTGGGCCGAAGTGTGGATTGACGGGATCGGCTGGACGGGCTTTGATGTCTCAAACGGCATATCGCCGGATGCACGTTATGTGCGCGTTGCAACCGGACTTGACTATGGCCAAGCGGCTCCCATATCCGGTATAACCTTTGGCGGCGACGGCGAGTCCGTTCACGTCGACGTCCATGTTCAACAACAATAATAGAGCTTTACTCTCATGACCTATTGTGTCGGCCTATCTCTAAACAAGGGTCTTGTATTCATGTCCGACACGCGCACCAATGCGGGCGTAGACGATATTTCAACAGTAAAGAAAATGTTTCATTGGGGCGTCCCGGGTGAGCGTTTTATCACGCTCATGACGGCGGGCAACCTTGCCACCACCCAGTCTGTCATCAGCCTTTTGGAAGAGCGGTCATTATCGCCTTTGGATCGCGATCCATCAATATTAAAAGTGCCGACTTTGTTCCAAGTCGCACGTCTTGTCGGCGATACACTACGCGAAGTGATTGCCGCCAACGCGAATACCGGCAAACGCGCCGATAGTACATTCAACGCCTCCATAATTTTAGGCGGACAAATCAAAGGCATGGCCCCGCGCCTGTTTCTCATCTATCCCGAAGGCAACTTCATCGAAGCCTCATCCGATAGTCCGTTCTTCCAAATTGGCGAGACCAAATACGGCAAACCAATTTTACTCCGGGCCTATGATCCGGATATGAGCTTTGAGGACGCAGTGAAATTATTACTTGTGTCCTTTGACTCGACCCTGCGGGCTAATTTATCGGTCGGTATGCCGATCGATCTACAGGTTTATGAAGGCGATAGTTTTGAGCCGGGGCTAACCCGCCGCATTGAGCGTAATGATCCATATTTCCAACTTATTTCGACAGGTTGGGGTGCCGCCTTAAAATCAGCTTTTCAATCTCTGCCCGAATATTCGTTTAAAGCCTGACTAGGGCCTCATTTAATCCGGCGTGGCCTATGGCGCGTAAGTAAGACGCATGACCACGCTTGTTCCCATATTTGCCGACCAGCTCAGCCTCTCCCTGTCGCCTCTCAAGGGACTGGATAAAAACAAGGCTGTCATCCTGATGATGGAAGTCCGGCATGAAGCCGATACGGTTTGGCACCACCGCAAAAAGCTGATTTTTCTGTTCTCGGCCATGCGCCATTTTGCCCAAGAGCTTCGCGTTCAGGGCTTTTCTGTCGATTATATCACGCTGGATGATCCGGATAATTACGGCGATTTCACCGCCGAGGTTAAGCGCGCGGCTACGCGGCATGAGGCCGGTAAAGTCTGTGTATGCGAGCCGTCTGAGTATAGAGTTTTAGAGCTCGTAAAATCATGGAAAGAGGCGATTGGAATTGACATTGATATTCGCGCAGATACGCGGTTTTTGGCGACGAAATCAAAATTTTCTGAATGGGCCGAGGGGCGCAAACAACTCCGTATGGAATATTTCTACCGCGAGATGCGCAAGCAAACCGGCTTGCTCATGGACGGCGAGCAACCCGAAGGCGGGCAATGGAATTTTGACGCGGACAACCGCAAACCTGCGAAAGCTGATTTGTTCATGCCGCAACCTTTGCGCGTGGAGCCTGACAACATTACGCTAAGCGTTACCGCCATGGTAGAGACGCATTTTCCGGCCCGGTTCGGGCAGACCGGCGGATTTTTCTATGCAGTCACCCGGGAAGACGCTTTAAAGGCTCTACGCCATTTCGTCCGAGAAGCCCTGCCCCGCTTTGGTGATTATCAGGACGCTATGCTCACCGGTGAACCTTTCCTCTACCATTCATTGCTGTCGGCTTATCTGAACACGGGCCTGCTTGATCCTTTGGAAATATGCGAAGCTGTCGAGACGGCCTATAAGGCCGGGAGTGCTCCGCTGAATGCCGCGGAGGGGTATATTCGGCAGATCATAGGATGGCGGGAATATATACGCGGAATTTACTGGTACAAAATGCCGGGCTACGTGCATGAAAACGCCTTGTCAGCGACCCGCGCATTGCCGCAATTTTACTGGACCGGCAAGACCGATATGCATTGCATGCAGCAAGCCATAGGTCAGACGATTGAACATGCCTATGCCCACCACATTCAGCGGCTGATGATTACGGGAAACTTTGCGCTTTTGACCGGGATTGATCCACATGCCCTGCATGAATGGTATTTAGCCGTCTATATTGACGCCTTTGAATGGGTGGAACTACCCAATACGATCGGCATGAGCCAATTCGCCGATGGCGGGCTTCTGGCCTCTAAACCCTATATCAGCAGCGGCGCTTATATAAACCGGATGTCTGATTATTGCGGGAATTGCCGTTATAATGTGAAAGAGAAAATCGGCGATAATGCCTGCCCGTTTAACAGCCTATATTGGGACTTCTTAGCCCGCAATGAGAAGGTTTTAAGGGACAACCCCCGCTTGGGCCTTGCTTATCGCAACCTTGATAAAATGGATCACGATACCATCAAGGCCTTAAGGGCAGCCGCGCACCGTTTTATGGAAACGCTAGAATAGTGCACAAAAAACCGAACTTACCAACCAAGACATGCCCGGTTTGCGGCTTGCCGTTTGCGTGGCGCAAGAAATGGGCGAAAAATTGGGACAGCATTATATATTGTTCGGAGCGGTGCCGCCGCAATAAACCCCGCGCGGATTAGACCCAGCCTGCCGCCCGCACGTGTTTGGTTTTCGCGCGGCTGACGGGGGCCAATACATCATTTTTAAGGGCGATTATCATCTTATTATCTGTTTTACGGCACTCGCGCACGCCGGCTTCTGCCACCCACCAAGAGCGGTGCGTTATCAGCCCAGCAAGCGGATGCGTTTCTTTTACGGCATCAGACAGACGGATTAAAATTAAATCGTCGCCTGCATCTGTGTGTACCCGGACATAATGGTCTTCAGCGGAGAGCGCGTAGAGCTGCGCGTTTCGCAGTGCGGGCTTGACCCGCTCGAAAATCGCCGGACGAGCATCAGAGCTTTCCGCATCGCTCCGGCGGCGCATCAACTCACCAAACCCGCAGATAACGACGCCAACAACCCAAATATAAAACGGCGTGATATAATAAAACTGTGCATTGGGTACATGGCCGAGATAAAGATTAAGTCCCAAAAAGCATATCCACACAAACAGTGTCGCGCCAATTGATTGTATAAAGGCACGCTGCCAAGGCTTGATCGGTTTTGCCGCTTTATCAATGAGCATTTGAGCGGCCATGGTGCCAAAGCCGCCAGCAAGGCACAGGCCGACCCAGAACGCTAAACGGTAAATCAGGGGAAATTGATGCGTCCCATAGGGTGCCAAAATCGATAGAATGATCCCGGCAACCAAAGCGGTTCCGATAAAAGGTATAGCCCGCGCTACTTTATCTTTCATCCGGTAACGCTCCCATTACTCCATTATCCATCTGCACCCCATTAGCCATTCGCGCATCGTGAATGGCCGCCCCGTTTTTTTCAAGTCTAATTTGCGCAGTTCACGATGCGTAGAGTGCACGGACATACCTTTCACGCACAGCTTCCGCCGGTTTGCGCATACCCGCTTTTCACACAACCATTTTCGCCGCAATTTGCAAGAAAGCAAACCGGAGACATCCCCATGAACATCAACATTTTACTCGAATCGCCGCCCGCCATTATCATTCATACCGGGTTTGCGTTTGCCGCACTCGGCCTAGGCATTGCTATGTGGCTCCGCACGAAAGGCACAAAGAGCCATAAAATTATTGGGCGCTTATTCGTTGGATGTATGGCCATCACAGCATTTTCCGCCCTTTTTATCCGCTATATCAATGACGGAAAGTTCAGCTTCATTCATCTTTTTGTGCCGCTCACATTTCTGGGTATCTGGCAGGCCATATATTATATCCGCAAGGGCAATGTCCGCCTGCATGTCAACGCCGTAAAAGGCATGTTCTTTGGCGCGCTGCTTATCCCCGGCGCTTTATCCTTTTTGCCGGGCCGCACAATGTGGCATGTTGTTTTTGGCGGATAATTTCGCGCGCGCCCTGTTGCATCCGGCCCCTGCCCTTTCTATAAGCGAATAGACCATGAGGCCGCAATGCGGCCTCTTTTAGTGAAGCCGAGTGGAACAGTTTTATGAATATACACGAATATCAGGGCAAAGCCGTCTTAAAAGAGCTCGGCGCGCCGGTCTCTAAGGGCATTGCCATTTTTAAAGCCAGTGAAGCCCGCGCAGCAGCCGAAGAGCTTGGCGGACCATTATGGGTTGTCAAATCGCAAATTCATGCGGGCGGGCGCGGCAAGGGTACATTCATAGGCGCGCCAAAAGATGCCAAAGGCGGCGTGCGCCTCGCTTTTTCCGTTGATGACGTCGTTAAAAACGCCGAAGAAATGCTCGGCGCGCATCTTGTCACCGCGCAAACAGGGTCCGAAGGCAAACAGGTTAACCGGCTATATATCGAGCACGGCTCCGATATTGAAACAGAGCTTTACCTCTCAATCATTATTAACCGCGAGACATCGCGTGTCTCGTTTATTGCCTCCACAGAAGGCGGCATGGATATTGAGGCGGTCGCCCATGACGCACCGGAAAAAGTTATCAATTTTGACGTCGATCCGGCCACTGGGTTCATGCCCCATCATGGCCGTACATTATCCAAAGCTTTAGGCCTCTCAGGCGATCTGGCCAAACAATGCGGCAAACTTGGCCGCATCCTGTATAATGGCTTCCTCGCCAAAGATATGAGCATGCTGGAAATTAACCCGCTCATCGTGACAGAAGATGGCCGCCTACATTGTCTTGACGCGAAAATCAGCTTTGACGGCAATGCTCTCTTCCGTCATGCGGACATTCAAGAGCTCCAGGACGAAACCGAAGAAGACGCCCGCGAGCTCGAAGCCGATAAATACGGGCTGTCCTATATTGCGCTCGACGGCAATATTGGCTGCATGGTCAACGGTGCAGGCCTCGCTATGTCAACCATGGACATTATCAAACTTTACGGCAAAGAGCCCGCGAACTTCCTCGATGTTGGCGGCGGCGCAACGACAGAGAACATCACAGCGGCGTTTAAAATCATTACATCCGACCCGGCCGTAGAAGGCATCCTGATCAATATTTTCGGCGGCATTATGAAATGCGACGTCATTGCAAATGGTGTTGTCGCTGCGGTCAAAGAAGTCGGCCTTAAAGTGCCGCTGGTCGTCCGCCTAGAAGGCACCAATGTCGACGCCGGCAAAAAAATCATCAACGAGAGCGGTCTCAACGTGATCGCAGCCGATGATCTGGACGATGCGGCGCAGAAGATTGTGAAAGCGGTGGATGGGTAGATTGGTGAAGCTTCCAAGCGACGCAGATCCATCTAAACCATTCTATTGTTGCACAACGTTGAAATCAGATGGTTGGGATACGGGCAATCATTATGATGAAGGATATTTCAGCTCTTTCTTGGAAGCAAAAGAAGCGTATGAAAAGCTTGAAGAGCAAAAGAATAAATACGTTTGGTTTGCTGAACTTGGTTTTCCAAGAGATAAGCCAAAAGAGGTAGCAGATTGGATTTATTTTAGGACTAATTGTTCCAAAGCGTGGGATAGCTTAGCCATTCCAAAAAGCCTCAGAAACACTCAAGCTTATGGCTTTGAAGAAAAAAATAATTGGAAATCAGTGTGTTATTATGATGCATTTGAAGGATATATTAAAAAATCATCACTGGAGAAACCCTGATGTCAGTACTCATAAACAAAGATACCAAAGTTATCACCCAAGGCATGACCGGTAAAACCGGCACGTTCCATACGGAGCAGGCCTTGGCTTACGGCACGAAATGTGTTGGCGGCGTTACGCCGGGCAAAGGCGGGACAACCCATATTGGATTGCCGAATTTTGACACGGTGGCTGAAGCTAAACACGCAACCGGCGCGACCGCGTCTGTGGTCTATGTGCCGCCGCACTTCGCTGCTGATTCGATCCTTGAGTCGATTGCCGCCGAAATGGAATTAATCATTGCGATTACCGAAGGCATTCCTGTAGCGGATATGATCCCGGTCAAGCGCGCGCTGCAAGGGTCTAAATCCCGGCTGATTGGCCCGAACTGCCCCGGCGTTTTGACCCCGGATGAGTGCAAAATCGGCATTATGCCCGGCAAGATTTTCAAAAAGGGCTCATGCGGCGTGGTCTCGCGCTCCGGTACATTGACCTATGAAGCCGTGTTCCAAACCACCCAGGTTGGCCTAGGTCAGACCACAGCCATCGGTATTGGCGGCGATCCTATCAATGGCACCAATTTTATCGATTGCTTAGAGCTTTTCCTGCATGATGATGCGACAAAGCAAATTATCATGATCGGCGAAATTGGCGGCTCTGCCGAAGAAGAGGCCGCAGACTATATATCGCACATGGCCAAAAAGGGCATTAAAAAGCCTATGGTTGGCTTTATCGCAGGCCGCACAGCGCCTCCGGGCCGCACAATGGGCCACGCAGGGGCGATTGTGTCCGGCGGCAAAGGCGGTGCGGAAGATAAAATTGCGGCAATGGAAGCCGCTGGCATTCGCGTATCAGACAGCCCGGCAAAATTGGGCGTGACAATGATGGATGTCTTGAAAGGCTAGGCACTTATGGCCGATGTTAAACGGTCCGATCATAATCAAAATATGATTGATACTCTGTTCCTTGACGGCGGCAATGCAGCCTATTTGGAGCAAATGCTCGCGCAATATATGGATAATCCGCGCAGCCTCGATCCGAGCTGGCAGGCTTATTTCGCCGCCCTCGGCGAAGACAAGGAAACGGCCAAGCACAACGCCAAAGGGCCGGAGTGGAAAAGCCCGTCTTGGCCCGTCCAGCCCAGCGACGAGATAACAAGCGCACTAACCGGGGATTGGGGCGCGGAAGCCCCGATCGCCAAAGCGGTGAAGTCGCATTTAGCCAGCGCCTCAGAGGCCGACATTCGTCAGGCCACAAAAGACTCTCTGCGCGCGCTTATGCTCATCCGGGCCTACCGCGTGCGCGGGCACATGATCGGCGATCTCGACCCGCTTGGCCTGCGCGAGAAAAAAGCGCACCCTGAATTACAATATGAAACTTACGGTTTCACAGACGCCGACATGGACCGGACGATTTTTATTGACGGCGTCATGGGGCTGGAAGAAGCGACGCTTTCTGAGATCATTGAGATCATGCAGCGCACCTATTGTTCGACCTTTGGCGTTCAGTTCATGCATATTTCCAATCCGGACGAAAAGCTCTGGATTCAGGAACGTATTGAAGGCCCGGATAAGGAAATTTCCTTTACGCCCGAAGGCCGCCGCTCAATTCTCAAAAAACTCATTGAGGGCGAATCCTTTGAGCAGCTCTTGCACAAGCGCTATCCCGGCACGAAACGGTTCGGCATTGACGGGGCGGAAAGCCTGCTCCCGGCTTTGGAGCAAATCATCAAACGCGGCGGACAGCTTGGCCTGAAGGACATCAATTTTGGCATGCCGCACCGCGGCCGCCTTAACGTCATGGCGTCGGTCATGCAAAAGCCTTATTCCGCGATATTTTATGAATTTTTAGGCGGCGTGGCGTCCCGCGCCGAGGAGCTCGGCTCGGGTGATGTGAAATATCACCTCGGCGTATCCGATGACCGCGAATTTGACGGTAATAATGTTCATCTATCGCTCGCGCCCAACCCGTCTCACCTCGAAGTTGTTGCGCCTGTCGTCATCGGCAAGACCCGCGCCAAACAACAAATGGCATCGGGGACGTACCGTTCGGCTAAACCGAAACAGGTTATGGCGGTTATCCTTCACGGCGACAGCGCCTTTGCCGGGCAAGGCATTGTTATGGAAACTTTCCAAATGTCGCAGCTCACCGGATACCGCACCGGCGGTACGCTGCATATTGTCGTCAACAATCAAATCGGCTTTACCACCACGCCCGATGAATATAGCTCTGGCCGCTATTGCTCTGACGTAGCTTTCATGGTCGAAGCCCCGGTTTTCCATGTGAACGGCAACGACCCCGAAGCCGTGGTTTATGCCGCCCGCGTAGCCACAGAATACCGCCAGAAATTTGGCAAAGATGTTGTCCTCGATATTATATGTTATCGCCGCTACGGCCATAATGAAGGCGATGACCCCTCTTTCACCCAGCCAATCATGTATAAAGTGATTAGCGATATGCCGTCAGTCGCGCAAACATATGCCGACAATCTGAAAGCCAACGGCACAATTGGTGAGGCCGATTACAAAACATGGGTCGAGGAATTTTATGGCTTTCTGGACTCGGAATTCGGCAAAGCCGAAAAATTTGAAAGACAGGAACCGGACTGGCTACACGGCGTTTGGGAGGGCCTGAGCCGCCCTTCCGATAATGACGCAAAGCGCCAAGGCGATACGTCTGTTGCCATTGAGACCCTACAAGAAATTGGCCGAAAAATAACGATCATACCTGATAATTTCAACATTCACCGCACGCTTAAACGTATCATCAAAGCGCGCGCCGAAAAAGTAGAGGCCGGTACCGATATTGATTGGGGTCTTGCCGAACATCTCGCCTTCGGCACGCTGGTGATGGAGGGGCACCCTGTGCGCCTCTCGGGTCAAGACAGCGAACGCGGGACCTTCTCGCATCGTCAATCTAATTTTGTCGACCAAGAAGACGGCCACAAATATACGCCGCTCAACAATATGACCGAGTCCCAAGAATATTATCAGGTCATGAATTCGCATTTGTCGGAAGAAGCTGTCCTTGGGTTTGAATATGGGTTCTCCACGGCGGCCCCTCACGCTTTAACCATATGGGAGGCGCAGTTCGGTGATTTTGCCAATGGCGCGCAAGTTTTGGTTGATCAGTTTATCAGCTCGGCTGAGCAAAAATGGCTGCGTATGTCCGGCCTCGTCATGTTGCTCCCGCACGGATATGAAGGCCAAGGCCCGGAGCACTCCTCCGCCCGGCTTGAACGCTATCTGCAAATGTGCGCCGAAGACAATATGCAGGTGGTCAATGTGACAACGCCCGCAAATTACTTCCACGTCCTGCGGCGGCAAATTCATCGTAATTTCCGCAAACCGCTGATAGTGATGAGCCCGAAAAGTTTGCTCCGGAATAAACGCTGCGTCTCGACCTTTAAAGAAATGGGCCCGGGATCGTTCTTCCACCGCGTCCTGTGGGACGACGCGGAGTATAACCCGCAAGACGGCGAAATCACGCTCGCGCCGGACGCTAAAATTCGCCGCGTGATTATGTGCTCAGGCAAGGTCTATTATGATTTGTTCGAAGAACGTGAGCGTCTTGGTATTAAAGACGTTTATCTCATACGCGTCGAGCAGCTTTTCCCTTACCCCCGCACAGCTATTGCCGAAGAATTAAAGCGGTTTAAAAACGCTGAAATGGTATGGTGTCAGGAAGAACCCAAAAATATGGGCGCATGGACGTTTATCAATCCGTTTATCGAAGACAGTTTGATTGCGCTGAAAGCAAAGCATACGCGTCCGCGCTATATTGGCCGCCCTGCCAGTGCATCCACCGCCACTGGTATAGCGTCCAAACACAAAGCCGAACAAAAAGCTGTCCTGGATGCGGCGTTTTCAAAATAGAGGTTAATTTTATTCTGCGCTTTCCAAAAGCGTAACTTCGCGCGGCAAAGTACGCGGCGAAAACAGTTTGCAATAAAACGCGGCAGTTTTCAGCAAAGCCCCATTGCGCGGGCGCCAGCTATACCCTAAAAGCCGCCCATTAGCACCCGTAGCTCAGCTGGATAGAGCGCTGCCCTCCGAAGGCAGAGGTCACAGGTTCAAATCCTGTCGGGTGCGCCATTATATT
>CAYGRF010000074.1:0-14306 GCA_964352275.1 uncultured Caulobacterales bacterium
CAAGCCTGAGGATGTAAACATTGATATGGCGCTCGAATATATCGCGGAAAAAGAAGCGAAAGGCGGCAAGAAAAAACCGGCGGCAAAAAAGAAACCGGCGGCTAAGAAAAAGCCAGCCGCCAAAAAGAAGCCTGCGGCTAAGAAAAAACCCGCCGCTAAAAAGCCAGTGGCAAAGAAACCTTAAGACATCTCAAGCTCAGCTTTCTTCCTGCTGGGCGTCTTTTACAGCCTCCACAGCAGCCTCAAAGGCCAGCAGTGTTGATGCATGACGCGCCGGGTATGCGCGCACGCCTTCAAGCAAAGCGAGGCGCCCAAACCGGCCTGTTGGCGGGGCTCCGTCATCTTTTAACATAGCACGTAGACCCAAAAGAGCATTTTCAAGCTCCTCAAAGCTTGCGCCCATAATACTGCCTTGGAGCACGCCTGCGCTGGCTTGGCCCAAGGCGCAGGCCTGAACGCGCAGGGCGCAATCACTGACCACGCCGCCTTGCAGGTTAACATCAATTTCCAGCCATGAGCCGCACAGTTTAGAGACTTTGCGAACTGTGCCCATAGGGTTTTCGAGACGCGTATTCGTAAGACCCGCCGCAAGGGATAAAATATCCGGATTATAAAGACCGCCTAACATAAACCTTACTTAAGCACTGTCGGCATCATCTGCAATTTCCGGCTCTAACGCTTCATCGGCTTCAACGATTTCGATAATCACGCGCCGCCCCGGTATGTCAACGAACGGCACAGCGGCTTTGGTAAAAGGGTGATACCAGCTTTTTTCTCCGGGCTTTATAATTTCCAGAATATCGCCGCCGCCAAAATCATGCAGCGCTTTAATCGTGCCGTGATGAACGTCCTGTTCGTCGAAAACATCCAGCCCCATCAAATCTGCATAGTAAAACTCATCCTCATCTTCCGCAGGCAGCGCGGCGCGCGGCACATAGAGTTTGACAGATTTGAGCGCATCCGCCGCCTCGCGGGTTGATATTTCCGGCCCGGATGTGACCACAAACTTTTTTGCCATGCGGGCCTTGCTTGGGGTCAGGATAACACGCCCGGCCTCATCCATAAGGGGGCCATACCCAACACAGGCGAGCGGATCTGCGGTGAATGGCTTCAGCTTGACCTCTCCGCGAATGCCGTGCGCGCCAGCAATAGCGGCGATACATATAAGCGGTGATGCTGCGTTTTTGGCCATATGCGTGTCTTCCATATATTGAGCTTAAGCATAAGCGTTTCATAGACGCACCCTCATAAACTATTCGGCGGGATGTGGAATTTAAATATATCACATTTACCCCGCTCATTGGTCTATGATAGCGTTTCATAAAGACAAGGGAGCGAAACGTGAACAGACAAGATTATCACGACATGATCGAGAATCCAGAAATGCTCGATTACGGCGTTTACCTGAAATGCGATCAATTGCTTGATTGCCAAAAACCGCTCGATGAGCTCTGTAACGCGGATGAGCTTCAATTTCAAATCGTCCACCAAGTCGAAGAGCTTTGGATGAAGCTGATGGCGTATACGCTTGTCGATGTGATTGACTATATCAAAGCCGCCAATACCCACCGCATCATTACAATGCTCACGCGCGTGCACCGGATTCAGCGCATGATGATTGATCAATTGATGGTGCTTGAGACCATGTCGCCCAAGGAATATCAACAAATCCGCATGCAATTAGGCAATGGCAGCGGGCAGGAAAGCCCCGGATTTCAGCTTCTTCTCAAACTACCCGCCGGGCTTTGGGCTGCTTTTGAGGAGGCATATCTAACACGACAAAACCTGACCATCAGTGATATTTACGATGAAAAATACGCCCATGATGATGCCTATGTCGTTGCCGAAAACCTGCTCGAATTTGATGAACTGTTTCAAAAGTTCCGCTGGATGCATATTTTCCTCATCCACCGCTCTATCGGCCTGGGATCAAAATCCCTCAAAGGCCGCTCGGTCGACATCCTACAGAACGGTGCCAAACATAGGTTTTTCCCGGAGCTTTGGGATATTCGTTCGGAAATGACAGACCGTTGGGGCAAAGAATATGGCGTGGTGCGCGATGCCATTCATAAGCCCAAAGGCTAAGCGGGCCCTGACGCGCCATGTCCGCCTCTAAGCATAGAGATCTATACACTGTACCACGGGGTATTTATCTGGCGAGCCACTCTGTTGGCGCGCAGTCAAAGCGGGGCAAGGCGCGCTTAGAAGAATTATTTGTGAATCCATGGAATAATAAAGGCGGTGAAGGATGGTATGATTGGCTGTCGCTTATCGATGACTTTAACGCAGCGCTATCGCAGCTCTTGGGAGGGCAGCCAGAGGATTTTTGCCCGCAGGTTAATCTCTCATCCGGCCTAACGAAATATCTCATGGCTTTGCAGCCATCATCAACGCCGCGAAAAATCGTGATGCATGCCAGTGCATTCCCGTCCATGGGTTTTGTCGTGGGCGCTCTGGCACACTTAGGCTTCGAGCTATCGCTGATACCGTCACAACTCCCGGCGGGGGATCCGCAAATATGGGCAGACGCGATCAATGACGGCGCGGACTGCGCCCTCATCACCCACGTCCATTCCAACACAGGCGTGCGCTCACCCGTTGGCGACATCACCAAGATTTGCAGAGAAAAAGGCGTAGTGTCCATTGTCGACATCGCGCAATCTGCGGGCGTTATACCGATTAACCTGAACGCTTGGCAAGCTGACATGGTGATCGGTTCGTGCGTCAAATGGCTGTGCGGCGGCCCCGGCGCAGGGTTTATGTGGGTCAATGCCAATCACAGTGACACGTTAAGCCCGCGCGACGTGGGCTGGTTCTCCCATGAAAACCCGTTCGAATTTGACATACAAGATTTTCGCTATGCCGAGGGCGCGAAACGGTTCTGGGGCGGAACGCCCTCTGCCGCGCCTTACGCGTTTGCTCTTGGCGGCATTGAAACGGCGCTGGAGATCGGCGTTGATACCATTCGCGAACACAATATCGCCCTCATGCAGACGGTCAAACCGGAGATCGGTCCAGCAGGCACCGGCGGCACGCTATGCATTCCCATATCGGACGCACAAGACACAGCTCTGAAAGCCGCAGGCTGCCAATTTGATCGCCGCGGTGACGTCGCCCGCCTCTCTTTTCATATTTACAATAGCCGTGATGAAGCCAATATTGTCAGTGATATTTTAAAAGATAAGCGCGCCTAATTTATGAACCCCCTGATCATCATTCCAGCCCGCATGTCCTCAACACGGCTTCCCGGTAAACCGCTCGCCGATATTCACGGCTTGCCTATGATTGTGCACGTCATGAAACGCGCCGTGAAAGCTGAGATTGGCCCGGTTCATATCGCCTGCGCAGAAGACGTCATAGCAAAGGCGGTGAAACGCGCGGGCGGCCACGCCGTCCTAACGCCGCCAGACTTGCCGTCCGGTACAGACCGCGTGAAATTTGCCGCAGACATCATCGACCCTGATAAAACCCACGATATAATTATCAATGTGCAGGGCGATATGCCAGCGCTCAATCCCGGCCTTATACAACAGGTCACGGCGCTGATGGACGCTCACCCGGATTGCGACATTGCCACGGCTGCTGTCAAAACGGATAGCGAGCGCGAAAAATCTGATCCGAATGTTGTCAAAGCTGTCCTGACCGATAATGGCCGCGCGCTTTACTTTACCCGCGCCCACGCGCCCACGGGAGACGGCCCGGTCTGGCATCATGTCGGGCTCTATGCCTATAGACGCGCCGCCCTCGACAGATTTTGCGCGCTCCCGCCGTCCCCGCTGGAAATGCGGGAGCGGCTGGAACAGCTCCGCGCCCTCGAAGCGGGAATGACCATATACGCCGCCATTGTCGAGACGGCACCGGACGGCGTGGATACGCCGGATGATCTGGAGCGCGCCCGCACCCTATTAGGAGACACACATGAGCGGTAATATTGTCTATCAGGGCGAGCCCGGCGCGTTCTCACATTTGGCTTGTCAAACCTATTTCCCTGATATGACGCCCGTCCCCTGCCCGTCATTTGCCAGCGCGTTCGCAAAAGTGCGCGCCGGAGACGCCGCGCGCGCCATGATTCCCGTTGAAAACACGCTCGCCGGGCGCGTATCGGACATTTACCATCTTTTGCCGGACGGCGGCCTCTATATAATCGGGGAAGAATACTTACCCGTCCATCACCAACTCCTCGCCCTGCCTGGCGCGAAGCTGCCGGGTATTACCTCCGCGCGCTCTCACCCTATGGCGCTGGGGCAAGTCAGGAAACGGCTGGAGACACTCGGCATTGCGGCGATTGCGGATGCCGATACAGCGGGCGCCGCCAGAAAAGTCTCTGAAGGCGCAGATACATCCGTCGCCGCTATAGCGTCCCGGCTTGCCGCAGAGATTTACGGCCTGAACATTCTCGCAGAAGACATTGAAGATGCGGAGCACAATACAACCCGGTTCTTGGTACTTGCCGGAGAGCCGGCCGCGATCTCACCCAATAACGGCCCTGTGGTGACAAGCTTTGTCTTTAAAGTTCGCAGCGTGCCCTCCGCTTTGTATAAGGCCCTTGGCGGGTTTGCGACAAACGGCATCAATATGACCAAGCTAGAGAGCTATATGGTCGGCGGCTCGTTTACGGCGGCGCAGTTTTACGCCGATGTAGAAGGCCATCCGGATGATGCCGCTATGCAACATGCGCTGGAAGAGCTCGCCTTCTTTTCAGAAACGGTCAAAATACTCGGCACATACAAAGCGCACCCCTTGCGTTCACAAAGCCGTTAACCGCCGTGATTTGGCATGACGCTCGTATTTGCCCTAAGAGCCGCACATGAGAAAACTAATACTACTCTTCAGCCTGTTTTTAAGCGCAGCCGCAATGCCCGCCCACGCGAAAAGCGACGACTTCTATACATCATGGAAAAACAACCATGCCGTTGGCGGGTATGACGTCGTGTCTTTTTATTCCGGTAAACCTCTTAAAGGGAAAGCCGATTTCGCGCAAATTTACAAGGACGCAGAATGGCGCTTTTCATCACGCGCCAATCTTGATCTTTTCCGAACCAACCCCGAAGCGTTTGTGCCGCAATATGGCGGCTATTGCGCATGGGCCGCCGCGCGCGGAAAACTCGCTAAAGGCTCGCCTGAAAATTGGCACGTTCGGGACGGAAAGCTCTATCTGAACTTTAATGACCGTATTCAAACGCTTTGGAACCAAGATATTCCGGGCTTTATCACTCAAGCTGACGCCAATTGGCCCGCTCTGCTCACAAAATAATCACAAGGGGAAATTATATCATGGAAAAACTCAAACGGTTTTTACCGCACATTTTGGCTGTTTATTGCAGCGCTATTTTTCTCGACTCACTGCGCTTTAAATTCACCAACGCACCCGAGACTCAAACCATATTTGGCAAGCTCAATGACTGGGCCGGAACATTTGGCGCAGAGGGGCTGTTTTCACAAACAGGACTGTTCTCGCAATATGTCATTGGCGGGGCGGAATTTCTCGCCGCAGCGGCTTTGCTCTTAGGAATCTTACCGCGATTTCGGCGCGTTCAAGGGTTTGGCGCGCTTTTGGGCATAGCCGTTATGACAGGCGCGATCTCGTTTCATCTGTTAACCCCGCTCGGCATCGACCCGAATAATGATGGCGGCTTGCTGTTCGTCATGGCCTGCGGCGTTTGGATCTCAAGCCTCATCATCCTGATATTCCGTAAGGACTATGTGCTCGAAGGCCTCAAAAAAATTGGCTGCGCCTTATTCGGCAAGCCAGTATCTGAGTAATTGATGGGCAATGGTAAAGGTCGGCGGGCGTAAAAACGCGTCGCTTTTTTTGGCAAACGCGTCACGAACTGTATCCTTTGAAAACCACTGTGCGGCTTCAATTTCGTCTTTATTGATCGTCAAGTCGCGCTCATCCGTATGGCAAATCAGGCCCATCATAAGCTGGCTGGGGAACGGCCACGGCTGTGAAAACACGTAACGAATATCCGTCACGTTAAGGCCGACTTCTTCTTTGACCTCGCGGGCGCAGCCTTCCTCCATGGTTTCCCCGGGTGATACAAACCCCGCAAGAGCAGAATAGGCTCCGTCCGGCCATCCGGCAGAGCGGCCCAGCAGACAATCATCGCCATTCAGCACCAGCATTATCGTGACCGGGTTGACCCTAGGGAAATGCTCGGTTTGGCAGAACGGGCATTTACGGTTCATGCCGCCGCCCGCAGGCTGGCTTTCTTTGCCGCAAGCTGAACAAAACCGGTGGGATCCATGCCAATCAAACAAAGATTTTGCTCGTCCGGCGATCGCCAGTGATTTCTGGTCAATTCGGGACGCAATAAACCGCATCTCTTGAAAGGCTTCTACATCCGCGAGCGACTGCGCGCCGTCCAGCATATAGGCAAATACAGGCCCGATTTTATCGATGCCTAAAAAGATAACGCCCGGCGCAAAGATGCTTTTACCGACCAGTTCATCAGGATGCACAGTCTTTAGGCCGCCATCTTCGCGGACTGCTGGCTTGCCATCAATCATCAATACGGCGCGCGCATTGGGATCTTTTAGAAACTTGCGCAGAGAGGTAATATCGCGGCGGTCTTCGGCATAGTCGAGTTTTGCGCCTGCAAAGGCCATTTTCGGTATAAATTGGGTATCAGTCATGAAGGCCGCATAGCGGGTTTTAACGGCTATGGCTACTGCCTTATGGACGCCGAATGGCATGCATAGGCATACCATTATCCGGCTTGAGCGTAATCCGCATAACAGGAACAGGCGGGGCGCTACCGGCATAGTCAAAGCGGAAACGCCGCAACGTGACAGCCAGAATGATCAACGCCTCCTGCATCGCAAAATGCCCGCCAATACAGATGCGGTGACCAACGCCAAACGGCAAATATTGATATTTTTGAATGTCGCTGCGCGCTTTGCCCATAAAGCGGTTCGGATCAAACCCGTTTGGATTATCCCATAAGCGCTCATGTCTGTGCAGCGCGTAGAGGTTGAGAAATAAATATCCGCCGCGAGGGACAAAAGCGAGGCCGAAAGGATCATCATCCTTCGCCATACGCGTGATAAACGGCGCAGGCGGATAAAGCCGCATTGCTTCTTCAAAACAGGCTACAGTATAGGACATATGGGCCGCCCAATCTGCTGCGCCTAGCTTCATATCGAGCGCATCGACCTCCGCCTCTACACGGCTTAAAGCCCCGCTATCATTAGCCAATAAATATAGCAGCCAAGACAGTCCCCGCGCTGTCGTCTCATGTCCCGCCGCGATGAAGGTCAAAATATGATCTTCAATCTCGCTGATCGGCAAGGGTTGCTGTTCATCATCCTCAGATGCCATGAGCCGGGTTAAGAAATCATCAGGCAATATTTCGCCTTGGCCCGCGCGCGCCTTGCGGTCTATGATAAGGCGTCCAATGCGCCGCCTGAGGCGCTTGACCGCTGCGCCGCCGCGCAGCCGCGTAGGACGCGGAACCCACGCCGGAAAACGCAGCATGTCGAGCGGGTCGACATTGCCTAGAAATTGAAAAAAGTCGGCAACATCGGCCATCATACCCGCCGCATCATCCGTGATTTCTCCGGAAAACAGCGTTTCTGATAACACCTCATAGGCCAAAATAGACATATGATCAGAGACGTTTATCCTATCTCCGTCCCTAAATATTCTCGGCACCAACTCTTCAGCCTGTTTGCGCATCCGGCCCGCAAATTCCCGGGTAAAACGCGGCGTAAAAATAGGCGCCAAAACCCGCCGTGCCTTGCGCCATGACGGGCCTTCGACTGCCACCAGTCCCCGCCGGAGCACAGGTGTTAAGATCGCCTGCCGGATAGGTTCAAGCGTGTAATTCTTTGCATTATCGACGAAACAATGGCGGATCATATCTGGGTCATTCACCACGGTGAAATGATTGCCAAAAAGCTGATATTGAAACACAGGCAGCCGAAACTGATAGGCTGAAAGAGTCCTAATCGGGTTTGTTGCCATACCGTAGAGGGTCTGAACATGGTCTGTGAAACCATAGTCCAGAACGGGCTTCTCAATCGGCAAAGGCACTATGGGTGTGAACACGTTATGTTGGAATTGAGCGCTAGGCGTATTCATAATTTTGCACCTTATAGATGCAATTCATAAAAGCAACTTTAAACTGCTATAATATTTTAACAATCAAAATGGCTCCGTTCAACCGAAGTGAAACACCCGCCAAAATGAGTGAGGGAAAGAGAATGTGCGGAATGCCTATCGCGGCACTGGCGCGAATATGATCTTTTGGAAAGATTTACTGAACAATCGAATGAAAAGTTTCGCTATTGATGGGTTTTTTAAACCTAATACCGGCAAACATTTTATTACTCCACATAATACGGGCGAAGTACCACGTACCATCAATCTTGAGACGAAGTTTACGCTGGCTCTGGAGCATATCAGGATGCCGGATTTTAAGACCATTCATAGAAATATCGACAATGATGATGTCGTGGTCCGCTTTTCGGATCCGCGCCGTGGCGGGCTTATGGATAATCCGGCGGCTCTCGCGGCTTTTAAAGCGCTTGGACCGGCGGTGTAGAAAATATGTCAGGGCCACAATCAGTATAAACATAGTGATATAAAACATCCGGGAATAGTCTTCCATGACAGCACTTATGTTTCTCCCGCCACGATCAAGCACAACATTATTGATGGCCGGGTTGCGGGAGTTGGACTTTTCAGACGACCCACTGATTTCGCCGTCAGGCGCGCTGTCATAATCACCCACCGCAGCCTCGGTAAAGCTTGTCACTTTGGGTAAGGCTTCGGAGTTTGGCGGCGAAGTGTCTTTGGGATGACAATTCCAAAATGTCGTCAGGGATTGGATGCTACCGGCAACGCCTTGCAAATCATTCTTCTTTATCGAGCTGGCCGCCTTAATGCTATCATCGCCCGATACGGCCTCTTGAACACGGCCAAGATAGTCTGACAGCAGAGCGCTTTCATCCGGGAAAGTGCTTAAGGAGTCAGTCGTCAAAAGATCTGCCATCGAAACCTGCGCCGTCACACTGCGCAATCGCGCCACAGTATCAGCATGGTATTCAGTACCGGGTTCACTATGCATGGACTGCACAAGCGACAATGAATATAGAACATTATCAATAGCTTGGCAGGGCGTATTGGCCCTCGCCGATTGAACGCCAGCCGTAGCAAACATGGCGGCACATATGAAAGCTCTCTTCAACATGAACCTATCATGGTAAAGAGGTCTGGTTAAATTACGATTGAGACTATGGCCTTTTTCATGCACAAAGACCGCACCGATTTAACGGCTTTTAACCTAAGAATACGCTTAGTGTCTTGACGCTTTTTGTCCCGCATTCGGGGCGATAAAGACAAACGCAATCAGAACGCCCATGGCAATGAGGGCCATAACAAGAAGATTAAGTCCTGATGCATCATTCGCGCGGTACCGGCCAAGATCTGTACGATCGACAGTTTGCGTCACCCAGTCAGATGCACTCGCATAGCCCGCAGAAATTTGCCCGCGTATAGGCACCAGCGCCTGTGATGGATTTGCCGTTAGCGGCTGCGGTGCGCGAATTTTCGGAGTTGCATGCCTTGGCGTTTCAGTCCTCAAAGGCGCGGCAATTGTACGGCTTGGCCGTTTCAAAGACGGTATCGGGATAGAGGCCGTTTCTGATTGCAGCTTTCGCGTCTGCAATGGCTGTGTCCTTAAGGGCGCGCTTAGTTGTGTTTTGCCGCTAGGCATGAAACTTTTGACAGACCCAGCCCATCCGCCCACCATCTGCGTGAAAGACTGCCACTGATTGGCCGCTGCGGCGCCCCATGCTCCGGTATCGGGCATGGATATATTTCGCGCAAAACTTGGCAGTTTAAATCCGCTTGGCTGAGCGGTTTGAGGCGGCGTCATAGCGGTTTGCGCCATCATGACCTGCACGTCGTTCCAGCGCGCAACGCTGCCTTGTAACTGGTTCCAATGATCATTGTCTGTCATCTGCGCCGCAGCCCGGGCAAAGGATTGTCCGTGGGTTTGCGTAATCACACCAACAACCCTGTTCGAGCGTAGCGGGTCGCGGTAAAGCGCAGCAACGCCGCCGCGTACGCTTTCGCGCGCGGAGAGCAGGTTAATACGCCCGGTATCATTGGCGGCGGAGCGCATTGTGACGGGCGCTTGATAAGCCGTGCCGCCAATAGCGACTTTCAAACCCTTTGGCGCGCCTGAAATATGCGCTGCATCCAGCGAATTTTGAGACCCAATAAACAAAGCATGACCTGGCAAACTGTCAAGATCTGGGGCCCCGCTCAAAAAGACCGCGTCTGACCAAGGATGGCCGGACGCTTTGCCGAGTTTCGCCATAATTTTCAGAGCGGCATTTTTCTCCGCGCTGTTTCTGGCGTTGATAATAACGCTCACGCCTTTGGCATTGTCATCAGAGAACGGCGCGCCTGACGCGGCAAAGCGGCTGAGATTCACATCACTAGACCCGTCATCTGTCACAATCTGGAGCACCGATTTAGGGCTCAGCGAAAAGCCAGCACCCATGCGCGCACCCGCGCAAGTAGGCTGGGCTTCGGCTGGATGCAGGTCCGGTGTCAGGACAAGATGATTATGGCGCCCTTGGAGAATACCGCGCGGAATATCGATTGTGATATGATTATTGCGTTTTACGAGCGGCAACTTTCCCAAAGATTTGCCGTTTAAACTTGCGGTCAAAGCCGAGCTTGGCGCAACAAATGGCCCTGTTTTAGCATGCAATGTTAACGTGCCTGAGCTTGCGGCCGGATCCGCGACATGAAAGTGAATATGCTGAGCGCGCGGCGCCCAGTCGGCAGAGAACGGGGCGAGCCCTAAGGTGGTCAGCGTGGTCTTGCCGCTAATGTGGCTCTGCCCGCTGCCCGCAATATCAAGACGGCCATATCGGTCAGGCGTGAGTTCTGTAGAGCGGCTACGCGGCAAATTGAACGCTGCGAACGCTTTCACAGCGCTGAGAACTTCGGCGTCCGTATCACCGGTCAGCACGATTTGCATCACGCCGGACTTGGTAATTGCGATTTGCGAGCCGCCGCTTTGCAGCACGGTTTTATCCCGTACCAATGACGTCAGAGAGCTGCGCGTGGCGGCAATAATTTCTAAATCTACACCGCTCCGTTTAGTTTGAAAGGCCGGAAGCGTATCCATATTCCGGGCCAGACCTTGAGCGGCGAGCACTTCGAATTGCAGCGCTTTTGGGCCGCTCGCCAAAATGGCCACAGATTTCGGAGCTGTCGCCGGGAGCCCCAGCGCGGTTTTCACGTCATGAAACCCTAAAGCCCGTGACTTTGCCCGTGACTTAATCACGACATAGCTGGATTTTATGTCAATATCCCAAGCCCCGTGTCCCGGGCCAATACAGGCTTCTCCGGTTGGTTTTTGATAGCTTACGGTAATTTGATTGCGCTGTCCTTGGAGGCGGGATGGATCCAGATCAAGGCGCGCGTCAAAGCCGTGGCCTTCGGACTCAATCGGGACGGGCACGCCGCCGTTAAAGGTCACGAGTAACGGCGTATCGGAACGCACCGTGCCTGCCGGACGCATGGTCAATAACAGCTCAACACTATCAACCCAATCATTATCCGGAATTTGGAAGGCTAGAGCCACGTCCGGTCTGCGCCAGTTCAGTGTCAATTCGCTCTCAAACTCCGCCCCATCAAAAGATACTTTGTGAATTTCGCTCGGTGCTTTGGAAACGGATTTCGCATAAGCCGGAGCCGCCGATAGGCACAGGGCGCTGAGTAAAACTATGACCGCGCGAGCGCTAATCAGGTTGATTTGAGCGGCGTAGCGGCTCATTACGGAACGGGAATAATGTATCATAGCTATTCCCCAGCAAGAGGAGTGCCAAGTCCGGCGTTAACCTTTTAAGGGGTAGAAAGAATCACTGGGCGCATATGTTTAGGCGGTTGAAAACAGAAATATGGGCAGCGGCGCTGATCCGGCGGGCGGAGACCGGCGGCGCTTTTGCCTGCGTTGCGCGCAAGGGCGATACGGACGCAGGCGCTTCCCTGATCAAGGTACGGCTTTTGGATGGCCGCGCCGTGCTTTACCGCTCTATGCAGGACATGGACGGAAACCGTATTTGGCTGCCGAAAGGGCCATCTGATGAAGGCGAGATTGATAGTATGATCACCAAACGTCTGGATAGAGACCCGGACTTATGGGTGATCGAGATTGATGACAGGCAAGGCAGGCATTTCCTGACGGAACCCGTTGAGGAATAATATGGGCGTCTTTTTCGTTTCCATTCCCGCCGGATTTGATTAGGCCAGTGTCATGAGCTGGGAAAAAGACCTTGAAGAGCTGCGCAAACGCCAATCCCTTGCCGAAAATATGGGCGGAGAGGCTAAGCTGGCGCGCCAAGCCCAGCGCGGTAAGCTTAACGCCCGCGAGCGCTTGGACGCTTTGCTTGATCCGGGCACTTTCCGGGAAATCGGCAAAACCGCTGGCAAAGCGGACTATGACGATAAAGGCGAGCTGACAGATTTTCAGGCCTCAAACTTTATATTCGGGCGCGGAGACATACGCGGCGAGGCCGTGGTCGCCAGCGCCGATGATTTTACCGTTCGGGGCGGCGCTGCCGATGCCGCCATTCACCGTAAATTTGTCATGGCAGAGCAAATGGCGCACACGCTCAAAATCCCGATCATTCGCATGATTGACGGAACCGGCGGCGGCGGGTCGGTCAAAATGCTCGAAGATATGGGCTTTACCTATGTGCCTTTTGTGCCCGGATGGGAGCATGTGGTCAAAAACCTCGAGACCGTGCCTGTGGTCGCCCTCGCATTGGGGCCAACCGCAGGGCTCGGCGCGACGCGCATAGTCGCCAGCCACTACTCCGTCATGGTCAAAGGCCTGTCGCAATTATTCACCGCCGGGCCGCGCGTCGTTGCGGCTATTGGCGAAGAACTGAGCAACGAAGCCCTGGGCGGCTCTCATATTCATGCGCGCAACGGCGTTGTCGATGACGAGGCCGAAAGCGAAGCCGAAGCCTTTGCCCGCGCCCGTGATTTTCTCTCCTATCTGCCGCCTTTTACCGGAGGCTTGCATGCCCGCAAAAGTAGCGGTGATGACCCCAAGCGCCGCGAAGAGGCGCTGATCTCCATCGTCCCGCGCGATAAATCTAAAGCCTATAATATGCGCAAAGTCCTGTCGCTCACCGCCGATAGAGGCACCGTCTTCGAAATGGGACGCCGCTGGGGCCGGGGCGTGATTACCGCCTTTGCCCGGTTTGACGGCTGGCCCGCAGCCGTCATAGCCGGAGACCCGACCTCGCTGGGCGGATCGTGGACAGCGGATACGGCTGAAAAGGCGCGGCGTTTTACGGAAATGGCCGAGCAGTTCAAACTGCCTATTATACACCTCGTCGATAATCCCGGTTTTATGATCGGACTAGAGGCCGAAAAAACCGCCACCATCCGGCGTGGGGTCGAGGCGATGAACGCGATTTATAAATCCACCATGCCGTGGGCCAGCATCATTGTGCGCAAAGCTTACGGTGTCGCCGGGGCCGCCATGTCCGACCACACTCGGTTCCAATACCGCTTTGCGTGGCCGTCCGGCGATTGGGGCTCTCTGCCGATCGACGGCGGCGTTGAGGTCGCGTACACATCCGAACTGGCCAAAGCCGCTGACCCGGCCGCAAAGCTCAAAGAGATCAAAGCCCGCCTCGCCAAAGTCACCTCCCCGTTTCGCACCGCCGAACAGTTCCTTGTTGAAGACATCATAGACCCCAGAGACACCCGCGCATTATTGTGCGAATTTATATCCCACGCCATGCGCGATTTGGGCGAGCATAGATAAGAGGACAGAAGAAAAGCATCATTCCAAGCGGAATGTCCCCGCTAAGGCGCGCCTGCGGGTGAAAACATACTCGGTCTCATCGCCTCTCCTTGGGGCACGCCGCCACCGCGCGAAGCGAATAAAGGTGGCAGAGTGCAAGCTGGTACCGCTAGCGGTATCAGCGCTCCATTGCATTCGGTTTTACAGCCTAATCCGGAATCGCATGCGCATCCCAAACACCGGAGTTCTTACCCGATGTTACAGGAGCCGCCGTAACGCTAAACGCCAAAGGCGCAAGCGTGGCTTTGCTTAAGGGGAGCAGCTTGTACCCGCGCATACCGTAAAGATAAATCCGGCCATAGGCCGAGACGCGGCTCATTTTTTCGTTAAAGTCGCGCTTGCTTTTCGTATCATCCAGCAGCGTGAAAAACGGAACATAATCATCATCGCGGATATTATTACGCCGCATTTGGCTGGCGCTACGGCGGCGCAGTCGGCGCGGTAGTTTTACCCCGTACA
>CAYGRF010000075.1:0-2001 GCA_964352275.1 uncultured Caulobacterales bacterium
GGCCAAATGGCGGATCTGGCCAATACGGATATTGGCGCGAGCATTGCGGAAATTGAGCGGCTCAACACGCTCAAAACCGGCGCTTTGTTTGATTTCAGCGTTGAAGGCGCGGCTGTACTGGCAGGGCTTTCATCGGCCCGCCGCGCAGCGCTCAAAGATTTTTCCTATCACCTCGGCCTCGCCTTTCAGCTCATGGATGACGTCAAAGACACGGTTATGAACGAGGCTGAGGCCGAAAAATCCGTTGGCCGCGACATCGGCAAAGCCACAATCATCGCGCTGACCGGGCCGAGCGCCGCCCGTGACAGGCTGGCGGGGTATATTGATATGGCTAAGACATCGCTGGCGCGCGCCAAGCTTGAGCATATGGATGTCCTAATGGCGATTATGGACGCGCAGTTTGCGTTCTTAAAGCAATGAGCCCAACCTTAAGCGTTGACCGCTTAAGCGTGACTTACGGGGCGCATAAAGCCCTTGATGCTCTGACGGCCGATTTTCAAGCCGGAGACATTACAGGGCTGATCGGGCCCAACGGAGCGGGAAAAACCAGTTTCATCAAAGCGCTGTGCGGGCGCGTCAACCCCAGCGCCGGAGACATCCGGATCAATGATATTCCGCTGACGCGCGGCAAAGCCCGGCAAAAACTCATCGGCCTCGTCCCGCAGGATATTGGGCTTTACGGCCATATGAGCGCGCAGGAAAACCTGTCCGCCTTTGCGCAGATTATGGGCCTTCCGAAATCCGCAATCGCGCCCCGCGCCGCCGCTGCGCTCAAGGCCGTGGATATGGAGCATAAATCCGGCGTCCGCGTTGACGCGCTGTCCGGCGGCATGAAACGGCGCATCAATGTCGCCGCCGCGATTATGCACGGCCCGCATGTTTTAATCCTGGATGAGCCGACCGCAGGTGTGGACATGCCCGCGCGCGATACCATTCACCGTCTGGCACGGCGATTGGCAGGCACAGGCATGGCCGTGCTGCTTGTCACCCACGAGCTCGAACAGGCCGAAGCCTTATGCGACAAAGTCTTGATTTTGGCGCAGGGCCGTACGCTGGCCTTTGATACGCCGGCCAATATTTTAAAACGCTGCTATCATAACACGCGCGAGGTTATGCTCCGGTTCGAGCAACCCCCAAGCAGCCGCATTATGACCGCGCTCACCCCGTTCCATTTCGCAGAGGGCGAGCTCCCGACCATATGGACAGCGGTGACAGAGCTGGACGAAATCACTTTCTTAAGCGCGCTGACAACGGCTTTGGGGCCTGACCGCGACATCATCCGCGAAATAGGCCTGCGCCGTCCAGGCCTACCGTCCCTGATGCGCGCCATTGAGAAAACAGCGACATTACCGGACGCCGTATGCTGAGCGCTGTCTTTCATATTATGTGGCTGCGCCTGTGGCGCGATAAAGGCGCATTGATATTGGCGTTTGTTCTGCCCGGGTTTATTTTTGCTATTTTTGCCGCAATTTTCTCCAACGCATCTGGCGGATCGCTTGATCTTCGCATCGCAATGGCTGTGACCAACCCGGCCCCGGCAAGCGCGGCTCTTGCTGAAACCCTGACAGAGACAGCAGATTTTTCGATCTCGCAAAATGCTGCTTGGACACTGGATGATGTGCGCGAGCGCGTGCGGCTAGGCCAGGATGATGTGGGCATTGTGATTTCAGGCGACGCGGCGGATATATCCGCGCCCGCCATCACCATAATCAAAGACCCGGCGCGCAGCGTCGCGTCAACCATAGTCATGGGACAAATCCGGCAAATCATGTCGCAATCGGCTGCCAGTCCCGCTCCGCAATTATTCACGGAAATATCCGCTATGGAACAAGCGGGTGATAAAGCCCCGTCCGATCAATCCGTGACCTATTATGTCGGGGCGACCGCCATTTTATTCCTGCTTTTTTCCGCCATGCAGGGCGCAGCCATTACGCTGGATGAGCGCCGCAGCGGCATATCAGACCGACTGCTGGCGGGGCCGCGCGGCGCGCTTGCCATGCT
>CAYGRF010000075.1:2101-8509 GCA_964352275.1 uncultured Caulobacterales bacterium
AATATCACACCGCTTAATGAGAGTTTGATACCCTGATCATGGATGATACAGTCCAAAAACCCGCAGCAGCCCCCAATACAGCGATTGGCATTATACTCGCCGCATTGGTGATTTCGGGATGGGCAGCTGTTCACATTTACAGTGTTTTTATCCATGACGTATCCGCGCCGCTTTGGATAACGATCGGACTGATTGCCGTGCAATGCTGGCTGTATACAGGGCTGTTTATTGTGGCGCACGACACCATGCACGGGTCTTTATTTCCGGGTCATGCGCGGCTGAACGCCGGTCTCGGCACAGCTATATTATTCGTCTATGCCGGATTTGATTGGCGCTCTATGCGGCGCGCGCACATGGATCATCATGCATTTCCCGGCAGCGCCAAAGACCCGGATTTCAACACCGCCAATCCCCGCAATTTTTGGCCGTGGTACGCCAAATTCTTCACGCAATATTTCGGCATAAAGCAATTAGTAATATTGCTCGGTTTCACACTGGTTTATATTTTCGTCTTCGGAGCAGCGTATGTGAACACGATTATCATGTGGGCTGTCCCCGCGATTTTATCATCCATCCAGCTATTTTATTTCGGCACATATCTGACCCACCGCCACAGCGCCCCGTTTGCTGACGAGCACAATGCCCGGACAAATAATTTTCCGGGTTGGTTGTCGCTGCTCACCTGTTTCCACTTTGGCTATCACCACGAGCATCATCTTTATCCAAGCGAGCCGTGGTGGCGGCTGCCTCTGCGCAAAAGGCTCCGGTCATGAGCGTGCTGATCAATATCGGTATTGTGATCATCAGCGTCATTGTGATGGAAATTTTCGCTTGGGCGTTTCACAAATATTATATGCATGGCCCGGGCTGGGGCTGGCATGAAAGCCACCACATACGCACAGACGGCCCGTTCGAAAAAAACGATCTTTACGCGGTGTGTTTCAGCGTGATCGCCGCCGGACTGTTCATCGCGGGAACCCTGTGGTGGATGCCGCTTTGGTATGTGGCGCTCGGTTTTACGGTTTACGGGCTGCTCTACGGGTTTGTCCATGACGGGCTGGTGCATCAGCGCTGGCCGTTTCACTATTCGCCCAAAAACAAATATTTGAAACGTCTCGTCCACGCGCACCGCTTGCATCATCACACAACAGGAAAAGACGGGGCCGTTGCGTTCGGGTTTCTTTACGCCGAAAGTCCGGAGCGCCTCAAAGCCGTGCTGAAAGCTACTCCACCGCCTCGGTAACATCCCGGACAATGCGGAAACCGATATGGTTGGTGGATAAATACCGGTCTTGGGCTTGACGGGCGGCGGGCCTGTAGCGCGCGCAATAGGACGGGCTACACAAGAATGAGCCCCCTTTAATCACCGCCACATCAATGCCGGGCTGGGCGGGGTCGTACCCGCCGGGAAATTTCTCTTGGGCCGCGCCGCTATTGTGACCGGGATAATAGGCGCTTTGCGTCAGCTCCCATACATTGCCGCGCATATCATAAAGCCCGGCCCCATTTGGCGGGAAAGAGCCCACAGGCGCAGTTCCGGCAAAGCCGTCTTTTTGCTGGTCTAAAACCGGAAAAACGCCCTGCCACGTATTAGCCGCCTCAGGCGCGATGGACTTATCCGCGCGCGTAATGTCCGGCACAGGGTCCCGCGCCGCATATTCCCATTCGGCCTCACTCGGTAGGCGCCCGCCTGCCCACGCCGCATAGGCTTTCGCATCGTCAATCGTGACCTGTACCACGGGCAAATTCGCATGAGCGCCGGTCAGCTCCAACGGCATCGCCGCGTCAGGGTTACGCCATGACGCGCCCTCCCGGAATTGCCAGACATCAATGAGCGAGCGCGCATCGGGGCGCGGCGCAAATACCATCGCGCCTGGCGGCACATCTATCCCCATAGCCCCGTCGCCCGCTTTTGAACCGCGCTCGGCCTGCGTGACATATCCGGTCTCATTGGCGAAAGCCGCAAACTTGGCGTTGGTAATCTCGGTCTGGGTGACGGCGAAAGCCTCGACGCAGACCTGCACAGGCGGGGCTTCTTCGCGGTAAAAATCCGCCTGCCCCATAGTAAAACACCCGCCGGTAAGCTCCGTCCAGCTTAGCGGTTTTGCCGCAATGCTAACAGGCGGTGCGGCTTCCGCGCCGGGCTTCGGCGCAGCGGCATTATCGCAAGCGGCAACAAAGCCAAAAGCCAAACACGCGCTGATTACCAATAATCGTTTCATAGAGCCTTCACGAATAATAAGGTCGTTATTTAAACAGAATTGGGTCGGTAGCAAACCTTATAGCGGTCTCTGGTAAAACCCGCCGCGCGGAATATCCCCGACAAAAGCCTTAAGCGCCGCAGGCGGAGCGGCAGCCAAGGCCAGAAAAATCTTGCGCTGTTTGCTGGCCCCGACCCGGGACTCCCATGCCTGCGGGCCGCCTTTGCGGAGCACGCCGCCAATATCCCGGTAGACAGACAAAGCCGCAGAGATCGCCCACGCGCAGCGAAACGGCAGGGCTTTAATCCCGACTTTGGCCGATGCATAATAGAGCTCCGCCACATCAAGCAAGTCCGTTGCCGCTTTGTGCGCCGCTGGCCAGTTTTCTGGCTGCGCCAATTCAGACGGATCCACCGGCGCGCCGTGTTCCTCCAGCAAAGACCTTGGCACAAAAACTCGCCCGGCGCGGGCATCATCGATCACGTCGCGGGCAATATTTGTGAGCTGAAACGCAAGGCCCAAATCACTGGCGCGGTCAAGGGTTGGCGCGTCCCGTACGCCCATAATATTGGCCATCATCACGCCGACAACGCCCGCCACATGGTAGCTATAATCCAGAATATCACCTTCCGTTTCATATAAGCGGTCCTCGGCGTCCATCTCAAACCCCATGAGAAGGTCAAAGGGATGGCGGTGATCGATCGCATGGGCCGAGACAACGCGGGCAAGACCCGCATAAACCGGATTATCTGTCGGCGCGCCGGATAGTGCGTGAGCCGTATCCGCCCGTAAGCGCTCTAACCTGTCCTTTTGGCCGACCTTATAATCCGCCTCTTGGCCGTGGCCCATAATCTGCCCATCAATCACATCATCGCAATAGCGGCACCACGCATAGAGCATAGAGGCGTCATCGCGCAGCGCAGGCGGCAAAACCCGCGAGGCGAGGGCAAAGCTTTTACTGCCTTGCTTTATGCTTTCATGGCCGTGTCGGGTAATGGCGTCCAAATTAGCCCAGCCGATCTTTGAAATCATCCAAAATCACTGTTGCCGTCGCTTTGGCAGAACCGACCACGCCAGGAATGCCTGCGCCCGGATGCGTCCCTGCGCCGACAATATACATGTTGGGGATGACATCGTCGCGGTTATGCGGGCGGAACCACGCGCTTTGCGTCAGGACAGGCTCAACGGAAAAGGCCGATCCCAAATGCGAATTCATTTCATCACGGAAGCCGAACGGCGTCAGCGTTGTAACCACGTCTAAATCACGGCGCAAATTCGGGATGGCGTGCTCTTCGAGATAGTCTAAAAGCTTTTCCTGATAGGCCGGGCCGACAACGTCCCAGTCAATATCGGCGTGCCCCAAATGCGGTACGGGCGAGAGCACATAATAAGCCGAGCAGCCCTCCGGCGCGAGGCTATCATCCGTCACGCTCGGCGCATGGAGATAGAGCGAGAAATCATCCGGGAGTTCGCCGCCTTTACCGAATATTTCCGCAATGAGCTCTTTATAACGCTGCCCGAACAATATGATGTGATGTTTCATATCCGGATGCTGCGCCTTGAGACCGAAATACATCACAAACAATGACATGGAATAGGATTTCTTCTTGAGCGCCTTGCCGTATGATTTACCGCGCGGGACGTTCCGCAAAAGCTGGCTATAGGTGTGAACCACATCAGCATTGCTGCAAATCAGATCCGCCGAGCACTTCCAGCCATCAGCGGCTTCAACGCCAGTAACGCGCGTCCCGTCATAATCAATATCGGTGATCTCGGTGGATAAACGAACCGTGCCGCCAATATCTTCAAACAGTCTGATCATCCCGCCGATTAAAGCCCCGGTGCCGCCTTTGGCGAACCAGACCCCGCCTTCGCGCTCCAGCGCGTGGATCAGCGTGTATATCGACGAGGTTTTAAACGGGTTGCCGCCGACAAGCAGAGAATGAAACGAGAAGGCTTGGCGAAGCTGCTCATCCTTGATGAATTTTGACACCATGGAATAGACGCTGCGTTGGGCCTGAAGGCGCATCAATTGCGGCGCAGCCGTGACCATTTGCGAGAAATTCATAAACGGTACAGTGCCGAGCTTTTCATAACCCTCGCGGTAGACGTCTTTGGAATATTCGAAAAACTTCCGGTAGCCTTCAACGTCCGCCGGGTTTTTCTCGCCAATTTGCCGCTCAAGCTCCGGGATATTATTATCATAATCAAATGTATACCCGTCTTCCCATTGCAGACGGTAAAACGGCGCAACCGGAAGCAGGTCGACATAGTCTTCGATTTTTTTTCCTGAAACGGTGAAAAGCTGCTCGAGGCAATCCGGGTCGGTAATCACGGTCGGCCCGCCGTCAAATGTGTAACCCTTTTCCTCATAAACATAGGCCCGCCCGCCCGGCTTGTCGCGGTTATCAACCAGTGTGACATCAAAGCCCGCCGCTTGCAGGCGGATAGCGAGCGCAATACCGCCAAAACCGGCGCCGATAACTATGGCTGTGGGTTTACTCATCGTTCTGTGTCCTTTTCGAGCGCTCTCTCTTTATGAAGGCTTTTTCGCTTAAATTATAGAGCGCTTTGGATATGGGTACGGGCGGCTTTCCTGACAGGATGCGCGCCTTATCGCGATGCGTCAAAGTGCCCGCATAGAACCGCTCAATCAATCCCCGGCTTAGACCGTAAAACCGCTGGAGCACTTTATAGCGCTCTTCGGGCTGGGCCGCGCGAAACAGCATACGGTTGAGAAGGCGGAAAAAACGCTCATCATGTATATGCCGGTAATGCTGCGCCGACAGGGCCAGCGCAGGGGCATCCACGGTTTGGGCGATCCGGTCAGCCACTTTGACGGCCTGCGGAAAACTATACCCCGTCACGGCGTGGTAATGTCCGCCCGCAATGCCGAGTTTCAATATCCGCTCAGCAGAGGCGCTGCTATCAACGGCCAACGTAATCGGCAGAACGCCCTTTTCCTGCCGCACAATCTGGGCAACCTCCCAACCTTGCGCAGCGATATAGTCCTCAATCCGAGTAGTGACCGCGTTTTCTGATAGGGTGTCTCCGTCCGTATAATAAGTGTCTTCCACCAACACTTCATGGTCGGTAAACGGCAGGCAATAGACAAACCGGTAGCCGCCAAGTTGCTCGACGGTGGCGTCCATAATGATAGGGTGTTTGAGCCCGTGCGGCTCTTTCGTGCGCACCGTCCGTCCAACAAACTTTTGATAGCCCAAAAACACATTATCATTGGGCTTAAACCCGCGCGCATCCAAAACGCATTTCGCCATTAGGATTTCGCCAGATTCGAGCGTCACCGATGCAGTCTCCGTATTCTGCTCAAGGCTGGTCACGCGGACGTTCAAAACAGTCTTTAAGCGTCCGCTGTCAATAAACGGCTGCACGCACGCTCGCAGCGTGTCCGAATTTCCCGTGCAATAGGGGATTTCAAGCGTACGGCGGCGTTTTGGGAACCGCACATCATACCGGTCCCATTGATAAGCAATGAACGGCTTTATCCAATCGCGTAAATAGTCCGGCACATCGGTCAGGTTAAATGACCATGTATGATCGCCCGCAATTCTACCCGACGCGTCTATCACGGTGACAGATAACTCCGGGTTCACCTCCAGACACCGCCACGCGGTCAGCAGACCGGAAAGCCCCGCGCCAACGATGATGAGATCGGGTTGAGTTTTAGACATAATTCTGCCCCCGCGAAGCGGGGGAAGTGGGCTTTTGGCGAGAGCCAAAAGGTCGAAGGGGGGCTACTCTAATAAGGCAAATCATAAGAGATAGGTCTTTAATACGTTGAATAGTCAGCCCCCCTCCGTCCGCTACGCGGCCACCTCTCCCGCTTCGCGGCGGAGGAAGACTATGCATAAACGACATCGGCTTCGGTTTTGGCTTTAACCTCGTCCGCGCTTACGCCGGGCGCAAGCTCCTTGAGACGGAAGCGGCTTTGCTCGCCTTCGCGGGCAAACACGCCCAGATCCGTAATCACCATATCAATGCAGTTCTGCCCCGTGAGCGGCAAGGTGCAGGCTTTGATAAATTTACTCTCGCCGCGTTTGTTGGTGTGATCAAACAAAGCAATGCAGCGCTTGACCCCGGCCACCAAGTCCATCGCGCCGCCCATGCCCTTGACCATTTTACCGGGGATCATCCAATTGGCTATATCGCCGTTTTCAGCTACTTCCATCGCGCCCAATATAGACAA
>CAYGRF010000075.1:8609-14215 GCA_964352275.1 uncultured Caulobacterales bacterium
TCCAATTGGCTATATCGCCGTTTTCAGCTACTTCCATCGCGCCCAATATAGACAAGTCAATATGCCCGCCCCGGATCATGGCAAAGCTGGTGGCACTATCAAAAAATGTCGATTTCGGCAGGGTCGTGATGGTTTGCTTGCCCGCATTGATCAGGTCAGGGTCTTCTTCGCCTTTATAAGGGAACGGCCCCATACCCAGCATCCCGTTTTCAGATTGCAATGTCACATCCATATCGTCAGGAATATGGTTAGCCACAAGCGTCGGTATGCCGATGCCAAGGTTTACATAAAACCCGTCTTCAAGCTCTTTGGCCGCCCGCGCCGCCATCTGGTTCCTATCCCATGCCATATTTATCTCCTAACAGTCCTCATGTCTCACTCCTCATCCTGAGGCGGGCGAAGCCCGGGTCTCGAAGGATGCGCGTTTGCCCGCCGGATGAGGCCGCCCGCCAAAGCGACCAACGCCAACGCGATCGCGCCGTATTTAACCTGAGTATAAACGCTTGAGCGCGCAATCATATCCGCGCTTAATTCCGGGTAACCGGCCACAATCTCCCGCAACAGATTATTTTCTGCCGTATCAGCGATGGCCGAAACGATCGGCAAAGTGCACAGAAACCGCCAAGCTGACGGCTTAAACAAAATATATAGCCATAGCGCTCCGAAACTGCCGTAAGCCAGCGGATATAATATATCCAAAAGCTGGACCTTTCGGTAAATCGCTACGCTTTCATTGCCCTGATAGGCTGATAAAACCTGCTCGACCATCGCAGGCGTTCGGCCCGTAAACTGCATGTCCAATATGGTCTGGCCGGAGAGTTGATAAATCTGAAATCCCCATACAAAGAGCACAATGCTGATACCCAAAGTGAGCAACCCCAAAAATACAACAAGCTTACCATAGGCCCCCATTAAGAGGCCCGCTGGCGCACGGTGAGCTGCTCTATGCGTTTCTCGCATTTCGCCTGCACAATGCGCTGAACGAATACACCCGGCGTGTGAATGAAATTCGGATCAAGACTGCCGACTGGAACAATTTCGTCCACTTCGGCGACCGTCACTGTGCCGGCCATTGCCATCATCGGATTAAAATTGCGCGCGGTGGCGTTGAAAATCAAATTACCTTCCGCATCGCCCTTCCAGGCTTTGACCATCGAGACATCCGCCCTAAGGCCGCTCTCCATAATATAAATCTCGCCGCCAAATTCGCGTTCGGGCTTGCCCTCGGCTATAAGTGTCCCGACGCCGGTTTTGACAAAAAAGCCGGGAATACCCGCCCCGCCAGCGCGAATACGCTCAGCGAGCGTGCCCTGCGGGTTAAATTCAAGCTCTAATTCCCCCGCAAGATATTGCCGCTCAAACTCTTTGTTCTCGCCCACATAAGAGCTGACCATTTTTTTAATCTGTTTGCTCTCCAGCAAAAGCCCGAGGCCAAAACCGTCCACGCCCGCATTATTAGAGATCGCCGTGATATTCTGCGCGCCGCTATCCCGAAGTGCCGCGATCAGGTTTTCAGGGATCCCGCACAAGCCAAATCCGCCGCTCATGACGGTCATGCCGTCAAATGTCAGCCCCGCCATAGCGTTTTCGGCTGTATCATAAATTTTACTGGCCATAGTCTGTCCTTTTTACGGGTTTAAAGCTTTATAGCCCGCGCAGCCACGGGCCGAAACTCTATTATGCGCTTTTTTGGATTATATGCTTTTTTGGCAATCAGTTTTTACCCTTTTTAGGGTCGCTGCGGACAGGCATTTGCAGCCTGCGTTTGGTTATATGACCGTCTTGCACTCCGCCCGATCCAACCTGCTCGCCGCGCATATAATGTTTTTGCCAGCCTGCTTCTACGGCGCTCGGGTCATGGGCGCTTAATTTTTCGATAAAGTCCGAGCGGGAGGTTTGCCAAAGCGCGTAGTTTTCTTTGAGCTCCGGGTTTGACGACAATGCGCGAAGGGTGGGCGTAATCGCGTCAAGCCGCCCATGATCCATGAGCGTTAAAAAGCAAAAACACTCGCCCTTGGCAAAACTCACTCGCCCGGCCCGCGTCATTTGCCAATTCATTGTAAACGGAAAGGGCAGCCAGTCAGTTTCCACCAAACCGGACAGCGCAAAGATCCCGTCTTTGGGCGCGTTTTGTGGCCCCATACACCAAACCGCCCACCCTGGGGGCGTACGAAACATATAGCCCGTGTGAAACGTCACGATCCCGGAACGAAAATGCGAGATGACAAATCCGTCTACATGCGCGCCGGGCGTGTTTGAGGTTATTGTCAAATCCTCTGCGCCGGGGCCGCCGTTCCATTCAATCGTAATATCAAACGGGCACTGTATTTCCCATCCCACAGAATTGGCCATGGTCAGCGGCAGGCAGCGATAGGGCTGACGCGCTGCAAAAACATCCATCCACTCACGCTGCGCCCGGCCCGGCACCAAGGGCGGCGGCGGGTCTTGCATAACGTAGCAGTCTAAAAACGGCGTATCGCTCATAATGTCCTCTCCGGATAGGAACGATAGGCGCGCAGGCTTATGCCTGCAAGACCGCTTTTACTGGCGCGTAGCTGCGGCGGTGGATGGGGCAAGCCCCCAAGCGCTCAAGCGCTTCGCGGTGCGCGTTCGTTGGATAGCCCTTATGCCCGGCAAACCCGTAACCCGGATAGCGCCGGTCCGCGAGCACCATCAATCTATCGCGCGTGACCTTGGCGACAATCGACGCCGCCGCAATCGAGAGGCTACGAGCATCACCTTTGACGATGGCCTGACCTGGAACACGCAAATCCGGCATGCGGTTGCCATCAATCAAGGCCGCAATCGGCTCGCGGGGCAGTCCCGCCACAGCCCGGCTCATCGCCGTCATGCTCGCGGCCAAAATATTGATCCGGTCAATTTCCTCCGGCTCGGCAATGCCAATGGACACGGACGCTTTATCCATAATCTCATTCAGCATATGTTCACGCCGCGTGGCCGATAAGGCCTTACTGTCATTCAATCCCTTTGGCAGGTTATGCGGATCGAGGATGACTGCGCTCGCGACCACTGGCCCGGCCAGCGGTCCGCGCCCAGCCTCATCAACGCCGCAAACGGTGCCGTCATAGAGGGCTTCAAATGACCAATCTGGGGAGAGTTTTGACATATGACATTTCTGGCCTGATTCCTGCAATTTTTACAGTACAGGCCTTTTTAGCAACACACCGGTCTGCTATGGGGCGGTATAAGGTTTTAACAGGAGTGAACTTATGGCACAGTTTCGTTTAACAGCAATAGCGGCAGCGACAGCTTTAACCGCTATGTTTGCAAGTAGCGCATTTGCGATCGATTCCAAAGCGGCATGTGAATATGAAGGCGGCGAGACCTTTACGATTTACGGCGATCTCGTCTGTGTGGTTCCCATCCGCGCTGAAGAATTTCACGGCGAGGAATATGACGACGCACAGCTCGGCGTCAAAACCTGCGAAGGTAAATTGATCGGCGATGGTCAATTTTGCCGCATTACCCTTATCGAAGGCAAAAAACCGGTTCCCGCAGAAGCCGTAGCACCGGCTGACGCTGAAACGATGACGGAAACGCTCGTCGACACGGCCAAAACAGACGCCAAAGACACGATGGTTGAGACCACTAAAAAAGCTGTGGAAAAGGTAAAAGAAAAAGCCGAGTAACCGACCTAACATCTCTTACAAAAACCGCCTCGCAACAGGCGGTTTTTTTATGCGCCAAACATTCAGGCTTGCATGACCGGATATTCTGCCGCTTAAAGACCACATGATTTGCGCGGTTATTCCCACACTTAATCCCGGCAATACCTTGCCTGTATTGCTCCAAGACTTACGCCCGCATGTCTCCCGCATCGTCGTCAGTGACGGAGGATCGAGCGCGAAGGTCTTATCTAGCGCTGTTCAAAACGGCGCGCTAATCGCCATGGGCTCGTCCGGGCGCGGGCAGCAATTACGGCGCGGGGCCTCATGGGCGGCTGGCTCTGACTGGCTTTTCATCGTACATGCCGATTGCCGCCTGCCCGAAGATTGGCACGAGCGCGCCCGCGCGCACATAAAATCCTATCCGGACAAAGCCGGGTATTTCGACCTTAAGTTTGATAGCTCCCGCCTCTCCGCCCGTATATTAGAAGCCCTGGTACGCTGGCGCTGCGCTCTCTTTGGCCTGCCTTACGGCGACCAAGGCTTGCTGATCTCCCGCAAACTTTATGACGCTGTTGGCGGATATGAGGCGATCCCCTTATTCGAAGATGTTGCGATCATCCGCGCGCTTGGCAAGGCGCGCATCCGCAGGCTCGGCGCGCCGATTTTCACCAACGCGGACAAATATGAACGGGACGGTTTTTTCCGCCGGGGCTGGCGTAATTTTAAGCTGCTGCGGCGCTATCTCAACGGCGAGAGCGTTGAGCGCCTTTTAACAGCCTATTCATGAACCGTCCGCGCCTGATCATTTTTGCCAAAGCGCCGCTCATGGGACGTGCCAAAACCCGCCTTGCCGCAGACATCGGCCCTGTCCACGCCCAGCGCCTCTACCGCGCGATGACGGCGCGCATTATCCGCACCCTGCAAAGCCCGGAATGGGAGACCGTTTTAGCCGTGACCCCCGCGCGCTGGATGGGGCGCATCCCGGCATGGGACCGGACGGCGCAATATGCGCAAGTCTCCGGCTCCCTCTCCCCGCGTCTTATGCAGGCCTTTGATCGCAAAGCCCCGACGCTTGTGATTGGCACGGATAGTCCGCAAATTACGCGCGCGGATATTGCTGCGGGCTTTCGCGCCTTGCGCGGGAATGCCGCCGTTTTCGGCCCGGCGGATGATGGCGGGTTTTGGCTCATGGGACTTGCCGGTCCGGCCCCGCGCGGCGCATTTGATCATGTACGGTGGTCGAGCGAAAATGCCCTCACCGACGTGGAGAGAAACATCAAAGGGCGCGCCGCTTATCTGCGCACGCTAACCGATGTAGACGATCTTAAGGCTCTTGATCAGGTTCGCCGGAACTGCCGGATTTAGGCGGCCCGGCTTGATCGTTAACCGCCGCCGCATTCACAGTCTTGGCCAAAAGCCCCAATGTGTGATCAAGCAGTTTGGCGTTGCCGGGCGCGCCGTGACTGGGCACCACAATTCGGGCATCCTTATACACCGCTTTAACCCACGCCAGGCTTGGCCCCCACGCTGATAAATCCGCGTCCGCGAGATTGCCCATGCTGGTATGATTAGCCGCGCGTACCGCGCAGCCGCCAAATAATATCCCGGCGTCTTTGAGATAGACCACTAAATTATCATCCGTATGAGCCGCCCCCGGATAGGCCACTTCCAGCGGGCCGAGGGCGGTGCGCGAACGCGGCTCGGCCAAACCCGCCACAGATGTATTGGGGACAGGCGTGCCGAGCGCCGCGCTTTTGCCCGGCGTTTCGGGATGCGTAAATACGGTCGCGCCTTGCGCCTCCAGCCAATCCACGCCCGCAAGCCGGTCATAGTGAAAATGCGTAATAACGACCTGCGATATATCCAGCCCGGTTTCGGTTCTCAGCTTCGCCGCCAAAGTCTGCGTGGCGATCTCGCCCCATGCCGTATCGACCAAAATCAGCGTCTCGCCGTCTTTGACCGCGAGGCCGTTTGACG
>CAYGRF010000076.1:0-13741 GCA_964352275.1 uncultured Caulobacterales bacterium
GTGTCAGGAAACTGGTTTGCAGGTTTAGCGCCATCAATATGCCCAGCCAAATCGGATCGATCCCGGTCGCGAGCAGCGGCGGGGCGACAAGCGGCACAACCACAAACGTGATCTCGATAAAATCGAGGAAAAAGCCGAGCAGGAACATCACAACCATCACCAGCATGAGCGCTCCCCATTGCCCCCCGGGCGCGGAGGCCAGCAAGTGCCCAACAAGTTCATCACCGCCAAAGCCTCTGAAAATCAGGCTGAAAACGGTCGCGCCAATAAGAATAACAAATACCATACAGGTAATATGCATAGTGGTGCGCGAGACATCAGCGAGTTGCCCCGACTTTAAAAGCGGGATGAGCGCGCCGCCGATGGCAAGGATTGAGAGCGCTGCAAATCCAATGGCTATAGATACGGTGATGATTTCGGAGGGTGTCCAAGCGTCTTGATTGAACCGCATATCGACACCGGTCAGATCCACAACAATAAGCATAATCAGGCTTAAAGCTGCGAGGAATGCGGCTTTGCGGGCTATGGGCTGCGGCGCAGTTTTATAGGCGGCCAAGAGTATAGCGCCGAGCGCGCCAAGCGCCGCGCCGCGTGTGGGCGTAGCGTAGCCTGATAGGATTGACCCGAGCACGGCAATAATCAGCAGGATCGGCGGGAGCATGGCGGTGAGTGTCCGCCTGACAAATTTCCACGGCGATACGTTTTCAGGCCAAGACTCCGCCGGAGCCATGGATGGACGGAAATAGGCTATGACAGCAATATAAAGCGCGTAAAGGCCGACAAGAATAAGACCGGGCAGAAGCGCGCCGGCAAATAAATCACCAACCGAGACAACGCCTGTCGCGTCCAGACCGTGGGTGCGCTGGGCTTCTTGGTAAGCGTTTGAAATTTGGTCGCCAAGGATAACCAGTACGATTGATGGCGGTATGATTTGGCCGAGCGTGCCGGACGCTGCGATGGAACCTGCGGCTAATGACGGGGCGTAACCGCGTTTGAGCATGGTCGGGAGGGACAGCAGCCCCATAGTCACAACGGTTGCGCCGACAATGCCTGTGGATGCCGCCAGCAGAGCGCCGACAAATATCACGGAAATACCAAGCCCGCCGCGCATCGGGCCAAATAAATCGCCCATACTTTCCAGAAGATCTTCGGCAATGCGGGATTTTTCCAGCATGACCCCCATAAACACAAAGAGCGGGACCGCGATAAGGATTTCGCGCAGAATCAACGGATAGATGCGCCCTGGCAATGATAGGAGAAACTCGCCGTCAAATGTTCCGGTGACCATGCCGAGGGCGGCGAAAATCAGCGAGACGCCCGCAAGGGTGAACGCAACATTATAGCCGCCCATAAGCCCAAGACAGGCGAAGCCAAACATAGCGAGGGCAAGGATTTCCGGAAGGCTCATATCCCGGTTTCCTTTATGTCCGTATGCGCGGCGCGGCCGAACAGCGGCGGCGTGTGCGGCGGGCGCTCCGGCGGGGCATGTCCCGTGAGAACCAAGGCCGCGCGCATCGCGATGGCAAGGCCTTGTGTTATCATCAGGAGCGTAAACAATGGCAGAAGCGTTTTGAGTAAAAATTGTCCGCGAATACCGTCAGCTTCCGCAGAGCCTTCAAAAATACGCCATGCAAAACTTACGAAGGATTGCGAGTCCCACAAGATAATTAGGCAAACAGGGAGCATAAGCAGATAAAACCCGCAAAAGTCCACTAAGGCCCGCATGGGAACGCTCATATTGGCATGGAAAATATCAACGCGCACATGTTGCCCTGCGAGCAATGTCGCGCCCGCGCCGAGCATGATCACTGAGGCATGTAAATAGGCTGCGCTTTCAAAGAGTTTCGTCCATGACAGGCCAAATATAGAGAGAGCAAAAACGCTAAAAGCTGTGGTCAGAACCAAAACAGGTAAGGCCCATTTGATGATTTCACCGATGCCGTAATTGGCGGTGTCGATGGTGCGGATTATATCGCCCGCAATATGTCTGACCCAAACGCTTTTGGGCATGGACAGCAGCATAATGGGCAGCGCAAGGGCCGGAAACAATCCCCATCCTATACCGCGCAGGGCTAGGCCTGCCGTATGAAGAACCTCGCTCATAATACTCTCTGTATCAGGTGATTCGATGGGTTTCGGGGCTGTTGGCAGTATTTCATATTATGGCCCCGATTGCGCTGCGTTTAACGCGATTTCACGAGCGCGAATATAGCGGCCATCACTTATTTCCGTCCATCCGCGGTACGTATTGCGCGCGCTCAGGTAGCTCTCATAAATCTTACGGGTTTGGGCATCGGACGTGCCAAATTCGCGCACAACGTCTTCGCTGATCCGGCCGATTTCAGCCATAATCTCGTCCGAGAAAAACCGCGGGGCTATGCCGTGCTCAGTTTTAAGGATTTTGAGCGCGCGGGCATTTTCAACCGTATATTCCGCGAGGCTGCTATCATTGGCGGCCTTACAGGCAAATTTGATCATGGCTTGATCAGACGGGCTGAAACTGTTCCAGACATCCAGGTTGATCCCGAGCGTGAGCGCTGAGCCGGGCTCATGAAACCCCGGCGCGTAATAATAGGGTGCTTCGCGGTAGAACCCGAACGCGTAATCGTTCCACGGTCCGACCCATTCCGTGGCGTCAATCGCGCCGGATTGCAGGGATTGATAAATCTCACCGCCGGATAGCCGCACGGCCGCGCCGCCAAGCCGCCTGATGACTTCGCCGCCCAGTCCCGGAATGCGCATGTTCAGGCCTTTAAAGTCCTCGAGGGTGTTGATTTCGCGCTTGAACCAGCCGCCGGTTTGGTGACCTGTATTGCCTGCTTGGAGGGGTTTGATGTTAAAGTCAGCGGATAGCGCGTCCCAGAGTTCTTGCCCGCCGCCGAACTCGACCCAGCCCATAATTTCAGCGGGCGTCATACCCATCGGAACGGCTGTGAAGAATGAGAAGGCTTTGGATTTACCCTGCCAGTAATATTCCGCGGCGTGGTACATATCCGCTGCGCCTGTGGATACAGCGTCAAAACATTCCAGCGCGCCGACCAGCTCTCCGGCGGCGAAAACTTTGGCGTCAAGCCGTCCGCCGCTCATTTGCCGCAGCGCGTCAGCAAAGCGGTTTGGCATCTGGCCAAGACCGGGAAAGTCTTTGGGCCAGGACGTTGCGATCCGTAATTGCCGCCGGTTTTGGCTGATATTCGGCGCAGAGGCGCCATCACCCACCGCGAGCGGCGTGTTACTACTTTTTTTGCGGTCGCCGCCCAACACAGCAGCAACGCCGCTACCCGTGGCGACGGCTGCGGCTACGGCCAGAACATGCCTGCGTTTCATTGGCTTCCCCTTATTGTTTACCGTCCAGCTATTTATTGAGCGCTGTCCATCCATTGATGCCCAAAACTTCGCATGGTTGATATTGTGCCTTATAATCCATTTTCGGACTGCTTTGCACCCAATAGCCTAAATAAAGAAATGGCAGACCAATATCGTGGCAGCGTCGGATTTGATCCAAAATCATAAATTTACCAAGGCTGCGCCGCTGCATATTGGGGTCGAAAAAACTGTATACCATCGACAGACCATCGGACAGAATATCGATTAAAACACAGGCGACCAAATGGCCGTGCTCATCACGGTATTCGGCGATGGTTGTGGCGGCTGCGCACTCCTCGACCATCATTTCATAGCGAACAAAATCCATATCCGACATGCCGCCGCCTGCATGGCGCATTTGCAAATATTTCCGCAGCAGCGCGAATTGCTCCCGGGTTGCTTCGGCGGGTTCAATTTTTCGGGTCAAATCGTGATTGCGGGCTAGCACTCTTCGCATTGATTTCGACGGCGCAAAATCATGGGCCCGCACGCGTAGGGACTGACATTCCCGGCAGGTCTCGCAGGCCGGGCGGTAAAGCACATTTTGTGATCGCCGGAAGCCGGAATGGGTCAGGTAGTCATTCAGGTGCGGCCCGCTCAGCGGATCAAGTTCGGTAAAAACTTTACGCTCAAGCCGATCCGGAAGGTAAGGGCAGGGCGTCGGTACCGTCATATAAAATTGAAGGCGCTGCGGATTAAACGGACGAGTCATGCCGTAGTTATACCCTAGAAATCCAGCATGGCACTAAAAATATAACGGCCAGTGACTGGCCGTTAAGAACGCCGAGACTCTGCCCGCCTATTGCGGGTTAGCCAAATCGCGCTCTGTTTCTATAGTGGTGCGAAACACGAAAATAGAAGCAATCAAGACTGCAATCAGCGCTATAATTTCTCCGGCAATTTCAATATTATGCGGCGCGTGGAACATCACTAGAACCGCGTAGACGGTCACAACAAATAAGGCGCCGATAATCGACATTAAAAGGCAGGTGCCGACAAAGGCGTTGAAATATATTTTAATCATTTTAGTCTCCAGTTGTGTTAGATGTTTTGTGTTAAATTATGGCGGCGAAATCGCTTGCGAGAGAGGCGGCCGTTTCTGCTTTATGGGCGGCGGTCCATGTCATAGCTACCAAGGCGGAGGCAGCCGTGGTCAGCGCCGTTTTCAACTTTGATAAGCCGGACCGAAGCGCGGAAATTTCGCTGTCGTTAAGCACGGTCAATATTTCTGCTTTGTAATCATCCGTGACGCTGGTGACATCGCGCATGAGGGCTTCTGCCGTGGGGGAGGTTTCCAGCATGTATGACCGCCGATCATTGGGGTCTTGTTGCCGGATAACAAATTCGCGTTCGACAAGCCTGTCTACTAATCGGCCGACTGAGGCTGTGCCAAGCTCCAGAGCGTCAGCCAGTTCGGTCTGGGACATAGGGCCATTACGCTCAATGACGCCCAGAGCCAGCCATTTGACGCGTGTCAGATTATAGGGTTTCAGGCGGCTATCAATGTCTCGGCGCAATAAATATGCAACGTCATGAATGAGTGTGCCGAGCAGATCATTGTTTTTCAAAAGCATGCTTAAAATATATTATGTATACATGCTATATGCAAGGCGGATTTTGATATAATTTCATCAGTTCGTGATTTTTAGTGATTTTGTTTAAGCGTTAAAAAAGGATAGAATTTTGAGGGCCAGCCAAACGATTGGTATTGCAATCATCGTGATCAGGATCGCGCCTGAGAATTGCGCCATGCCGCTATAGCCAAAAACTGCTAACACCTTAAATCCGGCATATCCAATAAGCGCAGCGATAACGACATTAAATATGCGGGAAATCCACAAACCCGCATGGTCAATGTGTCCAAATATTTTTTCGATATGTTCCACAGACGCCTCTCATTTGCCCTATGTACATAACAGAGAGGCTTTAAGGTCCAGTTAGCGTGGCCGGTTAAATATCAAAAAATAGCGGGATCATAAGGCTAAAGGCGGCCCATATTAACAGCATGAGCGGGACGCCGAATTTGGCGAAATCGCTGAATTTATACCGGCCCGGCCCCATCACGAGCAGGTTGGTTTGGTAGGCTATCGGCGTGGCAAAGGAACAATTGGCGGCAAAAATGACCGTTAATACTAAAATAATAGGGTCAATATTGGCCTGTTCGCTGACAGATAAAGCGATCGGCGCGAACAAAAGCGCGGTTGCACTATTGGAAATCAGGTTGGTCATAACCGCGATAATGAGGAACAGCGCTGCGATCAAAACTTGATTGCCAAAGGGAGCGAATGTCTCGACGGTTTTCATGGCCATCCAAGCCGCCCCGCCCGTGGCTTCAAGCGCAAGCCCCATCGCAAACGCCGCACCGATTAACAGGAATATACGCATATCCAGAGCGCGTATGGCTTGGCGAACATTTAAGCAGCCTGAGCCAATCATCGCCATAGCGCCGGTCAGCGCGGCAATTTCTAGCGGCACAACGCTCAGCGCGGCGGCAGCGATAGTCAGCGCGAAGATTATACGGGCGATCACAGAGCGCCGAATATCGGGCAGCTCTGTTGTTGACCAATCCAGCAGCAAAAGATCGCGGTTATTGCGCAGTGAACTCATATTGGCGTCATACCCAAAGAGCAGTAACACATCACCCGCCTCAAGGCGTATATCGAGCATCCGGCTGCGGATCATGCGCGAGCGGCGCTGTATGCCGAGCACCAGGCAGCCTGTTTCGCGCCGGAACCCGATTTGTTCGATGTTGCGGCCAACCATACGCGAGCCGGGCGCGATGACGGCTTCGCTGATGACGATGGTCTCTGATGTGGGGGAGGTTGTACTCTCATCGTGAAAGCCCGCAATATTGAGCATGCCTTCGAGGTATTTTTGGTCGGACGATAACAGTCCGCGCAGGGCTTTGCGGGTTGCCGCGATAATCAGAATGTCGCCGGACTCGAGCGCGTCATCGAAGGGCGGCAAGAGGCTACGCTCGCCGCGCTGTATCATGCGCACGGTCACGGTCTTAAGGGCTGGAAACAGGCCGGCAATGGGCTTGACCCCGTTAAGAGGGTGATCCGGTGTGACCCGGATTTGTGCGATATATTGGCGGCCTTCTTCGCTAATTTCCGTCTCTAAATTATTGCGCTTGGGCAGCAATATCGGTGAGAATATAACGATGTAGACAGCGCCAATGGCGGCGAGGACAATGCCGGGGCCGAATTGGGTGAAAAACCCCATAGATTCGCCGGACAGCCGTGTATAGACATCATTGACCAAAAGATTGGTGGATGAACCGATCAATGTGGTCATACCAGCCAAGATGCAAATAAAGCTGAGCGGCATCATATAGCGCGAGGCGGCTTGGCGGAGACGCGAGGCCATCGCCGTTAATACGGGGATAAACATCACCACGACCGGCGTATTGTTCATAAACATCGACACGCCAAAAGCGACGGCGAAAATCAGGCTCAATGTGCGCCTGGGACTGCGGTCCAGGGCATTATTGATGCGCATCACTGGGCCTTCGAGCGCGCCCGTATGGAACAGCCCTTGGCCAACGACCAGCAGCGCCATAATCGTAATCAGGGCGGGCGCGGCAAAGCCGGAGAGGAGCGATTGACTATTTAAGTTTGTGCCGGGGGCCGCAAAAAAATGAAAGAACAGCAAAAGCACGACAATAATGCCTACCGATATGCTCTCAATCGAGAATTGCTCACGGAAATACAGGTAAACGGCGCAGGCGACGATGGCTATTGTGGCCCACATTTGCCATGTCACAACTACGTCCACAAGCGGCCACCTCCCTGTAAAGATGACGCTATCATGGGCGCCGTCTATTTCCTACACTTAAGGCAGTAGCGATGAGAATCAAGCGATTGGAGACAGCAGATGGCAAATGTAGCATTTTTAGGTTTGGGCGTGATGGGGTTTCCCATGGCCGGGCATTTGGCGGCGGCGGGTCACAGTGTATCCGTGTGGAACCGCACGGCAGCGAAGTCAAACCTATGGGCTACAGAGTATACCGGGACGGCATGCGGCTCGATTGAAGAGGTCGCGCGAGGGGCGGATTTTGTTATGCTCTGCGTGGGTGATGACAAAGATGTCTATGATGTGGCCAAACCGGCCCTAGCCGCGATGCCGTCCGGCGCGGTGATGGTTGACCACACCACTGCCTCAAGCGAATGTGCGCGAACCTGTCACGCGCTGGCCAAAGACAAAGGCATTGGCTTTGTTGACGCGCCGATTTCCGGGGGAGAGGCGGGGGCCGTAAACGGCCAGCTTACCATTATGTGCGGCGGTGATGATGACGATTTTAACCGCGCTTTGCCCGTTATGCAGGCTTACGCCAAAGCGGTAAAATTGATGGGGCCGAGCGGGGCAGGGCAACTCACAAAGATGGTCAATCAGATCTGCATCGCCGGAATACTCCAAGGCCTGGCCGAAGGGGTGCATTTTGCGCAAAAAGCCGGACTGGATGTGGATGCGGTGGTTGAGGCCATCGGCAAGGGCGCGGCGCAAAGTTGGCAAATGGATAACCGCGCCTCGACCATGGGCCGGGATGAATATGAGTTCGGTTTTGCCGTAGATTGGGTGCGCAAGGATTTGGGCATTGCCATGCGCACCGCCGAGCAGATCGGCGCTAAGCTCGATATGGTCAAAATCGTCGATGCTTATTACGCCGATGTGCAGGCGATGGGCGGCGGGCGCTGGGATACGAGCAGCCTGCTCAAGCGGCTTAGATAGGGGGCCGTAACAGGCGCGTAAATTTAAGGCCCCGCGCGCCTTCGCCGCTTGCATGGCCGTGCAAAAGCGCTAGAAGCTGACCTTATGACAATCAAGCAGAAAAATATCCGAAATTTCTCAATTGTGGCGCATATTGACCATGGTAAATCCACGCTGGCCGACCGCTTGATTGCGTTTACCGGCGGGCTCACCGACCGCGAAATGTCAGAGCAGGTGCTCGACAATATGGATATTGAGAAAGAGCGCGGCATTACGATCAAAGCGCAAACCGTGCGGCTTGAATATAAAGCCAAAGACGGCGAAACTTATATTCTCAATTTGATGGATACGCCCGGCCATGTGGACTTTGCCTATGAAGTCTCGCGGTCTTTGTCGGCCTGTGAAGGCTCAATATTGGTGGTGGATGCCTCGCAAGGGGTTGAAGCGCAAACACTGGCCAATGTTTACCAAGCGATTGAGCACGACCACGAGATCGTGCCTGTACTCAATAAAATTGACCTTCCGGCGGCTGAACCCGAGCGCGTGAAGGAACAAATCGAAGACGTGATCGGCATTGACGCCAGCGACGCCATCGAGTGTTCCGCCAAGTCCGGTATCGGCATCGAAGACGTGCTTGAGGCCATCGTCACGCGTCTGCCGCCGCCGCCAGAGGCCGATCCGAAAGCGCCGCTCAAAGCCATGCTCGTCGATGCATGGTACGACACCTATATGGGGGTGATTGTTCTGTTCCGCGTTATTGAGGGCACGATCACCAAAGGGCAGCGCATCCGCACCATGAATACGGGCGCTAGCTATGTGGTTGATAAAGTCGGCGTGTTCCGGCCCAAGCCCGAAGATGTGAAATCGATTGGCCCAGGCGAAGTGGGCTTTTTTACGGGATCGATCAAAGAAGTTGCTGATGCGGCTGTGGGCGATACGATCACCGATGACAAAACACCCACATCGGCCCCGCTAAAAGGGTTTAAACCAGCGCAGCCCGTTGTATTCTGCGGCATGTTCCCGGTGGACGCGGCTGACTTCGAGGACCTGCGCAACGCTATGGGGCGGTTGCGTCTCAATGATGCGAGTTTCAGCTATGAGATGGAAACCTCCGCTGCGCTGGGCTTTGGTTTCCGGTGCGGGTTTTTAGGTCTGCTCCACCTCGAGATTATCCAAGAGCGCCTCGAGCGCGAATTTGACCTCGACCTCATCACGACGGCGCCGTCTGTGGTCTATACGCTCAAGATGCGGGGGGATGAAGACGATATGCTTCTGCACAATCCCGCCGATATGCCGGATGTAATGGCGATTGAAGAGATTCATGAGCCGTGGATCAAGGCGACTATTATGACGCCGGATGAGTATCTCGGCGGTATTTTAAAGCTCTGCCAAGACCGCCGGGGCGTACAAACCGCGCTGACTTATGTGGGCTCGCGGGCCATGGTGGAGTATGAATTGCCGCTCAATGAGGTGGTGTTTGATTTCTATGACCGCTTGAAATCTGTCTCCAAAGGCTATGCCAGTTTCGACTACCAAGCCATAGGCGTGCGCGAAGGCAATCTTGTAAAAATGAGCATCCTCGTCAACGGCGATCCCGTCGATGCGCTCTCCATGCTGGTTCACCGTGACCGCGCCGAGTCGCGCGGACGCCAAATGGTCGAACGCCTCAAAGACCTCATCCCACGCCATCTGTTTAAAATCCCCGTCCAAGCGGCCATCGGCGGCAAAGTCATCCCCCGCGAAACTATCGCTGCCATCCGCAAAGACGTTACCGCCAAATGCTACGGCGGCGACGCCTCCAGAAAACGCAAACTGCTCGACAAGCAGAAAAAGGGGAAAAAGCGGATGAGACAGTTCGGGAGAGTGGAAATCCCGCAAGAAGCGTTTATCGCGGCGCTTAAGATGGATGACGGTTAACAATGATTAAGAAATCTAAGCAAGATCTACCTGCATACAAAGATATGTATTCTGACGTACTTACAGCATTAAAGTCGCTCGGCGGTTCTGGTTCCAATCAAGAAATATATGAAAAAGTCTCCGAACTAAGAAGTTTCGACGACGCTGCATTGGACGTATTGCATAACGATGGTCCAATGACCGAAGTCGCTTATCGTCTGCGCTGGACTCAAACTTATCTTAAAAAATATGGTGCGATAACGAACACAAAAAAAGGTACTTGGAGCATTATGCCACGAGGCCGGGACTTAAGTGCTGCTGAAATCGCAAAGCTGCACGATAAAATCAAATCTATTTACAAAAAACAACGAGCAGAAAAGAAAAAAATCGGTATTGATGAAGAGGCTGATGATTCAATTTCAGATGATTTAGAATGGAACTTAGAGCTTTTGAGTGTCCTAAAGAAAATGGACCCCTCAGCATTTGAACGCTTAAGTCAAAGGATTTTACGTGAATCCGGATTCGTAAAAGTCCAAGTTACCGGACAATCTAGTGACGGTGGAATTGACGGGGTTGGCGTTTTGCGAATGGAATTAGTTTCTTTTCAAGTGTTTTTTCAATGCAAACGCTACAAAGGAACAGTCTCCCCGTCAACGATACGCGATTTTAGGGGCGCAATGACCGGACGAGCTGATAAAGGGCTTGTGATTACTACCGGAACCTTTTCTACAGAAGCAAAGCGTGAAGCAACCAGGGACGGAGCTCCTACTATCGATTTAATTGATGGAGACGCCCTTTGTGATTTACTCAAAAAATTAAACCTCGGCGTGTCTGTTCAGTTGGTTGAAGAGGTCACTATACATCCAGAGTTTTTTGATAACTTATAGGTTTACATTACGATATGGGCTATGTGTACATCATGGGGCTTTTGCTCAAACTCGCGAAAGCCTGTATCCATAGTGAATTTAAAACTGGATCCCTTTTTTGACTGGTTGAGCTATAGTTGTTAAGTCAAGTCTTCCCACCCAAGAAGGTAGGGGTAGCGACGCGAACTTCAAACTTGCATTGTGACTTCACATATGCTATCAAACTCTTATGAGTAAAGTCGTCATTGATACTAATATATTCGTGTCGGCTTTGATGAACCATCATGGTGCGCCGCGTCATATCCTTCGATTGGCGTTGTTGGGCGAGATAACGCCTTTGATGGGAAATGCGCTCTTGGGGGAGTATGAGGATGTTATTGGGCGGGATCGGATTACCGCGCTGTGCATTTTAAATGAGGACGAAAAACAGGACTTACTGAACGCGTTTTTATCAACATGTGAGTGGGTGTCGGTTTATTTCCTCTGGAGACCAAATTTACGGGATGAAGCCGATAATCATCTCATCGAACTGGCGCTCGCAGGGGGCGCGGACACAATTATCACCGCCAACAAGCGGGATTTTAACAATGGAGATTTGAGCTTTCCGGATTTAACCATCCAAAACGCCGGAGAGTTCTTAAGCCAAAGGAGAGCGTCATGGGAACATTGACTATTCGGTTGCCCGAAGACCAGCATGAGCGCTTGCGCGCGCTTGCGGCGCGGCGCGGCATTAGCTTGAACAAACTCTTCGAAGAGTTTTCAACCCGCGCGATTACGGAGTTTGATATGGAAAACCGGTTCCGTTTGCTTGCCGCTAAAGGCAACAGAAAGCGCGGGCTTGAATTGTTGGGCAAACTCGACGCGCATTTTGGGTCGGGTGATGAGGGCGCGCAGGCGGGTTATTCGGTGCATGAACGGGCCGGAAAGTTTGAAAACGAAACTTAACGCCTGCCTGCATAAATTCTTATAACCTCTCCCTTCCGGGAGAGGTCGGCTCATTGCGAAGGCTGGAATAGCCGGGCATGAAGTCGCCGCGCGAAGCGAACAAAGGCGGCGAAATGCAAGCTGACACCGCAAGCGGTGTCAGCGCTCCATTGCATTCGATACACCGTATCGAATGCAGCCATTCCGCGCCCCTCATCCCGCAGCGCCTAAAGTCGCGCGGACTTATCCCCAAGGGAGACGTTAAGCGATCTGTGCATCATGTCTATGAAATCCCGGTTCGTGTTTCACTCGGCAGGAATGACTTAGGAGGAGCCAGTTGCGCTCTTACGTCACCGCTGCGCGCGTTTTAAACTCCGGCCTGTCCCAGCTTTGCGTCTCTAAAATATCCTCAAGAGCGTCCATGACGTCCCATATTTCGGTGAGGCTTAAGTAAAGCGGGGAGAGGCCGAAGCGGATTGTATCCGGCGTTCGAAAATCTGCCATTATGCCGCGCGCGGCCAAAGCTTGCACGACCGGGTAGCCGTTCTCATGGATCAGGCTGATATGGCCGCCGCGCCGGGCGGGATCGCAGGGAGATGCGGTTTTGAGGCCCATTTGCGCGGCGCGGGAGAGCACCATTTCGCTCATAATTCTTGCCTTTGCCGTCAAGGTCGTCATGTCGATATCTTTGAACACATCGAGCGCGCCTGACAGCGCAGACAGCGATAAAATACCCGGCGTTCCGGCCACGAAACGCGCGGCCATTTCTGCGGGTCTGTAGTCATTCTCGAATGCAAACGGGGCGGCGTGGCCAAGCCAGCCGGGCAGCGGGGATTGGAGTTTTGCAGCTATGCCGCTGCGCGCATAGATAAAGGCGGGCGCGCCGGGGCCGCCGTTTAAATATTTATAGGTACATCCCGCCGCCAGCGCCGCGCCGCAGCCGGGTAAGTCCAGCGCGGTGATGCCGGTTGCGTGGCTGAGATCCCAAACAATGAGCGCGCCGGATGCTTTGGCGGCAGCCTCAAAGGCCGCCATATCCGCGATCTCTGCCGTGCGGTAATTCACGGCGCTTTTGATCAGAACGCCGCCGCCTTTCATGGCATGGAGCGCGCTTCCGGCGGGCACCCTGTCAAAGATGGCTCCCGACAGATCACACAGGCCCTTGGCGATATATTGATCCGTTGGAAACTCGTCATCTTCAATGATGAGGCGGTTCGGGCCCGTAAGCGGCAAAGCGCTGGCCGCGAGTTTGAACAGGTTTACCGACACAGAATCGCAGATGATCACATCGGTTTCGGCTGCGCCAATCAGCGGAGCGATCTTCGCGCCGACGGTTTGGGGCAGGCTAATCCAATCAGCGCTGTTCCAGCCGCGCACAATCTCGCGTGTCCAGTCCTGCTCGGCGGTGTTTTTGAGCGCTGCGAGCGCGCTATGCGTGGCCGGGCCGAGGGAATGGCCGACCAAATAGGTCATGCCGTCCGGGATTTTAAAGAGGTCTTTGTGCCCGCCTAATGGGTCTTGCGCGTCATAGGCGAGGGCGTCGGCGCGCGTTTTGAGAATGGATAGTGTGTTCATACCGCGTCTATGCACGGGTTTGGCGCTGCGGGCTAGTCACAGCTATTATGACATGTCTATAATTTATTCGACTTGCTTGAGCGGTAGTCCGACCTTTTTCCAAGCAGTGATACCGCCGTCGAGATGGGTGATGTTGGTGAAGCCTTTTTGTACGGAAACCCTGTTGAGATTTATCCGCCTTCGCGGCGGGACAAGAACGCAAGCCGTTCGAACAAATGGACGTCTTGCTCGTTTTTCAGCAGCGCGCCGTGGAGCGGCGGGATGAGTTTTTTCGGATCGGTATTTTTTAGCGTTTCAGGATCAATGTCTTCGACCAGCAGTAATTTGAGCCAATCGAGCAATTCGGATGTGGACGGTTTCTTTTTAAGGCCGGGCATTTCGCGGACTTCAAAGAACCGTTTCATAGC
>CAYGRF010000077.1:0-13592 GCA_964352275.1 uncultured Caulobacterales bacterium
CATCAAGCGCGCTCCGCGCGTTTACGCCGTCCAACCTTCTCGGCTGAGACGACGTTGTAAAGTCGCTCGAGCTGTTTGCAGAGTGTATTGAGATTGCTCGGCCCGCCTGTGTCTTCAATATGGACGAGCAAATCAAAATCGCCATCGACGCGCTGCGTACAATGAACGTCGCGGTAATCATATCCTCGCCGCTCAATGGTGCCGAGTGCGCGTATAAGCGTGCCGGAGACATCGTGCAAAACGATCTTAAGCGTGCCGTTAACACCCGAAGGTTCGAAGGTTTTATCGCGTTGTAATTGGGTCATTCAAATGTTCCATCGATTTTTGATTTCTTTCTCAACTGTAAACTGAGCCTCAAATGCGAAGCTGAAACCCAAAACGATAGAAAGTAAAATAAAAATGTAAAAATTGGTGTTCCCATATTTGTGCCCGTGCCCGAAACCCTTTGTGGTTCGACGATTGCTGCAAATACAAACCCTACAATTGCTACCACGCCGATCAGACCCTGAAAAATCAGAGCAAGCCAAATAATCCAAGTATGTTTAATAATTGGCACCCTACCGCTCCATCATGTCGGCATTGCTGCGTCCCGGCGGGACGAGGGGCCAGACATTTTCATTCGGGTCGATTTTGACGTGCATCAGGATCGGGCCTTTGGCGGCCAGCAATCTGTCAATCCCGGCGTCAACTTCGTCGCGCGTATTGACCGTAAACGCATCGATCTGAAATGCTTTGGCGACAAGCGCAAAATCGGGATTATCGGATAGGTTGGTCTCGGAGTAATTCTTATCAAAGAAGACTTCTTGCCATTGGCGCACCATGCCCAATACGGAATTATCGAGCAGGACGATTTTCACCGGAATATCATAGCGAAACAAAGTCGCCAGTTCCTGTATATTCATCATGATCGACCCGTCTCCCGATACCGTAATCACCGTACGGTCAGGCGCGCCGAGCTTAGCCCCGAGGCCAGCCGGAAGTCCGAAGCCCATCGTGCCGAGGCCGCCGGAGGTGATGTGGTCTTTGGGATCGTCAAAATAACAATGCTGAGCGACCCACATTTGATGCTGCCCGACATCACAGGTGAAAATTGCGCTATCGGGCGCGCGGCGGGATAAATCATGAAGCAATTTCGGGGCGTAAACCATAGTGCCCGGCGCGTTATAATCCCATTCATGTTCTGTGCGGCGATCAAAACAGAGTTTGCGCCATTCATCACACCGGGAGCGCCCCGGATTGAGTGCTGCGAGGTTTTTCTTCAGGCTACCGTCGAGGTAGACATTGGTTTTCCGCAGCTTATCAATTTCGGCCACGTCAATATCCATATGGATGACTTTCGCATCCGGCGCGAACGTGTCGAGTTTGCCGGTGGCGCGGTCGTCAAAACGCGCGCCAGCAACGATCAAAAGATCGCATTCCTGCACGGCGTAATTGGCGGCTTTCAGCCCGTGCATACCGAGCATCCCCAGATAGAACGGGTGATCTGACGGGAGCGAGCCTAAACCCTTAAGGGTGGAAACCACAGGGATTTCCGTGCGCTCAACAAGATCGCGCAGCTCGGCTACACCGTCACCTTGCGCAATCCCGCCGCCAATATAAAAGAGCGGTTTTTTGGCCTCTTGGATGAGCTTTTCCGCCTTTTTGATCCAGTCACTTTGGCCCATTTCCGGTTTGACTTTGGGGTAAGGCCGCCATTTATGACGCTCTGTGGTCAGAGCGTTGGCAACATCTTTGGGAAGGTCAATTAAAACCGGGCCGGGGCGGCCTTCGGCGGCGATGAAATAGGCTTCAGCCACCATGCCGGGAATATCGGCGGGATCGCGGGCGATATAAGAGTGCTTGACGATCGGGAGCGTAATTCCGAAAATATCCACCTCTTGGAACGCGTCCGTGCCCATCAAGTCAGATGTGACCTGACCTGTGACAAATACAACCGGAACACTATCGAGATAGGCATCGGCAATGGCGGTGACAAGGTTCGTCGCGCCGGGGCCGGATGTTGCAAAGGCGGTGCCGACCTTACCGGTAGCGCGGGCATAACCGATAGCGGCCATGCCGCAGCCTTGCTCGTGGCGGCAAAGAATGTGGCGCAGTTCTTTAACTTTTGGCAGGACATCATAAACCGGCATGATCGCGCCGCCCGGATAACCAAAAATCATATCCACGCCTTGCGCGGCAATAGATTCAAGGAGTAGCTGCGCGCCCGATTTCGGATCACGGTTTTCAAACACCTGCGTTTGCTGTTTGGCGAATTGCATAGCTGTGGTCATTGTCTCATTCCCTGTCGCGCCCTAACGGAACGCGTCTCGCCTCTGGCCTTAATTTTTTTCTTTATCGATGATCTTATTGGCGGAAATCCACGGCATCATCTCGCGTAGACTACCGCCGATTTGCTCGATTTGGTGGGCTTCCATGTTGCGGCGGCGGGCCGTCATGGACGGGTAACCGAGCGCGCCTTCTAGGATAAAGCTTTTCGCGTAATCGCCATTTTGGATGTTCTTAAGCGCTTGACGCATCGCGGCGCGGGAACTTTCATTAACAACGGCTTCACCGGTCACATACTCACCATATTCCGCATTGTTTGAAATCGAGTAATTCATGTTGGCAATGCCGCCCTCATAAATCAAATCCACAATAAGTTTGGTTTCGTGCAGGCATTCGAAATAGGCCAGCTCTGGCGGATACCCGGCCTCAGTAAGCGTCTCAAAACCCATTTTAATGAGCTCCACAATGCCGCCGCAGAGAACAGCCTGTTCACCAAACAGGTCGGTTTCAGTCTCGTCTTTAAAGGTTGTATGGATAATCGCCGTGCGCCCGCCGCCGATCGCGGAGGCATAAGATTTAGCAAGCTCGAGCGCATGGCCGCCATTGGCATCTTGCGCAATGGCGATTAAATCAGGGATGCCGCGCCCATTGACAAATTCGTTGCGAACGGTGTGGCCCGGTGCTTTGGGGGCAATCATAATCACGTCAAGATCGCGGCGCGGCGCAATTTGCCCGTAATGAATGGCAAAGCCATGTCCAAAGGCAAGCGCAGCGCCCTCTTTGATGTTCGGTTCAATATCTTCGCGGTATATCCGGGCTTGGTGCTCATCCGGCGTCAATACCATAACGACATCCGCGCCTTTAACGGCGTCTGCGGTGGCCATGCTTTTCAGACCTGCCGCTTTCACTTTTTTGTTTGTCGCGCTTTCGGGGCGCAGGCCGACAACAACGTCAACGCCGCTATCAGAGAGGTTCTGCGCGTGGGCGTGACCTTGGGAGCCAAAGCCGAGAATGGCGACTTTCTTCTTTTTGATGATCGAGAGATCACAATCTTTATCGTAATAAATATCGAGTGACATGAGGGGTCCTTAGTTTGATTCAAATGGGAATGAGGTGACAGCGCCTTTGGACGCTGTGCCGACAAGTTTTGCATATTTCGCGTAAGCGCCAGAGGGGTAACGCGGGGCGGGAGCGCTCCAGCCTTTGGCGCGCGCTGCGAGATCTGCGTCCACATTGATAAAGCGCTTTTCAACGTCAATTGTAATCACGTCGCCGTCCCGGACAAAAGCAATCGGCCCGCCATGCGCCGCTTCGGGCGCAACATGACCGATAACAAAGCCGTAAGACGCGCCGGAGAAACGGCCATCTGTAATCAGGGCCACATGGTCGGCTAAATTCTGTCCCACAAGAGCCGCTGTCACGCCAAGCATTTCGCGCATGCCCGGCCCGCCCGCCGGGCCTTCACTGCGAATAATGATCACGTCGCCTTTATTGATGCCGTTATTTTGTACAACCTCGAAACACTCTTCCTCGCTCTCAAACACGCGTGCTTTACCTTCAAAAAACAGCGCGCCATGTCCGGCGAGTTTGACGACGCAACCTTCCGGAGCCAAATCACCATAAAGAATACCGTAGCCACCCCGGTTTTTGACAGGGTCTTTGAATGTGCGGACAACGTCTTGGCCCGGGCTTTCCTGTACCTCTAATATCTCGGCAAACAGGCTTTGCCCCGTGACTGTCGGCGCGTCATCAATGCGGCCATCATCAATCAGGCGTTTCCCGATGAGCGCAGAGCCGCCGGCTTCGTAAAGGTCATAGGCCATATAGCGTCCGCCGGGCTTTAAATCCCCAATCACAGGTGTGCTGCGGGAGATTGTATCAAACGCGTCGATATCGAAATCTTTCACGCCTGCCTCTGTGGCGATCGCGAGCAAGTGCAAAATCGCATTGGTTGACGCCGCCGTCGCAGATAAGGCAATTGCCGCATTCATTAAGGATTTGTGAGTGACAATTTCGCGCGGAAGGCGGTTTTCCTGCACGCATTCTACAACGGTTTTTCCCGCCAAATATGCTGATTTATTCTTATCTTCATGCACTGCCGGAATATCATTTGCGCCCATGGGCGAGAGGCCTAAAAACGTCATGGCCATGGCCATAGAGTTGGCGGTAAATTGCCCGCCGCACGCTCCGGCGCCGGGACAGGCGGCTTTTTCAATGTCCTTTAATTCTGCTTCGTCGATAATACCGGCCGCGCAGGCTCCGACAGCCTCGAACACATCCTGAACCGATAAATCACGGCCTTTGTGCTTACCCGGCATAATCGATCCGCCATAGAGCACGACGCCCGGAATATTCATACGCGCGAGCGCCATACCTGCAGCCGGGATTGTCTTATCACACGCCACCAAAATAATGACGCCGTCTAGCGAATGACCGCGTACGGCAAGTTCAATGGAATCAGCGATAACTTCGCGGCTCATCAAAGACGCGCGCATGCCTTCGCTGCCCATAGTAATGCCGTCTGAAACAGCAATGGAATTAAAATCTATGGGCGTACCGCCAGCGGCGCGAATACCGGCTCTGACAGGCACTGCGAGTTTGTCGAGATCCATATTGCACGGGCCCATATTGGTCCACGTATTAAACACGGCGATCATCGGGCCTTCGAAATTTTCATCATCCATCCCGGCGGCGCGCAGCATGGCCCGCGCCGCCGCGCGGCTCGGCCCTTTAACAATGGCGTCTGAGCGTTTTGTGCTCATAATCTGTTTCCTCTCGCCGTCAGTATCCTGACTATTATTGTTACCACCGTGGCGGCTTTTACGTCTACTTTTGCCCTCTAGTAACACCGACAAAGCACAAAAAAACCCGCTCATTTCGGAGCGGGTGAGTGTTAGGTTTCATACGCCCTATATCCCGCTCATCGCTCCGTTAATCAGGAGCACCATAAGTGATAGAAGTCCGATAAGTACAGCGGCAGGCGCAAGCGGTGCTTGCGTCCGGGTGGCTACTTTGACTTTCGGGTCGTTATATCGTGGGTCAGGCCGCATTATAATCCTTTTCAGATACTCTTTAGACAGAAAAACAAGGTATGGACAAGAGAAAAATTTGCGGGTGAAGGCTTTGTTTGCAAGCTGATTGCGCAAAATTTATGCTAAATTTGACTATAATTTAGCAAAACCATTCTCAAAATCGGCTATCAAGTCGCCTAGGGCCTCCATGCCAACAGAGACGCGCAGAAGATTATCCTTAATGCCTGCCTTGGTTCTCGCTTCCGGCTCCATGCCTCCATGCGTCATACGGGCGGGCTGACAGATCAGGCTTTCCGTCCCGCCCAGTGAAGCGGCCAAGGAAAACAAAGACAAATTGGTCGCAAAAGTCTGCGCAGCTTCAAGGCCGCCTTTAATCTCAAAGCTGAGCATTGCGCCGGGGCCGCTTTGCTGTTTTTGCATCAGGCTATATCCCGGATCGCTTTTCAGCCCGGGGTAATAGACATGATCAACGCTGTCATGTGCGGCCAGAAATTCCGCCAAAGCGGCCGCATTGGCTTCCTGTACATTCATGCGGGCATGCAAGGTGCGAAGCCCGCGCAGGGTTAGCCAGCTATCAAACGGCGCGCCGGTCACGCCCGTGCAGTTCGCCCACCACCGTAGGCTTTGCGCCACGTCCGGATCAGCGGCAATCACCGCGCCGCCAATCACGTCGCTATGACCGTTGAGATATTTTGTTGTTGAGTGCATGACAATATCACATCCCAGTGCCAGCGGATTTTGCCGCGCCGGTGATAAAAACGTATTGTCGCAAACGGTTAATGCGCCAACGCTTCGCGCTTTTGCGGTTAGCATTTTGATATCGACTATCCGCATAAGCGGATTACTCGGTGTCTCGATCAAAACCATTTTTGGCGACATATCCAAAGCCGCATTAAACGCATCCAAGTCGCCCTGATCGACAAATTCCACTTTGAAGCGCCCTTGGCGCGCGCGGTGAGTCAGCAGTCGGTGCGTGCCGCCGTAACAATCATGCGGCGCAATCACGAGATCATTAGCCGTGATTAAGTTAAACACCAAATCAATGGCGGCCATGCCGGAGGCGGTAATCTCTCCGTCTGCGCCGCCTTCGAGATCGACGAGAGCTCTGCGTAAAATATCACGGGTCGGGTTTACCGTGCGGCCATAATCATAAGGGCCTTTTTGCTCAATACTGGGCCAGACAAATGTGGTCGATGTATGCAGAGGAGGAGCCACCGCATTAAAAGCCGGGTCTTCGCCGATGCCGGCCTGCACCGCGCGAGTTTGTTGGGATTTATTGGTCATGATTATGCCTAAATTTAAGGAGCATCCACTTCAACCCATCAAAGAAAGCCAAAATGATCGTTACAATAAGCGGAAGACAGAAAACAGCCAAAAAAAGCAATTTCCAATCAATTTGAACAGTTCCTGTCCGTGATGATAGCTTTTCCATAATCCACTCAATAGGCACTATAATTAAGAATAGTATGAGTGTTAAACAGAAGAAAATACCATAAGTATTGGCAAGTTTCTGAAGAAATAGTCGAAACTTTTTCATCCCAATGTCTGACAAAAGGCTTCAAGCCGGGGTGCCATCATATCAAACTCCTTAAGGAAGGCATCATGACCGAACAGCGAGGTAAAGGTAAAGAGTTCAGACGGCCCCCCTAGGCGGTCACGCAGCTCGCGCATATCCGGCAGCGGCGCGAGTTGGTCTGATATTGCTGACATCAAGAGTGTCGGCGCGGTAATTTTTTCGGGGTCAACCCTGTGTAGGTCGATGGACTCCGATAAGGCTAAAAACCGCTCTGCATCCATCAAATCAGCAAACGCATCACCGCGCGAGCCCAGATAATTGCAAATGTCAAATTGTGACGGCGTCGTTGATGTCTCGTTTAAAGCAAACCGGTCTGAAAACTCTTCCGGCGTGCGGTATGTTGTCATGGCCAATTCGCGCGCAAGTTTTAACCCGTCTTTGGGACGGCCCGCCGCAATCCCGAGGCGCACAACGCGCCGCTGAATCCCGCGCCACCCCACGCCAATCGGGTAAGGCCTGTGCGCCGCGCCGATGATACAAAGCTGGCCCACACGTTCTGGGTAATTTTGCGCAAACGCCAAAGCGGTCATACCGCCATAGGAGGAGCCGATAATAGCCGCCGCGCGTTCAATCCCGTTATGATCCAGTAAAGCTTTCATCCGCATGGCTTGATCTTGGGTCGTGATACAATCCGGGCGGTTATCGCTCTCAACGCCCGGCGCAAAATCATAGCCCAGAACCTGAAACCTGTTTGTATCAACGGGGCCGCCCGGACGCACCAATGGAGACCACCATCCGCGTCCGCCTTGGCCGTTATCACTAACAAAGCGGCTGGCCGAAATGCCGCCCAGAACAATAATCACCGGCGCGTCTTTCGGCCCGTAAAGCCGTCCAGTTACCACATCGTTTTTTAAAACGCAGCCACGCTCCAGGGTTACATCGCCGAGATCAGCCGAAATATCGCGCGCCATATGGCTCTCCAATGGGCGTCAAATCTGCGAGGGAAGAGGGGAGCGACCTGCTATCATCTTCCGAGGGTAAAACCGCTCGCAGGATTTGGCACCATCTGTGTGTACAAAATGCACACTAACAAGGTTGCCCCAGCGTCAAAGGGCCTGTCCCTCAGCTGGTCTTGATGAAATTTCTGTATGCGCGTGAAAATACCCGGCGTCAAGCCGGGTTGTTGATTACCGCTGCCTGCGATCCCTGCGGTTGTCATCACGCAGGATGAACAAGCGGGGATCAATGCGTTGGTTATATTGCAGGTTTGAAAGCTCGACCCGCGTAATTCCGCCAAAACTATCGGCAATGAGCCACGCTTTAAGGGCCAGATTTCGGGCTTCAAAGACCATGGTGATGTCGCCTTCGACCTCGCCGCTCCCATCGCGCGCCGTAACGCGCATCTCGGTGGGGGTTTTAATCAGGCTGATGACCTCTGTGTCCCGTGCCAAGTTAACATCTTCTTTCAGAAAGAAATTAAGCGGTGTTGCGGCCAAAGGCACCCGGTCTGCTGTTTCCAGTGCCTTATCTTGCTGTACGAGTGTCACGCCGTCAGATACAATCAAAAGCGGGTTTGGCGCGTCATACTCAAACCGCATTTTACCCGGACGGCGGATATAGATTGCACCGCTATCAACAGAGCCGTCTGCGCCGTATTGCGTGAAACGCCCAGAGAAACTTGCTGTGTTATTTAAGGCTGCGTCCATACGCGCTAAGTCGGCCGGGACTGTTTGCGGGTCTGTAAAGGGCGCAGTGATGGCAGCATTACGCGTCATTTGCGGCTGCGGCACCTGCGCGGTCGCCAGCGAAAGCAGAAACACGCTAGGCGTGATCATTAATGCCGTTTTTATCCATCTCTTCATTGCATATCCTTTTGCGGCGCTTACGCCGCGATGTGTCTTGCATATCTCTAGCCAGTCATTGTTTAACTCAAGCTGAATATGCAGCGGTAAATAATTAAATTTCAGACAGTTTCGAGATGGTGCCGGAGCAAATCAGGCCGCGCGCCGTAATGCGCGATGACGTTTGATGCGCAGCGGCTTCCCAAATGGCCTGCATCCGGCCACGACAATCCCAGTGCATAACCCGCGAGCACCCCTGCCGCATATTGATCACCTGCGCCTGTAGTATCCACAATACTGCCCACAGGCACACGAGGGATTGTGTGCCGTTCTGCGCCCGCGACAATGACGGAACCTTTTGCTGACCGGGTGACGCATACAACCGGACAATTGCGCGAGAGCTGGCTTAAAGCTGTATCAAAATCAAGGCATTCATATAGCGATAAAAGTTCGGCTTCATTGGCAAACACAATATCCACAGAGTTATCCACAAGCTGCTGAAAATCGTCTCTGTGGCGATCCACACAAAAACCGTCTGATAATGTCAGCGCCACTTTACGTCCCGCCGATTTGGCAATTGCGGCGGCTTTGGTAAACGCAGCTTTTGCTTCAGGCCGATCATAAAGATAGCCTTCAAGGTATAAAACCCGACCTGTTTTTATCATTTCAGGATCAATATCGCTTTCGGAAAAACACACTGACGCTCCGAGGAATGTGCTCATTGAGCGTTCTCCGTCGGGGGTGACGGCTATCATACAGCGCGCCGTTTTTTCTGCGTTTACCAAAGGGTTCGTTCTGTAATAAACGCCTGCGGCATGCATGCCCGCAGCAAATTTTTCGCCTAGGGAGTCATTGGCAACTTTGCCGATAAATCCGGTTCGAAGCCCAAGATGTGAAAGACCGACAACTGTGTTGGCTCCGGAACCGCCCGCAATTTCTAGTGGGTTTTCACCGGCTCTCAAAAAAGCATCATAAAGGGTTAAGGCCCGAGGCTCGTCAATGAGCGTTGTAGCGCCGCGGGTTATGCGCAGACTTTGCAGCTGTGCATCAGAGATAGGTACGATGACGTCCATGATCGCATTGCCTATCCCTACAATGTCAAAATCGGTGCTCATGTCATTCTTCTATCCGGGGCCAGTCTAAAGTCTTGCTGGCCCGCGCCTAACCGATTATGCGGGGTAGCGCAATTATCAAATCAAAAGGCGAAACATGAAAAAGATCGCGGTCTTAGTATCAGACAACCTTCTTCCCGCGAGTACAGATCAACGAGTTGATGTGTTTGAACTTGACGAAGAAATGAGCAAGCTCACCCCGGCCTTTGCCAACGCAGGGATGGAATTGGGGCTTCTGCGCTGGCGCGAAGCGGCGCAAAACGCTGATCAATATGACGCCTATTTGCCTCTTTTTGTGTGGGATTATTTTGAAGACAATGAAGCGGCTTTTCTGAATGAAATGCAGGCAGCCGCCGAAAAAACACGTTTATTTAATCCAATCAATGTTCTGCGGTGGAACGCCAAAAAATCTTATTTGGACGATTTGAAACAGATGGGCGCACCGGTTATTGAAACCTATACTCTTGATCGTGTGACGCAATCGGGCGTGGCAAAAGCGATGACCGCGCTGAGCGCAGACAAGGTTGTGATAAAGCCGCAAATTGGCGGCGGGGCGTGGCGGCAAGTTCTTTACACAAAGGGCGATCCGTTTCCAAGCCGGGATGAATTACCGCCTGAGGAAACTATGGTGCAGGCCTTTCTTCCAAGTGTTCTTGACGAGGGCGAATATTCCTTCCTTTACTTTGGCGGGCAGTTCTCACACGCCGTACAAAAGCGCCCCAAAAAAGGCGATTACCGTATCCAGTCCAGTTACGGCGGGACCGAAGAAACTTACGCGCCCTCTAATCAGGAACGCGGCTCCGCCCGCGCTGTTCTAGACGCGCTTGACTATACGCCGCTTTACGCGCGGGTCGATCTTATACGCGGGCTTGATGGGCGATTAAAACTCATTGAACTGGAAATGATAGAGCCCTATTTATATTTGGCTCACGCTCCGGGCGAAGGCGGCGAGAATAAAGGCGCTCAGTTGCTGGCCAAGGCACTTTTGCGGCGGCTCGGTTAGGTGGCGGCAGGTGTTTTGTCTTTAAATTTGCAAATATGGCTGATCGCGCAATTATAGCATTTCGGCTTCCGGGCAACGCATGTGTAACGGCCATGGAGGATTAACCAATGGTGCGCATGCAGGGCATAGTCTTCTGGTGTGACACGGAGCAGATTATGCTCCACTTCGAGCACATCTTTTCCCGGTGCCATGCCGGTCCGGTTTGAGACGCGGAAAATATGGGTATCGACGGCCATGGTCGGCTGCCCAAACGCTTCGTTTAAAACAACATTGGCGGTTTTGCGGCCAACGCCGGGAAGCCGCACTAGATCGTCTCGGTTGTCGGGCACAACGGATCCAAATTCATCAATCAGCATCTGGGATAATGCCACAACGTTTTTCGCTTTTGTGCGAAACAGGCCGATAGTTTTAATATAGTTCCGGACAGTATCTTCCCCAAGGGCGACCATTTTTTCAGGGCTATCTGCTGCCCCAAATAAGGCTTTGGTTGCTTTATTCACTCCGACATCCGTGGCCTGAGCCGATAGAGCGACAGCCACAACCAACGTATAGGGGTTGGAATAATTCAGCTCTGTGCGCGGGGCGGGGTCGAGCTTCGCGAGTGCAGCGTAAATTTTCGCGATTTCCGCGCGGGTGAGTTTGGGCCTCGGGAGCTTTTTCTTCGGATTTGCCATTGGCGGCTTAGCCCGCCTTTCGCGCAATACGGTCAAACATTTGCGCAATCATTTTATCCGCAAAACTGACGGCAGGCTGGGCGATTAAATGCCCTTTGGCGTCAAACGCTTTTCCGCCAAAGCCGCAACCCACTTGCTGCGGGACAAGCTCTGCTCCGAGGCGCATCAAAATAAATTGGAGCTGGCGCATGACCATAATTCCGCTCATCGGGCCGGGCGTACAGGAGGCAATACCGTAAACAGGCCCGGAAATATGTCCGGTCTCGACTGTGCTTGTCCAATCAATCGCATTTTTGAGAACAGGCGGCAACCCGCCATTATATTCCGGCGTCACAATAATGACGCCGTCGAAACTTTTCAGGCGCCGGATAAGTTTTTTCACCCCGACCGGCGTCTCCAAATCACCGTGATAAAGCGGAAGGTCATATGTATCGAGATTGACATAAGAGGATTTACCGCCAGCCGCCTTTATCTTTTTTTGTAGCGCTTTGAGCAGTTTCAAATTGATCGAGTCAGCCCGCAGGCTTCCGCATATGAGGGCAATACGGGGGGTTAGGTCAGTCATGAATATCTCTTTAGTATGAAAAGCACAGGTATAAAAGGGCCGTCAATTTAAGCAAACTGTTTTGCGATTTTCAGGCCGCGCGCCCAGCCAAGCTTTTCGTAAATTAGCAAAAGCGTGCCGTTATAATCGACACACCGGTTCCAAATGCCTTTGCGCGGTAAATGGAGTGCGCTTTGCGGCTCGTCATGATGGTGGTCATGAAACGCTTCGCCGCCGGTCAAAAGCGCCATTACATAATCCGCCCATTTCGGCGTCTTGAGATGACCCAGAACATTAATCCCGTAAACCGTCGCGTGAAATTGGACGGCGCGGCCAATAACTATACAGGCATGCAGAATTGCGGTGAGAACAAGCGAGCCGCCCATCGCCCAGACAATAGCGTAAATCACAGCAGGCAATACGAAGTGCAGCAGGATTGAAAACGCCAAATAATGCCGATCCATAAACACAATAACCGGGCTATTTTTAAGCCACATCGGCATGGGCCGCTTCATATCTATTTCATCGCGGAAAATAATCCATCCCGTCCACGCCCAGAGTTTACCTTCCGCCGGATTATGCGGATCTCCCGGACGATCAGCAAACCGGTGGTGCTGACTATGATAATTGACCCAGTCTTTGACGGAACCTTGCATGGCAATCATGAGGTTGATCATGGTTATCACCTGCGCAGGTGCTGTCAGCTCTCCGGCTTTATGCTGCATGATCCGGTGTAAGGGGCCAATGCCGGCATTGCAAATAAGGATGGATAAGCCAACAACCGACAGACCGAGCGGCAAATACCACCAGTGCAAACTCAGCGATGACATGAACGCGGCCAATGCGATCATGACGACTAAAACAATCAAACCCAGCGCTGGATAGAGAAAGGCGGAAAAGAGGCTCCCGAAGTTTAATGTCTTCCATGATTTGGCAATAGCCAAGGATCGGGGAGTTTGGGAACGGGGCGTCATAAAGATCTCCGGTTGTCTGTAAGACTGCGTAACACTAGGGCGCAAAAATTTCCAAGGCGTTTCTGGTCAAAACACATATCAAGACTTGCGGTTGATAGCCGCGCGTACAATATAACACTTATGCCCAGTGGATTTTTTTGGATTATGATTTTTGTTGCGATTATCGCCGCCATTTATTGGGGGCGTGCCATACTCGCTTATCGCCACATTAGTCTGGATGCCGCCGCTGATTTTGATTACCGTATGGAAACCGGCATGGTGGGCGAGCGCACAGAGCGGCGGGCCTATATTGCTGCCTATCGACGTTTTCACGCGCCTCGCGGACCGGCTTATGTGGGAATCGCCATGAGCGCCGTTATTCTTTTGACCTTTCCAGCTTTTATCATCATTGAATTTTTGCTGGAACAGTTTTGGATATTCACGGGACGGGGCGACGTCTTTCACCCCGGCTACCTCGTCTGGCAATTTTTGATTTTCTTCTCAATTCTCGGTCTATGGGTTGGGATTATCTATCTTACCGCCCGCACATTTCACCGCCGCGCCCCTTTAAGTTTCGAGCAAGAACTTGAGAAAGAAAGCGCGCGCAGCGCATAAGAGGCTTGTTTCTCCGGTTCTTCAGGATGAACCTTAG